>JAVBPM010000012.1:0-43370 GCA_031549605.1 Oscillospiraceae bacterium | reverse complement strand
CAATCTGCAAAAGCCAGACACCGAGGCGCTGCGCCGGGGGCTTGACAACCTGTGGCGTCACTGCGACAACGTGCAGAACAAGCTGGGGCTGCGTGTCGTGGTGGCCGTCAACCGCTTTGACGCCGACAGCACCGAGGAACTCAAACTGCTGGTTGACGCCTGCCGCGCCAAGGGGTACGCCGTCGCCGTCGCTGAAGGACATGCACTGGGAGGTCGCGGCATGAAGACACTGGCACGTGAGGTCATTGTCAACACCGAGCAGTCGGACTGCACCTTTCTCTATGAGCTCGAGCAGCCGCTCAAGGCCAAAATCGAGCAGGTTTGCCTTGACTATTACGGCGCCGGCCGCGTCGACTTCAGCAACGCGGCGCTTAAGATGCTGAACAAGCTGGAGCAGCAAGGCTACGGCGCGCTGCCCGTCTGCATAGCCAAAACGCAGTACTCGCTGTCCGACGACGCCACGCTGCGCAACGCGCCGTCCGGCTTTGCCATGACCGTGCAGGCGGTGCGCCTGTCGGCGGGCGCGGGGTTTGTCGTGGTCACCACCGGCGACATAATGACCATGCCCGGCCTACCCAAAAGCCCGTCGGCCGAGCGTATTGACACCGACGCCACCGGCACCATCCACGGTCTCTTTTAGCCATGGCCAAGCCGCGTGCCTTCACATTTGCCGACGCCTTGCTGGCGCTGGTAGTAGTGGTCGCCGCGCTGCTGCTGTGGCTGCTGCCGTCCGAACGCACCGGCGACACCGTGGTCATTGCCGTCGATAGCGCGCTGTACGGGCAGTACAACCTGAGCATCGACACCGTCATTGCCATAGACACCGAGCGCGGGCACAACACCGTTACCATTGCCGACGGCCGCGTCTGGGTCTCGGACGCCGACTGTCCCGACAAGCAGTGCACCCACCAGCGAGCCTTGACCCAAACCGACGGCGGCAGCCTCATCTGCCTGCCGCACCGGCTGGTCGTCACGCTCGGCCACGGCGCCGTTGACGCCGTCAGCTCATGAGCGCCGCCAGCAAGCGGCTGGCGCGCGCCGCCGCCTATCTCAGTCTGGCGCTGGCACTCAGCTACGCCGAGTCACTGGTCAACGTCTCGTCGGCCGTGCCCGGCATCAAATTAGGGCTGGCCAACATCGCCGTGCTGATGGCGCTGCTGACCGACGGACTGGCTGTGGCGTGCAGTATTACCGTACTCCGCGTTGTGCTGGTTAGCCTGCTGTTTGGCAATGTCGCGTCACTGGCCTTCGGCATGGCCGGCGCACTGCTTAGTCTGGCCGTTATGGCGCTACTATTGCGCTGCCGGGTCTTTGGACTTGTTGGCATCAGCATGGCGGGCGGCGCCTGCCACAACCTCGGCCAACTACTGGCCGCCGCGCTGTTGTTTCAAAACAGCGCGCTGCTCGACTTTTTGCCACCGCTACTGCTGGTAGGCATGGCCGCCGGACTGCTGACCGGCCTGTGCTGCTGGCTAATCACTAAGCGACTAAACGGAGGGATCCTATGAAACGACTCACCACAACACTGCTGCTGCTTGTCCTGACGCTGGCGCTGCCGCTGTCGGCGCTGGCCGCCTTTACACCGGCGTCCGAGCGCGTACTCGACGGCGCCACATTGGTCTGCTACGGCGACGGCATCACCGCCGAGGCCTCCTGGCCGCGTACGGTGGCCACCCAGTTCAACATGACGCTCGTCAACGCCGCAGCGGCCGACTACACCACCGCACAAGCCAAAGACAAGTTGCAGCAGGATGTGCTGGACAAAAAGCCGACGCTGGCCGTGCTGGCTTTCGGCAGCTCCGATTTTATCTGCACCCGTGAAAATCAACCGCGCGTCAAACTGGACGACTTCACCGCCAACCTGACCGACCTCGTTGTGCGGCTGATCGCCAACGACGTGCAACCGCTGCTGCTCACCTGCCCGTACATGGACCCGGCAATGGCCGGCAAGCCCAGCCTCTACCGTGACGCCGGCGGCGCCATGGCCGTGCTGGACACCTACAACGCCGCCATCCGCACCGTGGCCGCTGCTAACGAGGTGCCGCTGATCGACATAGCGCAGGAATGTCAGCAGTACGACATCGGCCACTTTTTGCAGGCCGACGGCTACCATCTGGCCGCGCAGGGCAACCAGCACTACGCGCGCGCCCTCGGCAACGTGTTCAACGAGCAGTTCAAACGCGACCCCAATGCCGCCAACACCGCGCCGGCACGCGAGCCGACCATCGTTCGCGGCGTGCAAACCGTGTCGTTGGTCAGTTTAGACCAAGCCGACTGGCTGGCCAAGCAGCCCGAACTTACATTCAACCAAACCGACAGAACGCTGGCGCTCAAATTCAACGGCGACGACGGCCTCGCCAGCTACGACCTGCCGCACGACGGCTATTCCATTCCCGTCAAAGGCACCAAGCTCAATTTCAAGCTGGCGACCGGCACAGCCAACACCACGCTGACGCTGTTGCTCGCAAACTCAACCTCGCGCACCGCTGAGGACGAGCGATTGCAGCTCAATTTGGGCAGCTATCTGCCCAACGCCCAGTTCACCGACGGCGGCGCGCTGGCACCCAACCAGTCGTTGTCCGGCACCCTTGAGCTGACAGCGGAGATGTTTCCCGAGGGCACCATTGACCAGTACGGCTTTGTCTCGGTTAACAGCCTCTTGGTCTCGCTGACTCGCGCGTCGGGCACCGGGTTGACAATCCAGTCGCTCACCGTCACCACCGACGGCACCGGCAGCAAGGCCATCCAGCCTTACGAAACAACCAAGCCCATCAAGAGTAGCACGCTGGTGTGGCTGATTGTGGCCGCCGCGTCCATCCTGCTCATCATCGTATTGGTCATCTACGTCGTGTTTATCAAGAAGAAATAACCGTCACCTATAGCAAGGCGCCGACAGTCGTCGGCGCTTCAGACTGTCAAACAAGCGCGCACCGTAAAACCAGCGCCGGAAAAGAGCGGAAGCGGCGACGTAAGGCGGCGTTTTGCTTCTCCGCTAATGATTTGCGAAGCACCGACAGGGTCGGTGCGTCGCAATGGTTTTACTTGCTGCAAAAAAGCTGTCCTAGCGTGCCATCGTACGCCGACGGACAGCGTTTCTTTGCCTGCGCACTTCTTTTCCAGTCTGTCAGCGGGCCAAAAAACAAGTTTTTTAACGCGCTGAAGCGCCGACAGTCGTCGGCGCTTTTTTCTCGCTCTATTTACCCGTCGGGCACAACGGCAGCAGTGGGCAGCCGCCGCACTGCGGGCTGCGCGCGCGGCAGACGTCGCGCCCAAAGAATACCAATCGGTGGCAAAAATCGCTTTGCTCCACTGGGGCGATAAGCGCCTTAAGCTGCACCTCCACCTTGGCCGGATCAGCGCTGTTCGCCAGCCCAAGCCGGTTGCTGATGCGAATGCAATGGGTATCGGCAACAATGGCCGGCTGCTTGTACAAATCACCGAGAATTAAATTGGCCGTCTTGCGGCCCACGCCCGGCAACGCCAGCAGCGCCTCCATCGTGTCCGGGACTCGGCCGCCGTGCCGCTCCAGCAGCGCCCGTGCGCACAGTACAATATCATGGGCCTTGGCGCGGTAGTAGCCGCAGGGCCGCACAATGTCCTCCACCGCCGCCAAATCGGCCTCTGCCAGCGCTTCCAAGCTACCAAAGGCGCCGAACAACAGCGGCGTGATCTGATTAACGCGCGCGTCGGTGCACTGTGCCGACAACCGTGTGGCAAACAGCAGCTGCCAGTCAACGTCATACACCAGCGAGCACAGCGCTTCAGGATACAGTGCCGTGAGCTGCTCAACAACAGCGGCGGCTCTCCCTCTTTTTGTCATGTCTTTCCTCCGGTCACGCGGCGCGTTTTTTTCACGCGCCGGCTATGCGCCAGCACCTGCTCGTAGCGCGCCATGACATTTCGCATCGCGACATCCCAGCTGATATAGACCTCATGCCGTGCCGCTTCACCCAGCGCCTTTAACCGCTCCGGCTGCCGCAGCAGTGCCAGCAAATCGGCCGCCGCCGCTTGAGGATCGTCACCGACCAACAGGCCGTTTCGCCCATCGACCATGGCCTCGGCCACGCAGGTGTCTCGCAGCGCCGCACTGGGACAGCCCAGCGCCGCCGCCTCCTGCACTACCAAGCCGCTGGTATCAAACGTGGAGGGAAAGTAAAATAAATCGGCGCGCGCATAGTAGGCGCGCAGCAGCTCACGGTCGGCCACCTTGCCGACAAAGGCAACGCAGTCGTCTAACGCCATCGAGTGCGCCGTCGCCTGAATGTCCTTGCTGTCGCTGCCGTCGCCGACAAACAGCATCCGAAACGCCGCGCCCGCCTTCTTCATCTCGGCCAGCGTGTGTAAAATCATATCAATGCCCTTGTACCAAATCATGCGCCCGACAAACAGCAGCACCGGCACATCGGGCTGCAAGCCGTGCCTGTCGTTGACCTGCCGTACCAGTCGCTCGTCAACCGGCGCGGTCGACATGCTGCACCCGTTGGGCATCACAACCACACCGCCCTTAAAGCCCAGCTGCCGCAAGTCAGCGGCCGCGCCACGGCTAACGGTCCACACCTCGTCAAAGGTCTTGTAGCGTTGCACCACAAAATCGGCGACCAGTTCGCGAAACGGCGCCGGCACGCTGCGCTCAATGTCCTGTGCATACTTGGTGTGGTAGGTGATAATCGACGGCACTTTACACGCCTTGGCGGCCGATTCGGCTAAAAAAGACAGCGAAAAGGGGCTGTGACAGTGCACTAGTGCAATTGGCATCTTTTTTAGCTCAGCCACCACACGCACCTCAATGGGTGACGCGACGCGATAACCAATCTTCTTATGCGTTTTAACCGACGGTACGCGGATGACTCGATAGTCTTTCACATCCTTGTATTTCGGTTCCTTTGGCGCAACAACAACACACCCACCATGCTGCTGCAAGGTCGACGCATAACCGTCGACTACCGTTGCAACACCGTCAATGGCGGGTGCGAAGCCGTCTGTAAATTGAGCCCAGCGTCTCTGCATGATTAAAACTGGATCGTCATGCCCTCAATCAGCGTCAGGACGCCAAGCGCCGCAACACCAATCGTCACCAGCAGACTAAGCACGAGTAGCACCTTGCCCAGCGCGCTCTTACTGGTGTCACTTTTGCGGCTAAATGCCCAGTTGGCGCTGAAGAAGACGCCAAGGAGCGGAACGGCTGCCAAAAGAGTCATCATAAGCACCATCGCCACCGACAGACGACCCTCCGTTTCCTGCGGCTCGTCGTGGTCCGCAATGGGCTCGGCTGCGTCAAGCGAGACAACCTTGGCATTGCTGGCACCAAAGCTGCCCACCGGTCCGCTGGTCCAGCCCGACGCCGGCGCACTCGGCACCGGGGCCGGCTCCTCCGGCTGATAGGGAAACTCAATGGGTGCCTCGGCAGAAGCCGGCTGTCCATCCGGCTGCGGTGCGACAGCCACCGGCTGTACAGGTGCCGCCACCTGCGCTGAGGCGTAAGGGTCATCGGCCGGCTGCTGAACCAACTGGGGCAGCTGCGGCGCGGCAATATAACCAGTGTCAACCGGCTCCTGTTGCGCTTGCGTCGTTTGACGAATCTGGTCGGCCAGCTCTTCAACAGGGCTGTAGGTGGATACGGACGCCATATCCAAATAGGGCGCGGGCGCCGCAATCTCCGGCTGAGCGACCGGCTGCGGTGCAACAGCTTCGGGTGTAGTGTAATTCATTTCCGGCATGGCGACCGGCTGTTCGACTTGTGCTGCAAAAGCAACCTGCGGCATCTCCGGCTGTGCGGCATACTGTTCAACCGGCTGCGGGGCAATGGCTTCAGGTGCAGCATAATTTATTTCCGGCATGGCGACCGGCTGTTCGACCGGCGCCGCAAAAGCAACCTGCGGCAGCTCCGGCTGTGCGGCATACTGTTCAATCGGCTGCGGGGCAACGGCTTCAGGTGCAGCGTAGTTCATTTCCGGCATGGCGACCGGCTGTTCGACCGGCGCCGCAAAGCCAATCTGCGACATGGCCGGCTGTGCGGCATGCTGCTCAACCGGCTGCGGGGTAACGGCTTCGGGTGCAGCATAGTTCATTTCCGGCATGACGACCGACTGTTCAACCGGCGCCGCAAAGCCAATCTGCGGCAGCTCCGGCTGTGCGACACACTGCTCAACCGGCTGCGGGGCAACGGCTTCGGGTGCAGCATAGTTCATTTCCGGCATGGCGACCGACTGTTCAACCGGCGCCGAGAATCCAATCTGCGGCATCTCCGTCGCTTCAGGCATATCCAGTCTTAGGTTAGGCATATCTTCAACCACCGGCAGTCCGGCCGGCGGCGCAAAGGGCGGAACGGCTGCCGGCACCTCAGCATCGGTCAGCATTGACGCGTATTCCTCCGCCGTGGCCATCGGTGCCTGACTCACATCTTCTGCGGCAGGCAGCATCTGCGGTTGCTCGACAACGGGGTCAGCGGCCGGTTCGACCGGCTTGTCCTCCCTTGGCGTCCGAATCAACGGCGCGATGCCCGACCGCAGCTGGCCAAAGCCCGGCGCTTTGGGCGCCATAGCATTGCCGCCTTGGCGGACACGCGAGAAAAACTGCTGTACACCAGCGCTGGACGGCTGCGGTGTCACTTCAACGGGCGCGGCAACAGGCGGCTGTTCAGCGGCCACAGGCGTCTCGACAACCGGCAGCTCCGGCGCAACCTCGGCCACCGGGGCAGGCTCGGCCACCGGCGTAAAGGGCTCAGGCTCGACCTCCTGCTGCGCCACAACCGGCAGCGGCAGCTCGTCAACAGGCGGTGCTTCAACCGCCGGAATGTCGGGCATAGCCACCGGCAAACCGACATCACCAACATAGACCGCTGGCGAATTCTCGACCACCGGCTCAATTACATCATTGCCCAATGGCGTTCCACACCACATGCAAGTGGTTGCGCCATCGGCATTTGCGGCATTACATACCTTACATTTCACGCCACCGCCTCCTTTACGCCATACATTATAAAGGATAATTACAAAAATGTACAGTATTTTTATGACAACCATTGACAAACATTTGTTTGTAGTTTATAGTAATTGTATGAGGTGATTTCGATGGCGCTTGAAATCGAGAGCAAACTGCGTCTGCCCAGCCCCGCGCTGGCGCAGGCCATACTCTGCGACCGCTGGTTGCTGGCGCTGTGTGCCACGCCGCTGACAACGACGCCGCACCACGCCGTTTACTACGACACACCCAACGCCGACCTACGACTGCGACGCTGGTCGCTGCGGCTGCGCAGCGAGGGCGATGCCACTGTCGCCACCTGCAAGGCTCCTGCGCCGCAATCGCTGACGCGCAACGAATGGCAATGCACAGCCGACAATTTAACCGCCGCGCTACCCCAACTGGTGGCTCTGGGTGCACCAGTGCAGCTGACGCAATGTGAACCGTTTGTCGAGGT
Organism: Oscillospiraceae bacterium; assembly: GCA_031549605.1. Classification (GTDB taxonomy): domain Bacteria; phylum Bacillota; class Clostridia; order Oscillospirales; family UBA929; genus WRAI01. The sequence continues at coordinate 35,953 of JAVBPM010000012.1, read as the reverse complement.
ATGCACCATACAGTTCGAGCGCACCCACGCCGTGGTCGAGCAGGGCGACCTGCGGGCCGAGTTGGCAGTCGACATCGGCACAATCTGCGCCGGAGCGCACACAGAACCAGTCTGTGAACTTGAGCTGGAGCTGCTGCAGGGCGACCTGCCGCAGTTGCAGGCACTGTCCGATTCCTTTTGCCGCCGCTACGACATAGAGCCGCTGCCGCAGAGCAAGCTGGCGCGCGCGTGGGCGCTGAGGGACGCGCCATGACCGTGCAGCAGAAGCTGGAAATTCTCGGCGAGGCGGCGCGCTACGACGCCTCCTGCGCCTCATCCGGCAGTACGCGTGCTGCCGAAAAAGGCAAGCTGGGCAACGCCGTACACGGTGGCATCTGCCACAGCTGGGCCGCCGACGGGCGCTGTGTTTCGCTGCTCAAGGTACTGCAGTCCAACGCCTGCATTTACGACTGCGCCTACTGCGCCAACCGTTCCAGCAACGACATTCCACGCGCCACCTTCCAGCCCGAGGAGCTGGCCGAGTTAACACTCGGCTTCTACCGCCGCAACTACATTGAGGGGCTGTTTTTATCCTCGGGCGTGGTCAAGAACCCCGACTACACCATGGAGCTGATGGAGCGTACGCTGACGCTCATTCGCGCGCAGTTCAACGGCTACATCCATGTCAAAATTATCCCCGGCGCCTCGCCATTGCAGGTGCACCGCATCGGCCTGCTGGCCGACCGCGTGTCGTGCAACATCGAGCTGCCCTCCGTATCGTCGCTGGCCGCCCTCGCGCCACAAAAGACGCCGCAGGCGCTGATTGAGCCCATGCGGCTGATTAAAGACGCCGGCTCCCAGCTGCTGGAGGACGGGCGCAAGCACCGCAACGCGCCACAATTTGTGCCCGCCGGTCAGTCTACGCAGATGATCATCGGCGCATCTCCCGACAGCGACCTGACGGTGATGACGCTGGCACGCGCTATGTACAAACGCATGCAGATGAAGCGCGTCTACTACTCGGCCTATGTGCCGGTCGGCAACCACCCGACGCTGCCCAACGCCAGTGCGCCGGTGCCGCTGCTGCGCGAGCACCGCCTTTACCAAGCCGACTGGCTGATGCGCTTCTACAGTTTTGAGCCCGACGAGCTGGCCGACGCCCACAACCCCAATCTCGACATGGCCGTCGATCCCAAGACGGCGTGGGCGCTGCGCCATGTCGACCGTTTTCCCGTCGAGGTCAACACCGCCGACCGCGAGCTGCTGCTGCGCATTCCCGGCGTGGGACAAAAGTCGGCCGACCGCATTATTGCAGCGCGCCGCTACGGCCCGCTGCGCTGGGAGAGCCTGCGCCAGCTGGGCGTTGTTATGAAGCGCGCGCAGTATTTTCTCACCGCCGGCGGGCGTTTTCACGGCCGAATGCAGCCCGACAGTCCTTATTTGCACGACGTGCTGAGCGACCTGCGCGACCCCGAGCAGACGTCGCTGTTTGACAAACCGGCTACGCCACTGCTGGCCGCACCTACCACCGTCACGCCCGCGCCGTTGCCCCAGCAACCCAAGCTGTTGCAATTACCGACGCCCACGGTACAGCTGCATGATTTGGTTGTATGACGACAGCTACGACGGGCTGCTGACCGCTATTTTCTGCGCCTTTGCCCACAACGGTGACAGCAACATTCGCGCTGTTGGCCGCAACGACGAGCCCTCGCTGTTCGACAGCCAGCTTGTGACCACCGATTGCGCCAAGGCCGACCGCGTCACGCGCGGCATGCAACGGCTTGACCCGCTGCTGTCGCACAATGTCTACCGCGCCTTTCTCAGCCAGCTGCCCAGCATTGAGGACAGCGTCCTCGCCATGCTGCGGCTCGGCTTTGCCCAAAACACCTCGCCGCTCGACCAGCTGCAACATCCGGCGGTGCACGCCGTCTTTGCCGCCGTGCGCCGAGTCGGCTATCAGGCCGAGCGCTACGTCGGACTGACGCGCCTGCACAAAATAAACGACCAGCTCTACGCCGCCGACATCGAACCCGACGTCAACGTGCTGCCGCTTATCGGCCAGCACTTTCACGACCGCTACGGCGGGCTGCGTATCCTTATCCGCGACGTTAGGCGCCGCTTAGTTCTCGTCTCCGACGCCAACGGCTGGCACATTACATCGCTGCCACCAGGCCCACTGCCGCCGCTGCCCACCGAGCCCGAGATGAACGCACTCTGGCGCGGCTACTTCAAAGCCATCGCCAACCCCCACCGCACCAACATCAATCTGCAACAAAAATTCGTGCCTAAAAAAGTACGCAAGCACATGGTTGAGTTCAACAACGAATAAAAAACACCGCAGAGCCTAAACTCTGCGGTGTTTGTCTGCGTAAACGGTACTACTTGGCCAGCTTGCTCAGCTGACTTTTCATATGGGCTGCTTTGTTCTTGTGAATCAGCCCTTTGGCGACGGCCTGGTCAATGTCCTTTTGGGTTGCGCTCATCATCTCAGGTGTCAAAGCGTTGCCCTCAGCGGCAGCAGCCAATTTGGCCTTCTTAACGCTGGTACGCAGCGTCGATTTGGCCATACGATTGGATGCGGTTTTGGCAGCGGTCACCGCCACCCGTTTTTTGGCAGACTTGATATTCGGCAAGTCGACCACCTCCTCCACAGCATATTCACCGATTTTTACCGGCGTTTTAGTATTATAGCAGTGCGCGCCTAAAATTGCAAGCCTTTTTACAGCGAATTTTTCAGCGCCTCTATTTTGTCGGTTTTCTCCCACGGCAGATCGAGGTCGTCGCGTCCAAAATGGCCGTAAGCCGCCACCGGCGTATAAATAGGGCGGCGCAGGTCGAGATAGTCGATAATTCTGGACGGACGCAGGTCAAACACGCGGCTGACCGCCGCCGACAGCGCCTCGTCGCTGACAAGGCCGGTGCCGAAGGTGTCGACCAGCACGCTGACCGGCTGCGCCACGCCGATGGCATAGGCAATCTCCAGCTCACAGCGTTTGGCCAACCCTGCCGCTACAATGTTTTTCGCGATGTACCGCGCCATGTAGGCTGCGCTGCGGTCAACCTTGGTTGGGTCCTTGCCCGAAAACGCGCCGCCACCGTGTCGCGCCGCACCACCATAGGTGTCGACAATCAGTTTACGGCCGGTCAAGCCCGAGTCGCCCTGCGGCCCGCCAACGACAAAGCGTCCGGTCGGGTTTATGAAAAACTTGGTGTCGCGGTCAATCCACGCTGAGGGCAGGATGGGGTCAATGACCGCCTCCTTCAGCGCTACGCGCAGCGCGTTGATGTCAATGTCCTCGGTGTGATGCGCCGACAGCACAACGGCCTCGCAGCGCTGTACCGCGCCGTTGGCGTCGTATTGCACCGTTACCTGACTTTTGCCGTCGGGTCGCAGCCAGCACAGCTGCCCGTTTTTCCGCACCTCGGTCAACCGCCGCGACAGCTTGTGGGCATACACCAGCGCCGCCGGCATCAGCTCGGGCGTCTCGTCACAGGCGTAGCCGAACATCATGCCCTGATCGCCCGCGCCAATCAAGTCGGCGTCGTCGTGCTGCCCGCCCTTGAACTCCAGCGAGTGGTCAACGCCCAGCGCAATGTCGGCGCTCTGCTCGTCAATGCTGGTCAAAATGGCGCAGGTGCGGTAGTCCATGCCGCTCACCGCGTCATCGTAACCGATGCGGTGCAGCGTCTTGCGCACAATGGACGGGATATCGGCATACGCCTCGGTTGAAATCTCGCCCATCACCAGCGCCATACCGGTTGTAACAATAGCCTCACAGGCGACACGCGCCGTCGGGTCCTGCTCTAAAATCGCGTCCAGCACCCCGTCGGAAATCTGGTCGCACACCTTGTCGGGATGTCCCTCAGTCACCGACTCTGATGTAAATAGCTTCATAGTTTAGCACTCTCCTTGGTAGTATTCTCGCTGCTCGGGCGTCAACGCGTCAATCGATACGCCCAGCGCCTGCAGCTTATACGCGCTAACGCGCGCGTCAATCGTATACGGCACATCATACACACCGGCCGACAGCGTACTGCCCTGCTCGGCCAGATAGCGCAGTGCCAGCGCCTGCACGGCAAAGCTCATATCCATAATCTCAACCGGATGCCCGTTGCCCGCCGCGAGATTGACCAGCCGACCCTCGGCCAGCACATTGAGAACGCGCCCGTCGGCCAGCTGGTAGCCGACAATGTCCTTGCGCCGCTCCCACTGCCGCACGCTCATGGCCGTCAGCCCGGCCACATCGACCTCCACATCAAAATGTCCGGCGTTGCACAGCGTCGCGCCGTCACGCATCGCGGCAAAGTGCCGCCCGACAATGACATCGCGGCAGCCGGTCACCGTAACAAACAGATCGCCCAACGGCGCCGCCTGATCCATCGTCATCACGCGGAAGCCGTCGCATACCGCTTCAATGGCCTTGACCGGATCAATCTCGGTCACAATGACATTGGCTCCCAGCCCGTGCGCTCGCATGGCGACACCGCGCCCGCACCAGCCGTACCCGGCCACCACCACCGTCTTGCCGCAAATCTGAATGTTGGTGGTGTGCAAAATCGCGTCCCACGTCGACTGCCCGGTGCCGTAGCGGTTATCAAACAGATGCTTCATCGCCGCGTCGTTGACGGCCAGCGCCGGAAAGGACAGCTCGCCGTTGGCCGCCCGCCGTTTCAGCCGCTGCACGCCCGTCGTCGTCTCCTCGGTCGTGCCGATTAGGTTAACGCCATCAGCGCCACATTCACCCAGCAGCAGTTCCAGCAGGTCGCCGCCATCGTCCAGCACCAGATGCGGCCGACCCGACAGCGTCATTTTCAAATGCCGCTGATAGGTCGGCTCGTCGCAACCGTACACGGCATTGACGGTCACGCCGCGCTCGGCCAGCGCCGCGCAGACATCGTCTTGCGTCGACAGCCGGTTGCAGCCCGAAATGTGTACCTCGGCGCCGCCCTTTTGCAGCAGCAACGCCAAATTGGCCGTTTTGGCCTCCAGATGAATGCTCATCGCCACCTTCAGCCCGGCAAAGGGCTGCTCGGCCACAAAATCGCGCTCTATTTCACGCAGCGCCGGCATATAGGCATACGCCCAGTCAATCTTTTGATGACCCGACGCCGCCAGCGCGCTATCTTTTATCTCACTCAACGGACAAACCTCCCCATATACATTACCATAATACGCCGGTTGTCATTTGCTGTCAATGATGATACACTGCTGTCTGGGGGTGACGAATGTGCGCGACGAACAACATATGAAAGACCTGCTGCTTGACCTTGCGTTGGCCGACGAGCGCATTCGCGCCGTGGTGCTGCAGGGTTCGCGCGCCGATGCCGACGCGTCACCCGACCAGTACAGCGACTATGATGTACTCTTTGCCGTCACGAACCAATCCGGCGTCGACGCGTTGCGCGCTGACCTGAGCTGGCTTGACGCGCTCGGCCAACCCGCTGTGCGCCAAACCTCCGACGACCAGTTTTTCGGCGGTGACCCCGATCGGTACATCTGCATGACGCAGTACACCGACGGTAGCCGCGTCGATTTGTCGCTGGTCACCGTTGACAAGCTGCTTGACCATTGCCACGAGCCCAGCTTGCTCTGGCTCGACAAGGACGGCGGCCTGTCGCTGCCCGACGTCGAGCCCTACAGCATTAAACGACCCGACACCCAACTATTTCACGGCTGCACCAACGAGTTTTGGTGGGTCGCACCCTATGTCGCCAAAGGCATCTGCCGACAGCAACTGCCTTACGCACAAGCCATGCTGACGCTGATTCGCGACGAGCTGAGGCGTATGCTGGGCTGGCAACTTGCCTGCCACAGCGCTATACCGCTGAGACTGGGGTGCCAAGCCAAGTATCTGCAAAAGCACCTGACGCCAGCCGCTTGGAAGGCGTATCAACACACCTACGCCGCCAGCGATTATCCCTCGCTGTGGCACGCGCTGTTTGCCGCCTGTCGGCTATTTCGCACGGCGGCCACCGACGTCGCGCAGCAACTTCACTACCCCTATCCACAGCAGGACGACGATCGCGTCTCCGTGCTGCTGCAAACGATGAGAAAGCAAGCGGAAGCCGATTTGCGCGCCGTCGCCTGCGCCTTCACCGGTCGGCGTCCGCAATCGCTGCCCTGGGGCTATGACGATAGTCACCCCGACGCCGTCGCCTTTGCCGCACGGCTGCGTAGCGCCATAGAACAGGCCTACCGCGACGGCTACCGCAACTTTATCTGCGGCATGGCACAGGGCATTGACCTGCTGGCCTGCGAGCAGGCTATCGCGCTCAAGCAGTCGACCTGTCCCGACATCGTACTGGTCGCCGCCGTGCCGGGCAAGGATCAGACTAAGCACTGGTCACCCGCTCAAATCGACCGTTACGACGCCTGCCTCGAGCACTGCGACGTGCGCCGCATTATGGCACAATTTTCCGACACACAAAGCTACCATATGCGCAACCGCTGGATGGTCGATCACGCCAGTCGCCTTATTGCCGTCTGGGAGGGTCTGCCCACCGGCGGCACCGGCCGCACTGTGGCGTACGCCAACAAAAACGGGCTGGACATCATTGCCCTTTGGCCTGAAACGGGTCACGAACGACCCACCACACCTTGACAAACAGCGCTGCATTTCGTTATAATAAACGCCGAATAGCGTCGCTGTGACAACAATGAGGAGGTACTGCCGTGGAGTCTGACGCCCGCTTGACCCTTGTCATCCCGGCATATATGGAGCAGAAAACGCTCTGTACCAATTTGTTAGCCATTCTTGACCAGTTGACAGCCGACAACATTGACGCCAAACTGATTGTCGTTGACGACGGTTCTCGCGACCACACCTGGCAGCGCCTTTGCGAGTTTGCCAGCGAACGCAGCAACGTTGGCGGCATTCGCTTGTCGCGCAATTTTGGCAAGGAGACAGCTATCTTTGCCGGCATCAGCCAGGTGCAGACCGAGTACTGTCTCGTCATGGACTCTGATTTGCAGCACCCACCGCGCTACATCAAAGAGTTTTTGCGCGTCGCCGACGAAACCGGCGCCGATATAATAGAAGGTGTCAAGGACGACCGTGGCCGCGAAAGCCTGTCATACAGACTGTTTGCCAAAGGTTTCTATCGGCTGCTTAAGTCGGCCAGCGGCGTGGATCTGGGCAATTCCTCCGATTTTAAGCTGCTCAGCCGCAAGGCTATTGACGCGCTTTGTCAATTTAGAGAAGGCACCGTTTTCTTCCGTGGGCTCGTCAACTGGAGCGGCTTTACCACGGCCACTGTTCCCTTTTCGGTCGACGCACGACAGGGCGATTCCAGCAAATTCTCGTCAAGGCGGCTACTGCGTTTTGCCGTCGACTCGATGCTGGCCTATACCAGTAAGCCGGTCTATCTCACCTTTCTCTTTTCCGTCCTGTTTTTCATCGGCACACTTATCTTAGGCGTTTATACGCTGGTCAATTACTTCTCCGGCCATTCGGTCAGCGGTTTTTCCACCCTCATCATTCTGATTTTGCTGCTGGGCTGCCTCATTCTGCTGTCGCTCGGCGTCATAGGGTTATATATCGCGCGAATATACGACGAAGTTAAGCGGCGTCCGCGTTTCTTAGTCGGCGACACCTGCCAGCTCACACCCACCAAATTTTCAAGAGGAGGCTTATAATGAAGGCAAGACACTGGACTAACTCGCTACCCATTCTCTGTTTTTTTCTTGTCTATTGGGCCCTCGCCTCTTTTTTTCCGCTGACCGGCGACGACTGGTACTGGGGCGTCCGTTCCGGCATTTCAAATCTCAATGGCCGGTATGCGGCCAACCTGCTGGCCACCTATCTGCCACAAATAGACTGGCTTCGACCCCTCTTTATGGCAGCTGTGATGACCACCCTTGTCTGGGCCGCAGCAAAACTGGGATCTCAGCGTTTTGCACCGAAGTTTGTCCTCTCTGCCGTCATGTTTCTCTCGCTGTCGATTTTCATCATCCGACAGGCCGTTGTCTGGACCGCCGGCTTTTCAACCTACTGCGTGCCCACCGCAATCTTGTTGTGTGTCGTGCTGCTCTATCAAAAGAGCGCCACCGCCTCCGGTAAACTCAAATGGCTGTGCTGGGCCGCCTGCATCACACTCACATTGCTGCTGCAGCTCTTTGTTGAAAATCTGACACTCTACTGTGCTGCCATGATCGTCATTGTGCTCGCAGTCGAACTGTTCAACCGTCACAAGGGCAAGCCGTGGAACGCACTGATTCTGCCACTCGCCGGCATCGTGTTGGTCGGTGCAGTGCTGATGTTCTCTCACGACGCCTATAAGAGCACCGACAACAATGAGGCGCACGACATGCCGCGGGCCGACCAAATTTTGGAAAACATTGAGGGCAACTATTTTGACAAGATTGTGCCCGACGGCTTTGCCGTCAACACGCTACTCAACGCCGCCGCCACCATATTGCTGGTGTTTGCACTATGCAAAACCATGCCGTCCATGAAGCCTAAAAAACGCCGTTTTGCCACGGTTCTCAGTGTGCTTTTGCCGCTGGTTAACATCTATTTTTTCGTGCGAAAAACCAACCCGCAGATGCCACGTCCCGAGATATTTCGCCTTACTGACGGCTTTCTGGCTGCCGCATTTCTCTTACTCTGTTTTGTCGGCGCTTGGTTGCTGCCGCGCGGCCGCCACCGCATAATTATGCTGTTCAGCATCGCCTCAATCGTCATGCTGGCCGCGCCGCTACTGCCCACCATCCCCATCATCGGTGACCGTTGCTATTTTACCTTCTGCGCCTTCCTGATCGTCTTCTGTCATGCCGCTCTCGGCTTTTTGCAGGAGAACGACTGGCTGAAAATCAAGACTTCGGTTGTCGCGCCCATTCTGATTTGCACGCTCTGCGGTCTTTTCACTATGCTTTTCAGCGCCTACATTACAATTGACCGCGCCGCCGAAGCGCGTCAAGTTTCCATCCAACAGCAGCTGGCCGCCGGCAACACCACCATCACCGTTCGCAAGCTGCCGCTAACCAACTATGTCTGGGCGCCCGACCCAAACCGCAAATACAGCCGCGGCATCTTCATCAGTTTCTACAATCTGCCGGAAAACATCACCATCAAACTCGTCAAATAATCGACGTCACCAACTGCATCATACACAAGGCCGCTTGCATCGAAATGCAAGCGGCCTTGTTCAGCTCCGGAATTTCCTGACGTTTTGCGAAATCTCGCACAGCGCGTGACCTGCCTCCATGTCGAACTGGCGCGACTTGGCTAAATCACCCAGCGCCACCATGCCGACCAGCCGATGGTCCTCGACGACAGGCAGTCGCCGCACCTGCTCGTTGGCCATCAGCCGTGACGCCTCCTGCACATCGGTGTCGGGCGTTACGCTGACCACCCCGCGCGTCATGATCTCGCGCACCCGTGTCTCGCCGGGATCACACTCCGACGCCACACACCGCATGACAATGTCGCGGTCGGTGACAATGCCCTTGATACGACCGTCCAGCGCACAGACGGGCAACGACCCGACATTGTGGCGATACAACAGCCGCGCCGCAAGCGTGGCGCTCTCCTCGGGGTTGATGCTGACGACATTGGTGTTCATAATATCTCTGACCTGCATACAATCCTCCTTTATTTACTCGGCGCTTATGGAAGGATTGTCCCCCGTTTTTACCAAATTATACCGGCCGAGTGAGCGAAAACACGCGATGGGCGCACTGCGTGACAAAGGCGCGGTCGTGGCTGGTAAACAGCACCGTGCCCTGATAGCCGTTGATGAGGCTCTCCAGCGCCTCCAGCGCGTAGATGTCCAGATAGTTGGTCGGCTCGTCCAGCACCAGCACATTGGCCGAACCGCACAGCAGCTTGCATAGGCACAGCTTGAGCCGCTCGCCGCCCGATAGCTGCGCCACCGTTTTGTGATAGTCGCGTTCGGTCAGCAGCAGCCGCGCTAAGGTCGTCTGCGTCACCGTGCGGCTCTGCACGCTGTCATACAGCGCGTTGTCCAACAGCGTGCGCCGCTCGTCCAGCGTGTCCAGCGTCTGACTGACGTAGCCAAACACCACGCCCGGCGCGACCCGAACGGCTTCATCGCGTGAGAGGATGGCGTTAAACAGCGTCGTCTTGCCGGTGCCGTTGCCGCCTGTGACGGCCAAATGCTCGCCGTTGGCCACGCGCAGGTTGACGTTGTCCAGCACCGTGCGCGTGCCGTAGCTCACCGTCAGACCCTCAACGCTCAGCACCGTTTTGGACACCGGCGGCTTGGTCAGCGATACGTCCATGCGGATCTCCGGCCACTCAAACGGCTTGGCTTTCACATCCAGCCGTTCCAATCGACTCTCCAGCGCCTTGGTGCTCTTGTGCAGCTTTTCGGCAATCTCGGTGCCCGACCGTCGGTGCAGCCGCGCCTCACTGTTGCCCATACGCTTGGGCGCGTTGCGTATGCCCTGCGCCGCCGTAGCACGACCCCGTATGGCGTCGCGCAGCCGGTCGCGCTCGGCGATGTACTGTTCATAGTCATCGCGCGCACCGGCCAGCTCGCGCTGCTTGTGCGCCTTGTAGTCGCTGTAGTTACCGCTGTACACACGCAGGTCGCCCTTCTCCAGCTCCCATATCGTGTCGCAAACGGCGTCCAGCAGCGCGCGGTCGTGGCTGATTAGCAACACAACGCCGCCAAAGGCCGCTAACTCAGCCTCCACCGCCTGTTGCCCCGCCTCATCGAGGTTGGCCGTAGGCTCGTCGGCCAGCAACAGGTCGGCACCTTCGTCCAGCGCCGCACGCCAGCGCGCGCGCACCGCCTCGCCGCCCGAGCAGGGCTGCTCGTGCCGCGCCACCTGCTTCATATAGGCCACCTTGCCCTTGACAACAATACGCCCGGCGTCGGGCCGCTGCTCTCCGGCCACCAGTGACAGCAGCGTTGTCTTGCCCTCGCCGTTGCGGCCGACAATGCCGATGCGCTGCCCGTCGTAGACGGTCAGCGACGGCAGCCGAAACAACAGCCGGTGCCCAAAGCTTTTTTCAATCTGATTCAGTTGCAATACCATAAAACCCCTCCATCGTCTGATTGACAGGACGACGCGGCGCAATAAACGGCATAAAAAATACACCCCTCACGAACGCAATCGTCCCGTCAGCGGTGCATGACAACAAGACCCCTCGGCCCTCCTGACGTGCAAACTAACGGCAACGGTCGCTCTCGATCATGGTGCGCCCCCTCTGCTTCTGATAAATGTATGATACCACAGTTGGCTCACACTGTCAAACCATCGCCCCTCAAGACAAACCGTCTTGAGGGGCGATTATTGCCTCACCAGCCCGACTTTTCTTTGTCCTTTGAAGGGTGCAAATACGCGGGTGCCTCGGTTGTCAGCGTGCCATCGTCAAGCACATACTGCAAGCCCGTCACCGTTTCGTTGAACAGAATGTCGGCAGGTATAGCCACGCAGTCCTAAATTCATGACAATCAGGTCATTGATGGCGCGATCGTCTTCGACAACAAAGATGTCCGGCACGGCACTCACTCCCTTACTCAGTACTATGCTAGTCACTTGTAATCGAGTTGTAAAGCACCGCCGTTTGTTGACGCCGCCGCCATTGTGCGATACAATAAAGAGTAGTGCATTACCCATTCCGGCGTCGCTGTGCGCCGTGCAAACAAGGAGGGCCACCCTTGGTACAATTAGAGGAATACAAACGCAAGCTCGAGCTGCTCAAGCCGCAGCTGGACGAATGGACACAGACGCTTAAGTTGGACGAAATCCGCAGCCGTCACGACGAGCTGGAGGCACAATCGGCCGCGCCCGGCTTTTGGGACAATCCCGCCGCCAGCCAAAAGGTGCTGCAGGAGATGAAGCAGAAAAAGGACATTCTCAACCGCGCCGCCGCGCTGCAAGCCCAACTGACCTCGCTGACCGAGCTGTGCGAGCTGGCGCTGATGGAGGACGACGACTCTTTTGCCGACGACATCAGCCGCGACACCGACAAGCTGGCCGACGATTTGGAAACAGCGCGACTCGAGCTGCTGCTCAGCGGCGAGTACGACGCCTGCTCGGCCATTCTCAACTTTCACGCCGGGGCCGGCGGCACCGAAGCGCAGGATTGGAACGAGATGCTGGTGCGTATGTACACGCGCTGGGCCGAGCGCCACGGCTTTCAGACCAAGCTGCTCGACAGCCTGGACGGCGACGGTGCCGGACTCAAAAGCGCCAACCTGCTCATCGAGGGTGAGCGCGCCTTTGGCTACCTCAAGAGCGAAATGGGCATTCACCGCCTGGTACGCATCTCGCCCTTTGACTCGTCGGGGCGTCGCCACACCTCCTTTGCCGCGGTCGAGGTCATGCCCGACATTCAAAACGACGAGACCATCGTCATCAAGGACGAGGACATCCGCGTCGAAACCCACCGCAGCAGCGGCGCCGGCGGTCAGCACGTCAACAAAACCGACAGCGCCATTCGCATTGTTCACATCCCGACCGGCCTTGTCACCGCCTGCCAGAGCGAGCGCAGCCAGCACCAAAACCGCGAGGTGGCCATGCGTATGCTCAAGGCCAAGCTGGCCGAGATCAAAGAAAAAGAGCACCTCGACAAAATCGAGGATATTAAAGGGGAGCAAAAGGCCATTGAATGGGGCAGTCAAATCCGCAGCTACGTCTTTATGCCCTACACGCTGGCCAAGGACCACCGCACCAACTTTGAAAACGGCAACATTCAAGCCGTTATGGACGGCGACCTCGACGGCTTTATCCATGCCTACCTTAAATCACTGGTGAAGGGAGCCTGACCATGAACAGCACACTGCAACACATCGCCCAGCGCTACTCCTGCCGCAGCTTTGACGGCGCCATGCCGACCGGCGAGCAACTGACCGCCATTGCACAGGCGGCCGTGCAGTCGCCCAGCGCCATGAACAAGCAGGGCTGGCGCGTCATCGTCGTCCGCGACGCCGCGCTGATTCGCGACATGGAGCAGGCGACACTGGCCGCCATGGCGGCCATGCCCGACCCCGCCATGTATCAGCGCATTCAGTCGCGCGGCGGCAAGACCTTTTACGATGCGCCCTGCATGGTTATGCTGGCCATTGACCCCGCCTCGCCCAGCGCCGTGCTCGACTGCGGCATTGTTGTACAGACGATTACACTGGCCGCACAGTCGCTGGGGCTCAACAGCCTAGTATGCGGTTTGGCCGGTCTCGCCTTTGCCGGCTCCAAGGCGGCCGAGTTTCAACAGCGTCTCGGCTTTCCCGACGGCTACGCCTTTGGCATGGCCGTGCTGCTGGGCACCGCCGCCACAACCGCCGAACCACACACGCCCGATTTGACCAAAATCAGCTGGGTGGGCTGACACATGGGCATCCAAATTTTCGGCAAATCCAAGTGCTTTGACACCAAAAAAGCCGAGCGCTGGTTCAAGGAGCGCGGCATTAAGGTGCAGAGCATCGACCTGCTGCGCTACGGCATCAGCCCGGGTGAGCTCAAAAGCGTGCTGCAAGCCGTCGGCGGGCTTGACAAGCTGGTCAACGCCAAGCACCCCGACGCCGCGGCGCTGAGCTACCTTGCCTATGACGACGACAAGCTGGAAAAGCTGCTGGACAACCCCGACCTATTGCAAACGCCCATCGTTCGTAACGGGCGACAAGCCACACTCGGCTATGCGCCCGACATATGGAAGGGCTGGACGCCGTAACTCATTTTTACAAGGGAGAAAACTATGGTGCTTGTCCTTTTCGGCGACAGCTGTGTCGGTAAGTCTTCGCTGGCCGCACAACTGAAAAACGCCCACCAAGTCGAACTGTACAGCGGAAAAGACTACCTGCGGCTGGCCAAAACCCAGTCCGAAGCCGAACCGCGCTTTACCCAGCTGCTGGCCGAGTCCGACACCGCCGGCGACCCGTCGATTGTATACGTCATCACTGAGCCGCAGCATTTGGCGCTGCTACCCGCCAACGCCTTTCGCGTGCTGGTCACCGCGCCGCTCGACACCATCCAGCAGCGGTTTGCCGCACGGACCGGCGGCACGTTACCACCGCCCGTCGCCGCCATGCTGGAGCGCAAGTACAACGCCTTTGCCGGCCAACCCTGTCACCTCACCCTCGACACACCCAGTCCCGACGACACCGAAAGGCTGTGGCAACAGGCGCTTTTGCACTATAATTGTCAATAATCACCATGCACCGCATTTTACACGCCACCGCTTTGTCAAATTCGACCAAGCGGTTTTTCTATGCAAAAATTGCAAACACTGATATAATTCTAGACAGATAAATCTGCAAGGAGGAGACAAAATGCCTAAAATCCGCTTTACCGAAACTGTGCTGCGCGACGCCGGTCAGTCGTTGATTGCCACGCGTCTGCCCTACAGCAAATTTGAGCCCATCCTTGAGACCCTCGACAAGGTCGGCTACTACTCACTTGAGTGCTGGGGCGGCGCCACCTTTGACACCTGCCTGCGCTACCTCAACGAGGATCCCTGGCAGCGTCTGCGCGACATCAAGGCGCGCGTTAAAAACACCAAGCTGCAAATGCTGCTGCGCGGTCAGAACCTGCTGGGCTATAAGCACTATCCCGACGATGTCGTGCGCAAATTCGTCGAGCTGTCGATTAAAAACGGCATCGACGTGCTGCGCATCTTTGACGCGCTCAACGACGTGCGCAACCTTGAGACCAGCGTCAGCGAAACCATCAAACACGGCGGTATCGCGCAGGTCGCCATCAGCTACACCACCAGCCCGGTGCACACGCTGGAAAACTACGTTAAGCTGACCAAGCAGCTCGAGGACATGGGCGCCTCGTCGCTGTGCATTAAAGATATGGCGGGCGTTATGAGCCCGCAGGAGTGCTATGATTTGGTCAAGGCCATCAAAGAAAACTCCAAGCTGCCCATTCACGTCCACACCCACGCCACCACAGGTTTGGCGTTCATGACCTACCTCAAGGCCGCCGAAGCCGGCGCCGATGTCATCGACACCGCCATTTCCTCGATGTCGGGCGGCACCTCGCAGCCGGCCACCGAGACGCTCAACTTCGCGTTGGGTCAGATGGGCTTCGACACCGGCCTGAATGCCAACCTGCTCAAAGAGGTCAACGACTTTTTCAAGCCCATCCGCAACGAGTACATCGCCGACAAGACGATGGACCCGCTGGTCATGGGTACCGACAGCGACGCGCTGACCTATCAGGTGCCCGGCGGCATGCTGAGCAACCTCGTGTCGCAGCTCAAGGCGCAGAACGCCATCGATAAGTTCCAGCAAGTGCTGGAGGAAACGCCGCGCGTGCGCAAGGACCTCGGCTATCCCCCGCTGGTCACGCCCATGAGCCAGATGGTCGGCGTACAGGCCTGCTCCAACGTGCTGTCGGGCGAGCGCTACAAGAACGTGTCCAAGGAAATTGTCTCCTACCTCAAGGGCGAGTACGGCACGCCGCCGGCACCCATCGACCCCGAGGTCAGCAAGAAAATACTGGGCGACGAAAAAGCCTATACCGGCCGCTTTGCCGAAACGCTCAAGCCCGGCTTTGCCGCCGGCAAGGCCGAAATCGGCGAGCTGGCGCAGTCGGACGAGGACGTGCTGTCTTACATCGTGTTCCCCGCTGTGTACGAAAAATTTGCCACTGAGCGCAACGAGCGCGCCGCCAATCGCATGAAATACTCCATCGTGCAACTGTAAGGAGGACGTGTCATGCAAACTGCCATTACTTTGCAGCTCGCCACCGGCGTCAAGGACGGCAACGTCAGCTTTACCGACTCGCTGCTGATTAGCCTTATCGGCTTTGCCATTGTCTTTTTGGTGCTGATTGTGCTGATGGCCGTGGTGACCATCATGCGCCGCGTGATCAACGCCGCCGAGAGTCGTCGCACGGTCGCCGCTCCGGAAACCGCGCCGCAGCCGGTTGCTGTCGCCTCCAACAAAGTGCCGGCCAAAGGCTCACTCGGCGAGTGCGACCTGCACAACATCGACCACAAAACCGTTGCGCTGCTGATGGCCATCGTGGCCGACCGCATGCAGAAGCCGCTCAACGAGCTGCGCTTCATCTCCATTCAAGAAGTGAAATAGGGGGAACACAGCCATGAAATATCAAGTTACACTGGCCGGTAAGGTCTACGAAGTTGAAGTCGAACACGGCGAGGCCATTTTGGTCGACGTCGCCGATGTCGCTGTTGCCGCGCCCGTCGTGGCAGCACCGGTGGCAGTCGCCGCCGCACCTGCCGCCGCGCCCGTCGCTGCCGTGGCCACTGCCGCCGGCGAAGCCGTTTCGGCACCCATGCCGGGCACGATACTCAAGGTCAACGTTCAAAACGGACAAGCGGTCAAAAAAGGCGCTTTGCTGCTCGTACTCGAGGCCATGAAAATGGAAAACGAGATTATGTCGCCGCGTGACGGCTCAGTCGCGCAGGTCGTTGCCAGCAAAGGTCAATCCGTCAACACCGGCGACGCTTTGATTGTGCTCGCGTAAGGGGGCACTGTCATGGATTTTGGAAAAGTTTTTACCGATTTGTGGGAGGGTTCAGGCTTTAGCGGTCTGTTCCAGCACTGGGAAAACGCAGTCATGATTGTCATTGCCTGCGTGCTGCTCTACCTCGCCATTGTCAAGAAATTCGAGCCGCTGCTGCTGGTCGGCATCGCCTTTGGTATGCTGCTGACCAACCTGCCGTTTGGCGAGTTGATGCACATGGAGCTGTTCAAAAAAGGCGCCGATGGTTTCATCAACTACGGCGACGTGCTGAAACAGGGCGGCTTCCTCGATGTGCTCTATCTCGGCGTTAAGCTCAACATCTACCCCTGTCTGATTTTCCTCGGCGTAGGCGCTATGACCGACTTCGGCCCGCTGCTCAGCCGTCCGTCGTCGCTGGTGCTCGGCGCCGCCGCCCAGCTGGGCATCTACTGCGCCTTTATCCTGTCCTGCCTGTTCTTCACCGGCAACATCGCCGCTTCGATTGGTATCATCGGCGGTGCCGACGGCCCGACCGCCATCTGGCTGACCTCAAAGCTAGCGCCGGAGAAACTGGGGCCAATCGCCGTAGCCGCCTACTCGTACATGGCGCTCATTCCGCTCATTCAGCCGCCCATCATGCGTGCGCTGACCACCAAAAAAGAGCGCGAAACCGTCATGCCGCCGGTCACCTCGGTGTCCAGAACGACCAAAATCATCTTCCCCATCGCCGTTACCATTTTTGTCGTACTGGTGCTGCCCTCGGTCGCGCCACTCATCGGCTGCTTGATGCTGGGCAACCTGTTCCGTGAGTGCGGCGTGGTGGACCGTCTGTCCGACACGGCGCAGAACACGCTCATCAACATCGTCACCATCTTCCTGTCGGTGACCGTCGGTGCCACCTCGGTCGGCTATATCGGCGAGCTCAACGCCGACGGCAAGCTGGTCAACGTCGGCTTCCTGTCCTTAGACACCATCCTCATCGTTGTGCTGGGTCTGACCGCCTTCTGCTTCTCTACCGTTGGCGGTATCCTGTTCGGCAAGCTGATGTATAAGCTGTCGGGCGGAAAGATTAACCCCCTAATCGGCAGCGCCGGCGTGTCGGCCGTTCCGATGGCGGCGCGCGTGTCGCAGGTCGAGGGACAAAAGGCCAACCCCAGCAACTTCCTGCTGATGCACGCCATGGGGCCAAACGTGGCCGGCGTTATCGGCTCTGCGGTGGCCGCCGGCTTCCTGCTGGCCATGTTCACCAAGTAGCTTTACCATTCAAACGGGGCGTCAACGACGCCCCGTTTTGATACAGGGAGGTGCGTCATGCATCAACTTGAGCGGCTGCGCTGCCCGCACTGTCTCGGCGCGCTGTCGGCCATTGAAAGCAGCCTGCGCTGCGAGCAAAACCACACGTTTGACATCGCGCGCAAAGGCTACGTCAACTTTGTCGCCGCCGGAGCCGACCCACTCTACACCAAAACGCTCTGGCAGGCGCGGCGCGACGTCTTTGCCGCCGGCTTCTTCGCGCCGTTGACCCAGCGGCTTGACCAACTGCTATCGCCCAACGCGCTGGTGCTGGACGCCGGCTGCGGTGAGGGCTGGCAGCTGTCACAACTGTGCGCGACCCGCGTCGGCATCGGCGTTGACCTGGCGCGCGACGCCGTGGCAATGGCCGCAGGACTGGACAAGCGCTGCGACTGGCTGGTCGCCAATTTGGCCAACCTGCCGCTTGTTGACAACGCCGTCGACGTCGTCGTCAACCTCCTGTCGCCAGCCGCCTACCGCGAATTTGAGCGCGTGCTCAAGCCGGGTGGCCGGTTGCTCAAGGTCATGCCGGGCACGCGCCACCTCGAGCAGCTGCGCTCGCTGTGGCACAAAGAAACCACTCGATCAGAATCGGTCGACCATTTTTGCAGCCGCTACCCCAGCGCGGCCTGCGAAGCGTTGACCTACACACTGCCCGTCGGCACACTGCTACCCCAACTCTGCGCCATGACACCGCTCGGTGCGCATCAAAGTCGTCCGGCCGACATAGACTGTCAAGAGGTGACGTTTGACTTTGTTCTCGCGTTGGCAACCGTTTAACTTCACCGGCATTTGACAAATCGCGTATATCTTTATATAATGTATGGTGTATACCCCCGCTGTATTAAAGGAGGATAATTATGTTTTGTACGAATTGCGGTGCCAAGTCGGCAAGCGGTTCCGTTTTCTGCGAGCAGTGTGGCAGCAACCTCAACGAGCAGGCAGCTGCTCCCGAGGTGCAGCCCGCGGCACAACAGCCCGTTTTTTCCGAGCCGGTACAACCGACCGCCTACCAGCCGGCACCGATGCCCGGCTATGACAACGCGCCCGTAATCTTCCAGCAGCCGGTCGCGCCCCAGAAGAAATTTCCGTGGAAGGCCGTGCTTTTCCCCATCGCCGGCGCGATTGTCGTGCTGGGTGTGCTGGCTTTTATCTTCTACCCCCAGATGCTGAAGACCTTCTTCCCCAGCAAGTACGTAGAGTACGCCAACACGCAGACCGAAAACGCACTCAAGGATAACGCCATGCAGGCGTCCATCAACAAGGTGCTCGGCGTGGACAGCAACACGCAGTTCAACGATGTCAGCACCTCCGTCAGCGGCATCAAATTCACTTCACTGAGCGGAATTGACGACGCCGATATGCTGGCGTCAGCCAACGAGTCACTCGCCGCCATCGGCTACGAGTACAGCGTGAAACACAACGACACCCAGGCGTTGGTCGACCTCAGCATGACCGCCGGCGCCGATCCGCTCGACATGGCGTTTTTGGTGGACAAGGACGCCAAGGCGCTGACCGTCAAACTGGGCGACACCGGCTTTACCGCCACGCTGTCCGAGCTGTTTGACCTGCTGCAGCAGAAGGCCGGCGGCGACATGGACATGGCCGACATCACCCAACTGCCGCTGAGCGAGAAAACGCTCGATATGCTGAAGTCGATCAAGTCCATGGACGACGTCATGGATTTGCTCGGCATCGATGACAGCCACACCACCGACCGCTCCTACAGCAATGACGGCAGCGTCACACTGCCCGGCGTTGACGGCGAGCTGACCAAAATGACCTCAACGCTCGATGGCAAGGAAGTCAAAGAAATCCTCACCGAGCTGCTCGACAGCGACCTTGTGCAATCGCTGCTCAACGACTTGGCCGCCGAATCGGGCACCCCGATTGGCGAGATCATCTCACAGGGCAAGACCGCCATCAAGGCCATTGACGCCAGCGTTTTCCCCAAAATCAACTTCTCGGTCTATGTCAACAGCGACCACCAGACGCAAGCCACATCCATTTCCATGGACGCTTCGGCACTGCCCGGTATGACCAGCACCGCCAAGCTCGAGCTCGTGGCCGGCTTCAACGGTAAGCAGAGCAACGTGTTTGCCAGCAGCTTTGGTCGTCTCACCGTGGCGCAGGACGGCGAGGAAATTGCCATGGAGTACGCCAGCGACAACACAGTCGATGAGTCGGCCAAGTCGCTGAAGAACAACACCTCAATCACCATGAGGTCCGAGGGCCAGACGCTTGTCATGGCTGTCGATACGCTGCTCAAGGACGGCAAAATCACGGCCGACCTCAACCTCGATTTCGCCGGTCAGCAAATGACCATGAACATGACTGGCACCTACCAAGGCTCGGGCAAAACACTCGACCTGACCATGGACACCATTGCGTTGGATCAGGGCGATGCCTCGATGGAGCTGGCGATGGACACAAAAGTCACCGCCAAGCAGAGCGACAACGGCAAGCTTTCCATCAGCGGCGACATCAAGAAGCTCTCCGAGATGACCGACGACGACTGGGCTGCTATCGACGCCACGATGGAGGAGTGGACAACGTCCTCAAATGCAATGTTCGACACCATTGACCCGGCGGACCCCACTGAGCCTGTTGAACCGACTGAACCGACTGAGCCGACTGAACCGACTGAGCCGACTGAGCCCGCCTTTACCCCGACCGGCGGACTCGACGGCAGCTACTCCGGCGAACAGGGCGGTGTGACCGCCACCCTTAAGTTTACGGGCGTTGACTTTAGCATGGCCATGCCCACGGCCGCCATGGGTCTGGGTGACATTGAGGGTATGGACCTCTTCACCATGAAGGGCACCTACAGCCTGAACGGCACTGCCATTACCATGAAGATTGACCCTGAGGCACTGCGCAGCAGCATGCGCGAGCTGGTTGTGGCGCTGCTGGCGAAGCAGGGCATGGACGAAGGCACGGTGACAGACGACATCCTTGACACCGTACTCGATCAGGCCATGGAATCGGCCAGCCTGCCCGAGACACTGACGGCCACCTATGACGCCGCTGCCAAAACCATCAAAACCTCAGACGGCGTTACCTTTACCGCCGACTAGCCGGCCGACTTTCGTCAATTCAAAGCGGCCCTCCTATTTGTACAGGAGGGCCGCCGCTTTGTCAAAAAAGCCACCGTAGTCTTGCGGCTGTGTCGCAGACAAACAGCGGCGCCGAGCCATCGCTGGCCGGCGCCGTCCTATCGCTTCTGCTAAATCAGTACTCGCGCACCAGCGCCGTCACCACGCCCAGCACAACGCACTCGGAGCCGTCAATGGGCTCATACGCGTCGTTCTCCGGCATCAGCCAAATCTCGTGGCCGTTGCGGTGGTAGCGCTTAACGGTCGCCTCATCGTCAATCATGGCAACCACAATCTGCCCGTTTTCGGCCGTCGGTTGCTTGCGTACAATGACGTAGTCGCCGTCCAGAATACCGGCATTGATCATCGACTCGCCCATAACCAGCAGCGCAAAGTGCTCGCCCGACGTCTCGGGATTGTAGCGCACAAAGCCCTTCTGCTGCTCGTAAGCCAGCACCGGCATGCCCGCCGTAACATCGCCCAGAATGGGCACATGACCCGGCATGGCGCCATTGGGCAGCGTCAGCGCGCGTGTCTTGCGGTCGTCCTTGTTAATCAGGCCGCGCTCAACCAGCGACGCGATGTGCATATGCACCGTCGACGGCGACCGCAACCCCACCTCCTCGCCAATCTCGCGCACACTGGGTGGATAGCCCTGCTTAGCCGTTACCTCAACGATATAATCGTAGATTTCCTTCTGCTTCTGCCCCAGCTCTTTACGTTTCATCAAGCGCACCTCCCACAATACAAAGTACAGTTGTTTGCCTCATAATAACACAAACAACCGTTTCTGTAAAGCCCCACTTTTTGCCGATTTGGTCACAAGCGGTCACATAAACACTTGTGCTGTCCATTATCTTATGATACAATATAGCCTTGAAAGCGGAGGAACACATATGCCCGAGAACATTCGCAATTTTTGCATCATTGCACACATCGACCACGGAAAGTCAACCTTGGCCGACCGTTTGATTGAATTATGCCGAGGCGTTGAGGCGCGCGAAATGTCCAACCAGCTGCTCGACAACATGGAGCTTGAGCGCGAGCGCGGCATTACCATCAAGGCGCGCGCTATCCGTCTCGACTACACCGCACTGGACGGCCACACCTATCAGTTGCACCTCATCGACACGCCGGGCCACGTCGACTTCAACTACGAGGTCAGCCGCAGTCTGGCCGCCTGCGAAGGTGCTGTGCTGGTCGTCGACGCCGCACAGGGCATTGAGGCGCAGACACTCGCCAACACCTACCTGGCACTTGACCACGACCTTGAGGTCGTGCCGGTTATCAACAAAATCGACCTGCCGGCCGCCAGCCCCGAGGAGGCCGCAGCCGAAATCGAGGAGGTCATCGGCTTGCCGGCGCAGGACGCGCCGCGCATCTCGGCCAAAAACGGCACCAACATTCAGGACGTACTCGAACGCGTCATTCACGATATCCCGCCGCCGCAGGGCGACGCCAGCGCGCCGCTGCAAGCGCTAATTTTCGACAGCCAGTACGACAGCTACCGCGGCGTCATCGTCTATCTGCGCGTTATGCAGGGCACGCTCACGCCGGGTATGACCATTCAAATGATGGCGACCGGCGCCCAGTTCACCGTTGTCGACGTCGGCGTCATGCGTCCGCTTGGCTTTGAGAGCATGTCACAGCTATCGGCCGGCGAGGTCGGCTACCTGACCGCTTCGATTAAAACCGTGCGCGATACGCGCGTTGGCGACACCGTTACCGACGCTGAAAACCCGGCTACAACGGCGCTGGGCGGCTATAAAAAAGTGCAGCCCATGGTTTTTTGCGGCATCTACCCCGCCGAGGGCGACAAATACACCGACCTGCGCGACGCGCTGGAAAAACTGCAGCTCAACGATGCCTCGCTCTCCTTCGAGCCCGAATCATCGATTGCGCTCGGCTCCGGCTTTCGCTGCGGATTTCTGGGACTGCTGCACATGGAGGTCATTCAGGAGCGCTTGGAGCGCGAGTACGACCTTGATCTTGTGTTCACGGCCCCGTCGGTCATCTACCATATTAACAAAACGGACGGCAGCGACCTGTGGATCGACAACCCGCTACACTACCCCAACCCCACTGAAATCGCCAGCGCCGAGGAGCCCTTTGTCAAGGCCAACATTATTACGCCCAGCGACTACGTCGGCACCATCATGGAACTGTGTCAGGAGCGGCGCGGCGTGTTCAAGGACATGAAATACCTCGACGCCAAGCGCGTGGAAATGCACTACGAGCTGCCCTTGAACGAAATCATCTACGACTTTTTTGACGCGCTCAAGTCGCGCACCCGCGGCTATGCCTCGCTCGACTACGAGCTGATGGGCTACCGCGCCTCGCAGCTGGTCAAGCTCGACCTGCTGCTCAACGGCGATATCGTCGACGCCATGAGCTTTATTGTCCACACCGAGAAGGCCTACGCCCGCGCGCGCCGCATTGCCGAAAAGTTGAAAGAACACATCCCGCGTCAGCTGTTTGAGGTGCCGGTGCAGGTCGCCGTTGGCGGCAAGGTCATCGCCCGCGAAACGGTCAAGGCCATGCGCAAGGACGTGCTGGCCAAGTGCTATGGCGGCGACATCACGCGCAAAAAGAAGCTGCTGGAAAAGCAAAAGGAAGGCAAAAAGCGCATGCGCAACCTCGGCAGCGTCGAGGTGCCGCAGGAGGCCTTTATGGCCGTCCTCAAGCTGGACGAATAGGAGCCATCACCATGCCCATCACCTACTCAGACACCAAGAGTTTTGCGCCCGAAGCACTGCAACGCCTGTTTTTGTCGGTCAACTGGTCGTCCGGCCACTATCCCGACAAGCTGGCCCGTGCCATTCAGGGTAGCGACACCGTCTACACCGCCAGCGACGGCGACAAGCTGGTCGGACTCATTAATGTACTTGACGACGGCGAGATGACCGCCTACGTGCACTACCTGCTTGTCGACCCCGGCCACCACAAGCAGGGCATTGGCCGCGAGCTGGTGCGGCGCGTTAAGGAGACCTACGCCGACTACCTGCGCATTGTGCTGGTCGCTGACAACAACCAGCTTTCCTTCTATCGCCACTGTGGTTTTGTGCTGGATAAGGACAGCACGCCGGCCTACATAAACGCGCTATGACGCCGACCGACAGCGTCGGGCTCTACCTTCACATTCCCTTTTGCGCCCGCAAGTGCGCCTACTGCGATTTCTACTCGCTGCCCTATGACAGCGGACTGGTCGACAGCTACGTCACCGCGCTCGCCCAACAGCTAACCACAACGGCACCACAGGTGACCCTGCCCGTCGACAGCATCTTTATTGGCGGCGGAACGCCATCGCTGTTGAGCGACGCGCAACTGGATCGGCTGTTCAACGCCATAGTGCGAAACTTTCGTGTCGCCTCCGACGTCGAAACGACCATCGAGGCCAACCCCGACTCGCTCTCGCTGCCGCATCTGCGGCAGTGGCGCAGCAGCGGTATTAACCGTCTTTCGATTGGCGTCCAGTCGCTTGACGATGCCCAACTGATCCGTCTGGGACGGCTTCACACCGCACAAAGTGCCCGCGACGCCGTGCAAAACGCAGCAACAGCCGGCTTTGACAACCTCAGCATCGACCTGCTCTACGGCCTGCCCGGCCAAACGCGCGACAGCTGGCAGCGCACGCTGCAAGCGGTGAGCCAATGGCCAATAACCCATCTCTCCTGCTATGGCCTCAAGCTGGAACCGCAGACGCCACTGTTTACCACCTACGACGGCCATCTACCCGTCGACGATGATCTGGCGGCCGACCAATACCTTGACGCCGTAACCATGCTGGCTGATGCCGGCTTTGCCCAGTACGAGATTTCCAATTTTGCCAAGCCGGGACGCGCCTCGCGTCACAACCTCAAATACTGGACGCTGCAACCCTATCTCGGCTTTGGCCCCAGCGCCCATTCCGACTATGACGACTACCGCGCAGCCACCACCGGCGACCTACACGCTTACCTGGACGGCATAGCGGCCGGCGATGATGTGTTGGCCAGCCGCGAGTTCATCCGCACCGCCGACCGCGGCCGCGAATACCTGATGCTGGGACTGCGCACGGCGCATGGCGTCAGCGCGCGGGAATACACCAGCCGCTACGACGCCGACCCTCAAAAACCCTTTGCGTTGCTTGCCCAATGGCAGCAGCACGGCCTCACTCAGCCTGTGGGCGACCGCTGGCGCCTGACGCCCCAAGGCTTCTTGATTAGCAATCAGCTTATCTCCCGCTTGCTCGACGCGTAGTGCGACGCGTCAAGCGGCACGAAAGGATAGATTACCATGATTGACAACTGCAAAGAGGTTCTGCTCCGCGCCCAGACCTTGCCGGCTGGACGCTGCGTCCTACGCAAGTTCAAAATTCAGGACGCCGACGCCGTATTCGAGTACGGGAGCGACGCTGAAACGGTGCAGCATCTGGTGTGGGAGGGTGTCAGCACGCCCGAACAGGCGCGCCGCGCCATCACCGACTACTACTGGCAGACGCCGGGTGCCTACGCCATTGCGCTGCCCTTCACCGACCGCTGCATCGGCTGCATTGAGCTGCGGCTGCACCCCGAGCACGACAAGGCCAGCTTTGGTTTTGTGCTGCAGCGCTCGCTGTGGAATAAAGGCTACATGACCGACGCGCTGCACGGCATGCTATCCTTTGCCTTTGATCGTCTGCAGGTCAATCGCGTGGAATCGACCCACTACATCGGCAACGAGGCTTCGGGTCGCGTTATGGAAAAATGCGGCATGATCTACGAGGGTACGGCGCTGCAATCGCTGCTGGTCAAAGGCGAGTTCAAGGACGTCGCGCACTACGGCCTGCTGCACCAGCAATGGCTGGAGCGGTAAACGACCACACAGGGTAATATCAGCCGCAATCATTTCAATCCTCAATCAAAAAGACGACCTGTCGGTCGTCTTTTTTCAAGTCCTATGTTGTACACACAATATGTTCGACACACCCTATCGGGCGCATCAGCCGTAGCTTGAGTGCCGCCGGTCGGAAATCAATGCGCTCCATTTCAGCCAACGGCAGCCACTGCAACCGTTCCGCAACGCCGTCGGGTGAGTTGCTCCGGCAACATGGCACAAAGCTGTCAGGTACCGTCATTTGGTAATAGAGCGAAATCTCATGATACCGTTCACCCTGTGCAACAAAAAAGTTCTCCACGACAAAGGCCAATCGCTCGACCGCCAACGGCGTGCCCGTCTCCTCATACACCTCGCGAATGACCGCGTGCTCGGACGTCTCACCAGCCCGTACACAGCCGCCGACAGAATAAAAATAATCCGCCGCATCATTGGTGACGGCCAGCAGCTGCCCTGCGCGCACAATCAGCGCGCCAACTCGATAGTGAAACCGGCGCTCAGCCAGCACAACAGCGATGTCGTCGACCGGTCGACCCGACACAGCATGACACAAATCACACATAGCTACTACTTCCTGCCCGCTTCCATCGACCGCTGGCCGGCGTTGTTGAGCAGCGTCAGCAATGACTGGTAATGCTGCGGAAACCACTGTCCCAGTGTCTCAAAACGCAGATCGGGCAGCTGCTCGGTGTCAGCCAACAGCGTCAACAGCTCGGCCTCCGCCTTTTTCATCTCGGCGTCGGCAATCGACTGGTAGACGCGCGGGTCGACGGCAAACACGTTCTGCGGCAGCTCATCGTTGGCGGCGTACACCATACGGAACAGCTTGTAATAGGCCAGTCCGAGGTACTTACCCGCCGCCTTAACCAGCTCCGGCTGGCGCATGGCGCCCAGCACGTCAAAAATCATGCTGACGGAGTTGACAATCAGCTTCTTTTGCAGCATGGCCATGGCGCTGCCGCGCATGACATTGTCCTTCTCGTCGGCCGCCGACGGCAGCTGCTCGGCCAAAATAACCTCGCCACTGCGGCTGAGGCTACGTCCCAGCAGGTAGTCGGCTGTCACGCCGTAGTAATCACAGGCGCGCTCCACAAAGGCCAGACCCGGCTCACGGGCACCATTCTCATAATGTGACATCAGCGCCTGGCTAATGGCCAAATCACGGGCCGCCTGCCGCTGACTAATTTTCTTTTCCTGTCGCAACACCGACAGGCGCTGGGCAAAGGTTGTCTTCATACTACCCCTCCGAAATGATAACGGTTCGTTTAGTCTACCACAGTTACTACCCATTGTAAAGCATTTTGCCTGCCTTCTTACAGAGAAAAGCCACCCTTTCGGGTGGCTTTGGCGCGCCGCGGAAGATTCGAACTCCCGACCTTCTGGTCCGTAGCCAGACGCTCTATCCAGCTGAGCTAGCGGCGCAATCGCTTAGCTAATATACCACATCATTGGCACGATTGCAAGTCTTTTTTTAATGACCATTGCAGGTTTTTTATGGCTGTGGTATACTGCTCTGGGTTTTGTCCTCCACCGCAGTGCCGTGCTTGCGCGCGGCGCGGTCGCGTAGAAAGGCGTTAATCTCGGCGCCAAACAGCACAATGATGCATAGGATAAACAGCCACAGCAAAAAGCCGAGGAACGCGCCGATGCTGCCGTACAGGTCGGAAGAAAAACGGTCATAGCGCGTCATGTAGGCCTCGTAGAGAGCCGACGCTGCCAACCACAGTCCCGCCGCTACAGCAGCGCCCACCATGTGCTTGCTAATGCGGCCGCCCACGCCGGGCGTCAGCCAGTACAACAGCGTTAAAAACAGGAAAATGAAACCCAGCATAATCAAACGGCGAATGGGCGTCTCCATGACAAAGCTGCCCGTACCCAACTGATAGGTGATGTAGTTGGTGACATTGCGGCTGAACACGTTGAGCGCCAACGACAGCGCGATGGCCACGGCAAAGCCGAAGGTAAAGGCCAGCGACAGTAGCCGTGCGCGGATGGGGCGCTCAATGCCCCGCTGACGATAGGCGCGGTGTACGCCGCGCATCAATGCCCAGACACCGGCCGACGCCGCCCACAGCGACATCAGCACCGACCACATCGGCCAGTTGCCCTCAGTCGGCGCCATCTTGCCGATTTGCACGACCAGATTGGCGATGTTCGCGGGCAAAAAGAGACAGAGCGACTCATAGGACAGCGAGAAATTGGCCTGATTGAGTACACTGACCAGAAACAGCAGCAACGGGAAGATGGCCAGCATGAGGAAAAAAGCCGTTTGGCCGGCCATGCCCCATACGTCATGGCGCATAATGCGCCCGACGAAATCAAACAAATCATTTTTGAGTCTTTTCAGCACTGACATGTTCAACCCACCTTTGAATGGAACAGGAGAAACCTATGACCTATCTGCAATGCCGCGTTGAAACGGCGGCCGACCGGCTGGACGAGTTGGTGGCCAAGCTGTCGGCCTTCGGCTTCGACCAAATTCAAATTGAATGCGCCGACGACTTCTTTGACTACATCGAACACCGGCAGACATGGGAACTGGTCGACGACGAACTGCTCGACGCCCATCGCGGCGTCAATGCCGTGGTGCTCTACCTCACGCAGCCCGAAGACCTGCTGCGGCTGCGTGACTGTCTCGACGACCTGCCCGACTGTCAATTGACCCAAACGCAGGTCGACGAGGAGGACTGGGCCAACAACTGGAAGCAGTATTACCAGCCCATTGACATCGGAACGCGGTTGCGCATCCAGCCGGCTTGGGTGCCGTTGGAAAACGCCGACGGGCGCGTTGTCTTTTACAACAACCCCGGCATGAGCTTCGGCACCGGCACACACGCCAGCACACTGCTCTGCCTGCAAATGTTGGAGCAAGTCATTCAGGGCAACGAGCGTGTTGTCGACATCGGCTGCGGCAGCGGCATTCTCTTCATCACAGCGCGGCTGCTCGGGGCAGGTCCGGCGCTGGCTGTCGACATCGACCCCGTCGCCTGCCAAATGGCCGAGCAGAACGCGCTGGCCAACGGCATAGACCAGTATACCATATGCTGCGGCGATTTTACAGCCAATCAACCGCTGATGCGGCAAATGGCCGACAGTCAGGCTGACCTGATTTGCGCCAATCTGGTGGCCGACCTGCTCATCTGGCTGGCACCGTACCTGACGGCGCTGGTGCGTCCGGGCGCGCGCCTGCTCGCCTCCGGCATCATCGACCAACAGGCCGACGCCGTTCGGCAGGCCATCAATCTGCCCATCGCCCGGCAAGCCAGCAAAGACGGCTGGACAACATTTCTATTTTACCGCCCTTAGGAGGTCACTATGCACTACACCTATCACACCACCGGCACCTGTGCCAACGCCATTGAATTTGACGTCGAGGACGGCATCCTCACGCGCGTGCAGTTTATCAACGGCTGCAGCGGCAGCCTGTCGGCCGTTGCCAAGCTGGTCACCGGCCTGCCCGTGCGCGAGGCGCGCGATCGACTCGCCGGCATCCCGTGCGGCTTGCGGCCCACCTCCTGCCCAGACCAGCTGTCGCAGGCGCTGAGTCAGGCGCTCGACGCGACCGAGTAACCGCCAAGCCATAGCCCACGCCGTCTGCGCAAGCAGGCGGCTTTGTTGTCTTTAATGAATCCAGAGCCAGACGAGAAAGAAACTGAGCGTCAAAATAGCGCCGGCCAGCAGCGCTGTCTGCACACCGACAATCCACGCGGCGCGACGCATGGCACGGCGCTCCTCACGCGACAACACCAGCGGCTCAACCGGTGGTGCGTCGGCCGTGTCGCCGACGGCCTCCGCCGCCTCGGGGCGACGCGGCGCAACCCGAGACTCAACGCCCGGCATACCCGGCAGATCCATGCGGGCTATGACGCGCCCATCGTCTTCAAATGGTGCTTTCCTATTTTTTTCTTCTCTCATGGCGCCTCCCATGGCATTAGCCGATTACACATACAAAGCAAACAAGGGCGATACGCATCGCCCTATGTTCTATGTCGTTGTTACAGCAGCTCGATGAGCGCCGTTTCAGCCGCGTCACCGCGACGCACACCGACGCGCGTGATGCGCGTGTAACCGCCATTGCGGTCGGCGTACTTGGTCGGCGCTTCGGTAAACGCCTTTTTCACGACGTCCTCACGCGTAACCAGATTCATAGCCAAACGATAGGCGGCCAAATCGTTCTGCTTGGCCAGCGTGATCACTTTTTCCGCCAACGGCGCGACCTCGCGGGCACGCGTGACCGTGGTGGTCAGCTTGCCGGCGTCGAGCAGCTGGGTGACCATACCGCGCAGCATGGACATACGGTGGGACGTAACACGCCCCAGTTTACGAGTTCCGGGCATTGTAGTGGCCTCCTAATCTTACATCTCTTCGGTCGTCAAGCCGAGTCCCATGGCATCCAGCTTGTTCATCACTTCTTCAAGTGACTTGCGACCCAGATTACGAACCTTCATCATGTCTTCTTCGGTCTTGTTGACAAGATCCTCGAGGGTGTTAATACCGGCGCGTTTCAAGCAGTTGAAGGAACGGACGCTCAAGTCCAGCTCCTCAATGGTCATTTCCAAAATCTTATCGCGCTGCGACTCGCCGCGCTCGACAACCGTCGTGCCGTGACCCACCAAATCGGACAGGTCGGCAAACAACATCAGGTGGTCGCTCAGCATTTTGGCGCCCAGACTGATGGCATCACGCGGCGTGATGGTGGCATCGGTCCAGATTTCAATGGTCAGACGGTCGTAGTCGGTCACATTGCCGACGCGGGTGTTGTCCACCGTATAGTTCACCTTGAGCACCGGCGTGTAGACCGAGTCGATGGCAATCAGGCCGATAATGGTCTCAGCCGGCTTGTTGCGGTCAGCCGAAACGTAGCCGCGACCGTGGCTGAGCGTCATTTCCATGCTCAGGTGCGCATCGTTGCCCAGTGTGGCAATGTGCAGGTCGGGGTTTTGAATCTCGACTTCACTGTCACACAGTATGTCGCCGGCACAAATCTCGCGCGGACCGGTGGCCTCGATGGTCACGGTCTTGACGCCCGGATTGTGCAGCACAGCGTTGATGCCCTTGACATTGAGCACGATTTCCGCCACATCCTCTTTGACGTTGGGAATGGTGGAAAATTCGTGATTGACTCCGGCAATTTTAATGGTGGTCACCGCCGTACCCGGCAGCGACGACAGCAGTACACGGCGCAGCGAGTTGCCGAGCGTCGAGCCGTAGCCGCGCTCTAAGGGCTCTACAACGAACTTGCCGTAGGTATTACCCTCTTCGGTACACTGAATGGTGGGCTTTTCGATTTCAATCATTGAGTACCCTCCTATTTAATTCAATAAACAATAGCAGACAGGAAAAGGAATAAACCTTATCCTTACTTGGAGTAGAACTCAACGATGAGATGCTCTTCAATCGGCAGATCCATCTGCTCGCGGGTCGGCAGCTGCGACACCGTGGCGCTCAGCGCGTCGGTGTTGACCACCAGCCACTCGGGCGTGCCGCGACCGATGTTCTCGGCCAGCTCTTTGAATTTTTCACTCTTGCGGCTCTTGTCGCGCAGCGCGACAACGTCGCCGGCCTTGACCAGGAAGGACGGAATGTTGACCTTCTTGCCGTTGACCGTAAAGTGGCCGTGGTTGACCAGCTGGCGCGCTTCGGGGTGGCTCATGGCCAAGCCGAGGCGGTACACGACATTGTCCAAACGCGACTCAAGCAGACGCAACAGGTTTTCGCCCGTCATGCCCTGCTGGCGCGCGGCCATTTCGTAATATTTGAGGAACTGACTCTCCAAAACGCCGTAATAGCGGCGGGCTTTCTGCTTCTCTCGCAGCTGCAGGCCGTACTCCGACTGCTTCTTACGACCCTGGCCATGCTGGCCGGGCGCATAGGCGCGACGGGTAACGCTGCACTTGCCGGTATAACAACGGTCGCCCTTCAAAAAGAGCTTCTGACCCTCGCGGCGGCACTGGCGGCAAACCGCATCTGTATATCTAGCCATACTAACTTACACCTCCGGTTAAATGCGGCGACGCTTGGGCGGACGGCAACCATTGTGCGGAATGGGCGTCACGTCTTTAATCATGTTGACTTCCAAACCAGCCGTCTGCAGCGCGCGGATAGCCGCTTCACGACCCGAGCCGGGCCCTTTGACATAAACCTCAACCGTCTTGAGGCCGTGCTCCATAGCCGCCTTGGCCGCTTCTTCAGCAGCCGACTGTGCGGCAAAGGGCGTCGACTTACGCGAGCCGCGGAAGCCCAGCTTGCCCGACGAGGCCCAGCTGATGGCGTTGCCCTGCAGGTCGGTAATGGTGACCAGAGTGTTGTTGAAGGAGGCGCGGATATGCACGGCTCCCTTGTCGATATTTTTGCGTTCGCGGCGCTTACGGGTCGCTACGCGCTTCTTAGGTGCTGCCATTCGCTATCCCTCCTTACTTCTTCTTACCGGCCACGATGCGGCGCGGTCCCTTACGGGTACGGGCATTGGTTTTGCTGCGCTGCCCACGGACGGGCAGGTTTTTACGGTGACGGACACCGCGGTAGCAACCGATTTCGATGAGGCGCTTGATGTCCATCGCCGTGTCACGGCGCAGGTCACCCTCAACGGTTACATGCTTGTCGATGTAATCACGAATTTTGTCCACATCACCTTCGGACAAATCCTTGACGCGGATATCGGGATTGATGCCCGTATCGGCCAAAATTTTGTTCGACGTGCTGCGTCCGATGCCAAAAATGTAGGTTAAGCCGATTTCGACCCGCTTTTCGCGCGGCAGGTCAACGCCTGAAATACGTGCCATACTCTTATCGCACCTCCATTAACCCTGTCTCTGTTTGTGCTTGGGATTGACGCAAATCACCATAACGCGTCCGTTGCGCTTGATGACCTTGCAGTTTTCGCACATGGGCTTGACTGACGGTCTGACTTTCATAGTTTTTTGCCTCCTACTTCGTGTCGCGCTCCGTGGCGCAAGTATTGTGTTGTGCTAATTTCTTGCGCGCCACGTGATGCGGCCGCGAGTTAAGTCATAGGGCGACATTTGGACGGTAACCTTGTCGCCCGGGACAATTTTGATATAGTGCATCCGCAACTTGCCCGAGATGTGCGCCATAATCTTGTGCCCGTTACCGATATCCACCGTGAAAATCGCGTTGGGCAACGCTTCGGTCACAATCCCTTCGAGCTCAATGACATCTTCTTTCGCCATGCTAATCCTCCCTATATTCGGCAAGCGCCACCCACAGTTCGTTGTTGGTGACCTTTTCGCCGTCCGCCAGCTTTTGGGCGGCGGCGCTGTCGCTCTGCGCCAGCAGTTCCACGTGTTTGGGCTTCTTTCGTTTCGGTTTTTCCTGTCGCCGGTGCCGTCCGTCTGCCAATAACAGGCAGTCGTCGGATTGACCGACTACAAAGAACACCATGCCGGCCTCGCGGCCTCGAATGGCTCTGACCACATCGGCCAGATTCATGTCAGCACCCCTTTCGGGGCCACCGCAATCGGCGGCAGCGGCGCGTCATCTTCCCGAGCGGTCAGCAATTCAGGCTTTCCGTCGGTAATCAGCACCGTGTGCTCATAGTAGGCGGTCAGCGAGCCGTCCTTACTGACAACCGTCCAGCCGTCCTTTAGGACTCGAATGTCGGGTCGTCCGCCCATGAGTATCATGGGCTCAATGGCCAGCGTCATGCCCTTGACCAGCCGCGGTCCGCGCCGGTCGGAAACGAAATTGGGAACCTCGGGTTCCTCGTGGAGCTCGGCGCCGACCCCATGGCCGGTAAAGGCTTCCACCACGCCGTAGCCGTGCAGTGCCGCATAGGTTGCGACTGCGCGCGAAATATCGGATACGCGAGATTGCTCATGACACACCGCCAGCGCCTGATAAAAGCACTGCTTGGTCACATCGATGAGCTGTTGTGCCTCGGCGCTGATACGTCCGACGCCGTAGGTGGCGCCGCTGTCGCCGTGAAAGCCCTTATAAAAAGCGCCCACGTCCAGACTGACAATATCACCTTCGACCAGCTTGTAATCGCCCGGGATGCCGTGAATCACAACATCATTGACCGAGATACAGCTGCTGGCCGGATAGCCGCGGTAGCCGAGGAAAGAAGGGGTTGCACCCCGATCTTCAATGCTTTTGCGAATAATGGCGTCGATCGCCTTGGTTGTTATGCCCGGTTCAATGGCGCGAGCTGCGGCGGCAATGGCCTCACCCGTGATTTTGCCGGCGTCACGCATACAGGCGATTTCGCGAGCCGATTTAACAGGAATCATAACGCGAGCGCTTCCACGCACCGCGCCGCGGTTTCTTCAACGGTGCCGGCGGCCGCGACACTTCTCAGCTTGCCCTCCCGGCTGTAATAGCCAATCAGCGGCTCGGTTTTGTCATGATAGGCCTTCAAGCGAATGCGAACCGTTTCAGGCTCGTCGTCAACGCGCCGTTTGAGCTCGCCGCCGCACGCATCGCACACGGCTTCGGCTTGCGGCGGGTTGTGCTCGACATGGAAGGTGGCGCCGCACTGCACGCAGACGCGGCGACCGCTCATGCGACGCTCAATCTCGTCGTCGGAAACGTCGAGGTTAAGCACAGCGTCGATGTCGACAATGCCCTTCAGCGCCTCAGCCTGCACAATCGTGCGCGGAAAGCCGTCGAGTATAAAACCGTCGTAGCAATCGGGCTGGGCAATGCGCTGCTTGACAACGTCAATCATGACCTCGTCGGGCACCAGCAAACCGTTGTCGGTGTACTGCTTGACTCTGTCGCCCAGCGCATCGCCGGCGGCGATGGCGTCGCGCAAAATCTGACCCGTTGAAATGACCGGGATGCCCAGGCGTCGGGAAAGGTTGCCCGAATGGGTGCCCTTGCCCGCGCCCGGCGCCCCCATAAAAATGAGTTTGAGAGCCATAAGGTTATTCCAGGAAGCCCTTATAGTGGCGCATCATCATCTGGGACTCCAGCTGCTTGGTCGTCTCCAGCGCCACGCCGACGACGATCAGAATCGAGGTTCCGCCCAGAGCAAATCCGGCCAGCGAGGACGAGAAGTTGCTCATGATAATGGGCAGGATGGCGATAAAGCCGAGGAACAATGCGCCAAACAGCGTGACCTTGTTCAACACCTTGCGGATGAAGTCCGAGGTCGGCCGACCCGGCCGGAACCCGGGCACAAAGCCACCGTTCTGCTTGAGGTTGTTGCTGATTTCCACCGGGTTGAACTGAATCGACTGGTAGAAATAAGCAAACGCGATAATCAGCCCGAAGTAAACAACAATATAGATGACCGAGCTGGTGCCAAAGTAGGTGTTCAAGAACTTGGCAAAGCCGCTGTTGCTGTTGAGGAACATGGCGATCGTAGCCGGGAATGACGCAATGGCCTGCGCGAAGATGATGGGCATAACACCGCTCATGTTAACCTTCAACGGCAGGTGCGTGCTCTGACCGCCGTACATCTTACGGCCGACAACGCGCTTGGCGTATTGGACCGGAATGCGGCGTTCGGCGTTGTTGATAAAGACAACCAGCGCCACAATGGCTAAGAACGCGCCGACGATGATGGCCAGCAGCCACCACTTGCCGGTGGTAATCATGTTTCTCGCGCCCGAGATCATGTCGGGGGCGCGGCTGACAATCGAAGCAAACAGAATGATGGAAATGCCGTTGCCGATACCAAACTCGGTAATCTGCTCACCCAGCCACATGATAAAGGCGGTGCCGGCGGTAAAGGTGGCGATGACAACAATGGCTTCCAGCCAGCTGTTGTAGCCCATCATAACGCCGAACTGGTTTTTCAGCATCATGTAGAAGGCAAAGCCCTGAATGATGCCGAGACCCACCGTGGCATAACGGGTAATCGAGGCAATTTTCTTGCGTCCGGCCTCGCCGCCCTCTTTCTGCAAGCGCTCGAGCGCCGGAATACCGACGGTCAGCAGCTGCATGATGATCGAGGCGTTGATGTACGGCTGGATTGACAGCGCGAAAATGGTGCCGTGCTTAAACGCGTTACCGCTCATCATGTTGAACAGGCCGAAGATGCCGCCGCCGGAGCTGGCCGTCGCATCATCAAACGCCTTGGCCAACGCGGGCGTGTCTAAGAAAGGCACGGGAATAGCGGCGCCGAAGCGGTAGACGAACAGGATAAACAGCGTGAACAGCAGTTTTTTCCGAATTTCCGGAATGCGCCACGCGTTTCGCAGAGTCTGAATCACTTGCCAACCACCTCAGCCTTTCCGCCGGCGGCTTCGATCTTCTCTTTCGCCGATGCGGAGAAGGCCACGGCACGCACGGTAAGTTTCTTTGACAAAGAACCGACGCCGAGAATCTTCACGCCATTGACAGCGGTGGGAATCATGCCCTTGTCGAGCAGCAGCGCCGC
>JAVBPM010000010.1:0-16564 GCA_031549605.1 Oscillospiraceae bacterium | reverse complement strand
CGACGTGCAGTTTCACGGCTACGACGCGTCGCTAACGCTGACGCTGCAAGCACCCGACGGCAGCGAGCGCACGCTATCCATCACCAAGCCCGAGGGCGCCGACCTTGGCATTCACTTTGCCGACGAGCTATTTGACGGCATTCGCACCTGCCAAAACCAGTGCCTCTTCTGCTTCATTGACCAAAACCGTGCCGGAATGCGCGACAGCTGCTACCTCAAGGACGACGACACGCGCCTGTCGCTGCTGACCGGCAGCTACCTGACGCTG
Organism: Oscillospiraceae bacterium; assembly: GCA_031549605.1. Taxonomy (GTDB): domain Bacteria; phylum Bacillota; class Clostridia; order Oscillospirales; family UBA929; genus WRAI01. The sequence goes on along the minus strand of JAVBPM010000010.1, from coordinate 16,296 downwards.
ACCAACCTGCGCGAGCGCGACGTCAATCGCATCATCACCCAGCGCATCAGCCCCATCAACGTCTCGGTACACACCACCGACCGCGCCACACGCGTCGCTTTGCTGAAAAACAAGCGGGCGGGGGAGGTGCTTGACTACCTGCCGCGTCTGGCACAGGCGGGCATCACGCTCAACGGTCAAATTGTCGTCTGCCCCGGCTACAACGACGGCGAGCAGCTGACCCAAACGCTCAAGGACTTGACAACCATCGGCTTCGACAGCATCAGCGTCGTGCCGGTCGGACTGACCGCGCACCGTCAAACCCTGCCGCCGCTGCGACCCGTCGACGCTGACGTCGCGCGCGACAGTATACAACGCGCCGCGCCCTTCAACCGCGTCTACTGCGCCGACGAGCTGTACCTGACAGCCGGACTCGACCTGCCGGACGAAGATCACTACGACGAGTTCCCGCAAATCGAGAACGGCGTCGGCATGCTGGCCAACTTTCAGGCCGAGCTGGAGTACCTGCTCGAGGAGCTGCCGCCCAACCCCGCGCTGCCACCCTTCACGCTGATTACCGGCACAGCCGCCGCGCCTTTTTTCAACAAGCTGCTCAGCTTCCAAACCTCCGGCCGCGCCGCCGCCATAGAAAACACCTTTTTTGGCACCAGCGTCACGGTCGCCGGACTGGTCACCGGCGGCGACATCATCGCCCAGCGCAGCGGTAAGAACGACCGGCGCCTGCTGATACCCAGCGTCATGCTGCGCTATGAAAACGATTTATTTCTCGACAACACCACGCCGGCCGACATCGCCAACGCGCTCGGCTGCGCCGTTCAAATCGTGCCGCCCGACGCCGCGTCGCTGCTGCACGCACTACAAAACCCGGCCGCGTTTGCGGTGGAAAGGACAACGCCTTGAATAAACCCATCATAGCCATCGTAGGCCGTCCCAACGTGGGCAAAAGCCAGCTCTTTAACCGGCTGGCAGGTCAAAAGCTGTCCATTGTGCAGGACACGCCCGGCGTCACGCGCGACCGGCTCTACACCGACATCGTGTGGCGCGACCGCACGCTGGCGCTCGTCGACACCGGCGGCATCGAGCCACGCGTCAAGGACGGCATGCTCAAATTCATGCGCGAGCAAGCGCAAATCGCCATCGACGCCGCCGACGTCATCGTGCTGCTGACCGACCTGCAAACCGGCGTCACCGCCGCCGATCAGGACGTGGCCGCCATGCTGCAGCGGTCGGGCAAGCCCATCGTGTTAGCCGTCAACAAGGCCGACCGACCCGGCCCGACCGACCCCGACGTCTACGGCTTTTACAATCTGGGTCTCGGCGACCCCATCGCCATTTCCGCCGTCCACGGCCTCGGCATGGGCGATTTATTGGACGCCTGCGTCGAGCACCTGCCCGACGACAGCGACGAGCAAGAGGACGACCCGCCCATCGGCGTGGCCATCATCGGCAAGCCCAACGTTGGCAAGTCGTCGCTGCTCAACAAAATCCTCGGCCACGAGCGCGTCATCGTCAGCGACGTGGCCGGCACCACCCGCGATGCCGTCGACACGCCCTATGAAAACAACACCGGCCGCTACACGCTCATCGACACCGCCGGTATGCGCCGTCGCGCCCGCATCGACAACGACATCGAGTACTACAGCGTGCTTAGAACCGTCATGGCCGTCGAGCGCGCCGACGTCGCTTTAATTCTCATCGACGCCACCGAGGGCGTGACCGAGCAGGACACCAAGGTCGCCGGTCTGGCGCACCAAAAGGGCAAGCCGTCGGTCATCATCGTCAACAAATGGGATCTCGTTGAAAAAGACGAGAAAACCATGCAGCGTATGCGCGAAGAAATCGCCGAGCACTTCAAATTCATGGCGTACGCGCCCATTCACTTCATCAGCGCACTGACCGGCCAGCGCGTCAACGGCATCTTCGAGCTGGTGCAGCAGGTCATCGAGCAGAGCCGCCGCCGCGTCACAACCGGCGCACTCAACGACATGCTCAGCCGCGCCACAGCGCGCGTGCAGCCACCCAGCGACAAGGGTCGCCGACTCAAGGTTTTCTACGTCACGCAGGTCGATGTCTCACCGCCGACGTTTGTCATGTTTGTCAACGACAGCCGCCTCTTTCACTTCTCCTACAAGCGTTATCTGGAAAACAACATCCGCGAGACCTTTGGGCTCAACCACACGCCGCTCAAGGTGCTGGTGCGCTCCAAAACCGACGAAGCAGGGGAGGAATAACCGATGCCGTTTCTCTACTATGTGCTGATTGCCGTCATCGCCTACCTGCTGGGCAGCCTAAATTTCTCGCTCATCGTGTCGACGTGGATACTCAAAAAAGACGTGCGCAAGTACGGCAGCGGCAACGCCGGCGCGACCAACAGCCTGCGCGTGCTGGGCAAGAAATGGGCGCTGATTATCAGCATCGGCGACTTCGCCAAGGGCATCGCCGCAACACTGATTGGCCGCGCGATTATGTACGGGCTGGAACGCGCCGACTTCAACGTCGGCACCGACGCGCAGCTGTGGGGCATGGCCATCGCCGGCTTCTTCGTCGTATTAGGTCACTGCTATCCCGTCTTTTTCCACTTCCGCGGCGGCAAGGGCGTCTGGACCACCGGCGGCGTCATCGCCGTACTCGACTGGCGCGCCTGCCTCATCGCCTTCGGACTCTTTGTCATCGTCGTGGCCGCCACGCGCATCGTGTCGCTGGGCAGCATCACCGCCGGCGTGTCGGCGCCGCTCGCCATGCTGCTTCTCGACGACCTGTGGAAGTACATCATCGTAGCCGCCGGGCTGTGCGTCATCGCCATCATCAAGCACAAGGACAACATCAAGCGCCTGCTGTCCGGCACCGAGAAAAAAATTAGCTTCCACCGCCAAAAGTCACCCGAATAAGTAAACGCGTTAACGCGCGACAAAATCAAAGCAGGTTTAGGAATGCACTTCCTAAACCTGCTTTTCGCGTATACTGCTTATTCTGTACCGCTATATATTTGGACCAATTTGTTGCTGCTTGTGTAGATGAACGACAGAAAGAAAACAAATGCCTGCAACGGAAAGATAACCAGTCTTTCAGTTAACCCTAAAATATTCCACTCCTGTGCCATACCAATTGGGTTAAGCGCCCCGCATAGAGTCAAAAACACAGCCATTATGAGACATATTATGCCCAAAGGTTTTAGTTTCTCCTTCTTTAGATATCCAAAACCAATAAAGAAAAAAGAAGAAATGGTGGTAAACACTACAATAACGGTAACTACAATATGCATCGTATTTTGAAAGTTCATAACCGTTTTGTCGCCTGTAAGCGGAAACAATCTATAGCCCACCACGGTTGTTATCGCCATAACCAGAAAAATCACATATCCAATTCTGGTAATGAGATGATACTCCTTAAATGCTTTTGCCACCATGCCTATGATAAAAAGTAAAAAGCATATGCCGTAAATAGTTGTAAAAATGTTCAATAACTCTTTATTAGGAGCACCAACCGCTGTCAAAGAGCTAATATCAGTGGTAATTGGATTGTATCCTTCCCAAAGGATTTGCCCAACAAACACATGTGCGAAGTAAGCAATCGCACTGATCATGCCAAGTGGCATAAGCCATCTAATAGACTTCATAAAAGCGCCTATCCGCGTCTCACCAGCGCCGCTGTCGACTGCCGCATTTCATAGCCAACCAGCGCCATACAGGGCAGGGCATAGAGCAGCATCACCACGATCTCGTCACCATACGACGCCTGAATCAGACTAAATACCAGCAGCACGCCCAACAACACAAGGCTCAGCGCCGCCGAAACAATATACCACGCGCGTTTGTCACCGTCCTCGCTGACCACGCTGACAAACAGCCAGTACAACGGCAGCAATAGGACAACCGGCATCAGCATCGTGCGCCACGCCGCCAAGCCGGGTAGCAGCTCCTTCATTTGCACAATCTGTAACGCCATAGCGCCCAAGCACAGCGCCAGCACGCCCGTGCCCAGCCACCGGCACACGCGGCCCGTCATCTCGCGCAGACACGCCTTGGTCGCCATCAGCACCACAAACAGCAGCTGCGCCAGCATCAGCAAGTCGAGCAGCGCTTCATAGGCATCCATATGCCCGTTGACCTCCCACCGCATCGACTCCATATTGGGACCGTCAATGTGGTAGCTCAGACTGTCATAATGAGCCTCTTCAAGCTCATAGCGCTCTATCGCCACAAGCGTCACTGCCGCCATCATGACCACCAGCACCACAAGCCACAGCGCCACAAACGACTTGCGCCGCTTCCAGCCCTTCGCGCGTATAAAACAACCCACCAGCGCCGCCAACAGCAGCACCGGCACACTTATTTGCAAGATTCCATGCCAGCTATGATACTGCAATGCCATCACCTCTTTTAGAATAATATACCACACCCCGGCCACAGTGTAAAGATTGACGCTACGACCAATCAATGCTACACTGGAGGCAAATACATCGCCACACGACAGGAGGAACCACCATGATTAAAGCCCAAACCGCCTACACCCGCGAAATTGACGACGCCGAGCTGGCGGTGTCCGAGCTGCTGGCGCAGCTGAACCTGACCAATCTCCAAAAAAACAGCATCGGTATCCTAACCTGCTATGCCGAATACATAGACTCAGGCGTCGTCGCGGCGCTGTGCGACAAGCTACCCTTTGACGTCGTCGGCTGCACCAGCATGGGCTGCGGCACCAACGGCGCGTGCGGCCACCTCGACCTGACGCTGATGGTGCTGACCTCCGACGACGTCGAGTTTTCCGCAGTCGTCTCGTCCTCGCTGGCGTCCGAGCAAATCGCGCCGGTGCAGGCGCTGGTCGACAGCTCGCTGGCCGAGCTGACCACGCCGCCCGTGTTTATGCTCGCCTTCATGCCGCTGCTCTACAACGTCGGCGGCGAGGTCTTTCTGTCAGCGCTCGACAACGCGCTCAATCTACCCGTGTTCGGCACGCTGGCCGTCGACCACACCACCGACTACAGCGCCAGCCGCACGATTTTCAACGGCAACGCCTACGCCGACTGTATGGTCAGCGTAGTGTTCGCCGGTGCGGTGCAGCCGCGCTTTATGATTGCCTCGCTGGCCATTGACAAGGCCATGAAGCAGCAGGCCATCATCACCGATTCGGACAACAACCTGCTCAAGCAGGTCAACGGCCAGCCCGTCATCGAATACATGACGTCGCTCGGCCTGACCCGTGACGGGCAAATCGAAGGACCCAGCACCATACCCTTTATCGTCGACCTCAACGACGGCACCAAGCCCATGGTGCGCGCGATTTTCGCCCAAACGCCCGAGGGCTACGCCGTGTGCGGCGCCAGTATGCCGGTCAACGCCACGCTGTCGATTGGCTCCATTGACTACACCGAGGTCATGGACACCACGCGCATGGTGCTCGACGAGGCGGTCGCCGCCGCACCGTTTGACGCGCTGCTTTCGTTCTCCTGCATCGGACGCAACTACGCACTGGGCGTCAAAACCGAAGACGAACTGTCGCTCTTTGAAAAAAGCCTGACCGACACGCCGTTTCAAATCACCTATTCGGGCGGCGAGGTCTGCCCGCTGGCCGACAGCGAGGGCAATCTGAGAAACCGCTTTCACAACGACACCATTATCGTCTGCGCGTTGTAACGCAGCGGCGCAAGAAAGGAGGGGAGACGTGTGGACGAGCCAGCGCAAGCCATCGAGCTGCAACGGGAAAACCGCAAGCTAAAGCGACAAATCGCAACACTCGAGCAGCTGATTGAGCGCTCAAGCCAAAACCAAATGGCACACACCAAGCTCAGTACCCTTCTCAAGCAGGAAAAGAGCAGACAGGAAAACTACATGAACCTGCTGATGCAAAACTGCCCCGACATCCTCATTCTGCTCGATCAGGACCGGCGGTTTGTCAACTGCACCGACGCCTTTCTCAAAAAAGCCGACATCCTCAGCCTTGGGCTGATTAACACCAAAACCTTTGACGAGGTCTTTGCCGCATTTCTGCCCGATGAAGCGCTAACAAGCCTGTTGCAGCACTTTGACAACGCCGCAGCCGGGCGCACCACCTGCGAGTTTGAAGCCGAGCTGACCGTCGGCAGCAGCCAACAGCCGCGCCACTACATCGTCAGCTTCACGCCCATGCTCGACAACGACGGCACGCCCGAGGGCTGGCTGGTGCAGATGCACGACGTGTCCGACCTGTTGCGCGCCAAGGCGCTGGCCGAAGCCGCCAACAACGCCAAATCCGACTTTTTAACCACCGTGTCGCACGAGATTCGCACGCCCATGAACGCGATAATCGGCGTGTCCGACATGATGAAAAAGCTCAACCCGACCGGCAAAATGGCCGAGCACCTCGACAACATCCAAGCCTCGTCGCAAACGCTGCTCAACCTCATCAACGACATCCTCGACTTCTCCAAAATCGAGGCGCAACGACTCGACATCATCAACGACTTCTTCAGCCTGACGGCACTGCTCAACAGCCTGAAAACCATGTTCGATAACCTGTTTTCCGAAAGCATTGTCGCCTTCGAGTGCCAGTTCGACCCCGACCTGCCGCGCGTCGTCTATGGCGACGAAAAGCGCATCCGACAGGTGCTGACCAACCTGCTGACCAACGCGCTCAAATACACGCGCGAGGGCAGGGTGGTACTGCGCGCGTCGCGTGACGCCGACGGCGTCTTTGTCTTCGACATCGAGGACACCGGCATCGGCATCAAGCAAGAGGATGTGCCGCGCCTGTTCACCGCCTTCGAGCAGCTCGACAAGGTCAAAAACAAAAATGTCGTCGGCACGGGTCTGGGGCTGGCCATCACGCGCCAGCTGTGCCACCTCATGCTGGGCGATGTGTCGCTGACCAGCACCTACGGCAGCGGCTCCTGCTTCACCATCAAGCTACCGCTGACGGTCGGCCGCGAAGAAGACCTGCCCACCTCCGAGATAGAGGATTGCACCTTCACCGCGCCACAAGCCACCGTGCTGGTCGTCGACGACATCGACATCAACGTCGTGGTCACCGCGTCGGTGCTGGAAAACTACGGCATCACCGCCGACGAGGCCTACAGCGGCGCCGAGGCCATTGAAAAAGCGGCGCAAAAGCGCTACGACCTGATTTTCATGGACCACATGATGCCCGAAATGGACGGCATTGAAGCCACCCAACGCATCCGCGCGCTAGGCGGCGACAAGGGCAACACTCCCATCGTGGCGCTGACCGCCAACGCCGTCAGCGGCGCACAGGAGATGTTTCTGGCCAACGGGCTGGACGGCTTCTTATCCAAGCCCATCGTCGCGTCCGAGCTGGGGCAGTGCCTGCTCAAGCACCTGCCCAAGGACAAGATACACATCGAAACATAACAAACGGCGCTGCCTCCGTACGGAGGCAGCGCCGTTGTGTGCACGCTAGAAGTCAATAATGGGCGGCAACCCGACATCTTCTGCCGTAATGAAGTGTTTAGTCGGCTCGGTTTCCTCAATCAGCTTGCCGTTGATGATGTAATAGTAGAGCCTGGAACTGTCATGGTTATCATCCATAATGTAAATGCAGTCATCGTAGTAGCGGTGCAGCGACAAGATCTTTCCACCGTCGGGCACTTCAAAGAACGCCGAAACAACGCCGTTCTTATACTGGTAAACCGTACTACTGCCGTCGGCAAAGAATACGGTATCGGCGCTGCACGCAAACAAATCGACAATCGAGTTGTGCTCGAATGTATACGGCGCGGCGATTATCTTGGATTCAGCTGTCCGAACATCAAACAACATCAGCGTCTCCTGCCCACCCTCCTGCAATGACGTATAAAAGAACACATGGTCACTTGCCTCATAGTAAGCACCTGCCGACCAATAGCCCATTGGAATCACGTTGTCGGCAACAAGCTGCCGCTGTTTAGTTTGCATGTTGTAAACAAAAAGGCTGGGCGTTTCTGGCAGGTCGTTTATGACAAGATAGTAGAGCAAGCCATATGTCTTGTTCCAATATATATCATAGGCATCCTCTACAACCAGCTCGGCGTTATCAAAGCTTTGCCCATCTAATGAGGCGCGGTAAAGCCCCTTGTTGTGTATACGGTAGGAGTTCTGCCACCCGAAATAGAGATACCCGTCATAGACAGCGCCTTCATAAATTTGTCTGAAAGCTCTCTCATCCTCGAACGAAAACTCACACAAAGCGTGCCGTGTTTTCTTCGGGTCATCCAGCTTGACGTATGCCACACCAAAATCATCTGCAAAGTATAACGCGCCTTGCCAGACGCCTAAATACGTCAACTGGTTTAAGTCGATAAACTCTCCAACCCTGTACACCGCCTTCGCCTTGCCATTACTCCCCACCGTATAGAAAAAAGCGTTATTGCTAGAACCATCGTCGCCGACGAAGTAATTCGTGTTGTCCCACTTGGTAGGCTTGGCGACCGGCGTGGCAGGTGTTGCACGGGGTATGTCCTCGTTGGCGTCCGGCGCTGTCTCCGGCGTCGGCTCCACCACGTCCGTCGCGGCGACCGTCGCCGTCGGCGCGGGTGGCTCTGGTGTCGAGGGCGTAGCCGTCTCGGTGACGGTGGGCGTGCTCGTCGCCGTTTCAACAGGCTGGCTCGTTGTCGGCGCGACGGTTGCGCTTTGGCTGGCAGTGGTGGGTGACGGCGACGGTGCCTCGCTTACAGCGGTTGAAACCGGCGTCTCGGCCTTGCAGCCCGCCAGCAGCAGGAGCACCAAAATTGCGTAGGACAATATGCGTCTAGTCAACATAACAACCCCTTTCATACCGAGACAGTATACAACATAAATCTCTGCATTACAACAAAAAACTGCGGAGGCCGTAGCCTCCGCAGTTTACATACAATTTTCAGCTGGCGTAGTTGTCAAAATAGCCCTGAATCAACACAACCGGCGTACCCTTGTCGCCGCTGCCGCTAATCAGGTCGGACAGCGAGCCCAAAAGGTCGGTAATCTGGCGCGGCGTTGTGCCCTCGGCCTCCATCTTGCCCATCTGGTCACGACCCGCCTTGGCGCGAATGGCCTCCTCAATGGCCGCCTTGGCCTCGTCCTTGCCCAAGCCGGCAAACTGGTTGTCGGCCAGATACTTCAGCTTCAGCTCGTTGGGCGTGCCGCGCAGGCCGCCGCTGAAGGCGGGGCTGACAACCGGGTCAGCCAGCTCCCAAATGCCGCCGACCGGATCCTTAAAGCCGCCGTCGCCGTAAATCAGCACCTCAATCTGCTTGCCAAACCGCTGCAACAGCGCCGCCTGACACTGCGCCACAAAGCTCTCGCAGTCGCGCGGAAACAGCTTAACGCGGTCCTCGCTCGCCTTGTTCGAGCCCAGCAGACCGTAGTCGGCGTTAAAGCCGCTGCCGTCCACCGGCGCGGTCAGCAAGTCGTCCATGCCGATAACCGTACGGGCGCCCGCCGCCTTCAACGCGCGCTTGGTGCGCTTGCGCGTGTGGATGTCGGCAGCGATAACGTCCTTGGTGTAGTCGAGAATTTTCTTGGGGTCGGAGCAGAGAATAATGTCAATATTGTCGCTCAGCGACTTGTAGTAACGCACATAGTCAATGCCGGTAAAGCGGTGCACAACGTCCTGCCCAAACAGCTCGCGATAGCGCGCTTCGTCAAGGCAGTCGGAGTAGGGGTTAAGACCCTTGTCGTCGACATCCTCCCAAGAAATCAGCTGGTTGCCCACCTCGTCGGCAGGGTAGGACAGCTGCACAATCACGCGCTTGGCGCCCATGGCAATGCCCTTGAGCAGCATGGCAAAGCGGTTGCGGCTGAGTATGGGAAAGACCACGCCAACCACGCCGTCGGGAAAGTGGCGCTTGACATCGGCGGCAATTTGCTCGGTCGTGGCATAGTTGCCCTGCGAGCGCGCGACAACAGCCTCGGTAACGCTGACAATGTCGCCGTTGTTGAGCAAAATCTCACCCGAGTCAACCGCCTGCTGCAAGCTGTCGCAGACAAGATCAACCAGGTTGTCGCCCTCTCGGACAATGGGGGTGCGGATACCGTACGCGCGAGTACCAACAATACGCATGTGTTTCTCCTTTCCATTTCAAGACCCAACCGAAGTGCAGTATACCACAGGCGGCGTCTACTGAAAAGGGATAAATTTGACAATAAATCAGTAAACGTGATAGTATTTTTTGAATTGCCCGACGAAGGAGGCGACACCGGTGGACATTAACTGGTATCCGGGTCATATGGCCAAGACGCAGCGCATGCTGGCCGACAGCATCAAGCAGGTCGACTGCATTGCCGAGCTGCTGGACGCGCGCATACCGCGCGCCTCGCGCAACCCACAGCTGGAGGAACTGGCACCGCACAAGCCGCGCCTGATTTTGCTCAACCGCATCGACCTCGCCGACCCCGCCCAAACCAAGGAATGGGAACAATTTTATAAAGAACAAGGCTGTCAAGTGCTTTTGCTGGACTGCAAGTCAGGTCAAGGCTGCCAACGCTTTGCCGGTGCGGTTCGCACATTGCTGAGTGACAAAATTGCACAACGCGCCGCACGCGGACAGATCGGTCACCCGCTGCGCGTGATGGTCGTCGGCGTTCCCAACGTCGGCAAGTCGTCATTTATCAACCGCATCGCCGGTCGAACCAGCGCCAAGGTCGAGAACCGACCCGGCGTCACGCGCGGCAAGCAGTGGGTCACGGCGGGCGAGGGCGTCGAGCTGCTCGACACGCCCGGCATCCTGTGGCCCAAGCTGTCCGACCAGCGCGGCGCGCTGCTGCTGGCCGCCACGGGCGCCATACGCGACCAAATTCTCGACGAGGAGACGCTGGCCGTCAACCTGCTGCCCATTCTCCAGCGTCTGTACCCCGACGCACTGCGCGACCGCTACCGCATCGACGACACGCAGCTCGACGGCGTGGCGCTTTTGGAAGCCATCGCCCGCAAGCGCGGCCTGCTGGCCGGTGGCGGCTACGCCGACACCGAACGCGCCGCACCTCTTGTGCTGTCTGAGTTTCGCACTGGCAAGCTAGGTTGCTTGACACTTGAATGCCTCGACGATTTAACCAGCCAAGAGGAGGCGAGCGCCCATGTGGACGCATGAGCAAATCGCCCATGACACCGGCTACCGCGCCATCGCCGGCACCGACGAGGTCGGCCGCGGCCCGTTGGCCGGTGACGTCTACGCCGCCGCTGTCATCCTGCCGCTCGGCTGTACCATCGACGGCCTGACCGACAGCAAGAAGCTGCCCGCCAAAAGGCGCGAAGCGCTAGTGCCTATCATCGAGCGCACCGCCATCGCCTATGCAGTAGCTGTCGCCACCATCGAGGAAATCGACAGCCTCAACATCCTGCAAGCGGCGCAGCTGGCCATGCGCCGCGCCGTTGCGGCGCTCAACCCGCCCGCTGACTACATTCTCATCGACGGCAACTACGCCACCGGCTTTACACAGCCGCACACCACCATCGTCAAGGGCGATGCAACCAGCCTGTCCATCGCCGCCGCGTCGGTGCTGGCCAAGGTGGCGCGCGACGCCTATATGCGCCAGCTGCACGAGCAATACCCACAGTATGGCTTTGACCGTCACGCCGGGTACGGCACCGCCGCGCACTACGCCGCCTTAGCGCAGCACGGCGCGTCGCCCGTACACCGCCGTAGCTTTAAGCTTAGCCAATGAGCCGCCACAACGACGTCGGACGTCAGGGCGAGCAGGCGGCCGCCAAGTGGCTGAAAAAACAGGGCTACCGCCTCATCACCGCCAACTACCGCTGCCGCTACGGCGAGATTGACATCATCGCGCAGGATGGTGACACGCTGGTCTTTGTCGAGGTCAAGACACGCGCCGCGGGCGGTCTGGCCGCCGGCCGCGAGGCCGTTACGCGCAGCAAGCAAGCCAAGCTGCGTGCCACCGCGCAGCTCTATTTACAGCGGCTGCCCGACGCCACGCCGGCCCGTTTCGACGTGCTGGAGGTCACCATGAACCCCGACGGCACCGCGCGCATAGAACAGGTTAAGGACGCCTTCTAAATCAAAACGGGAGAGGGGACACTGTTCATGCTTGCCATTTTCGACGCCCACGCCGACACGCTGTCGCGCCTGCACCGGCTCAACCAGCCGCACCTGCACGGCAACGCGCAAATCAATCTGTCGCGCCCTGTGCCCAACCACGCCCAGTGCTTTGCCATCTGGCGCTACGACTACGACACGCTGCACAACCTCTATCGCGCGCTGCTGGCGGACAACCCCGACGCCATGGCACACTGCACCACCGCCGACGACATCGCCGCCGCGTGGCAACAGCACAAGCTGGCGGCGCTGCTCACCATCGAGGGCGCCGATGTCATCGACTGCGACATACGCCGCCTTGAGCGCATCGCCAGTGACGGCGTACGGCTGCTCGCGCCGGTCTGGAACAACGCCAACGTGCTGTGCGGCAGCTGCCGCGAGTTGCCCGAACAGGGTCTCACACAACGCGGCGAGGCCTTTGTGCGCGAGGCGTGGCAGCAGGGCATCGCCATCGACCTGTCGCACGCCGGTGACGCCGCGATTGACGACATACTGACGCTGGCGGAACGCCTCGGCGGCATCGTGCTGGCATCCCACTCCAACGCGCGCGCCCTGTGCGACAACGCCCGCAACCTCGCCGACGAGCAATTTACCCGCATCGCGGCGCTAAACGGCGTCGTCGGGCTCAACCTCTATACCTACTTCGTCAACGGCCAGCCGCAAGCCGCCTGGCAGCAAGCCGCCGACCACCTCGACCACTGGCTGTCGCTGGGTGGTCAAAACGCCATTGCGCTGGGCGGCGACTGGGACGGCTGCGATCTGGACGGCGAATTGTACATCGTCGGCAACGCGCAAGGGGTTGACGACTACCGCCACTTATATGATATACTGACAAAACGCGGCTGGACAACGCTCCAGCTGCAAAAACTATTCTACACCAACATGATAAGGGTTGTGACGTCATGCACTACAGTAGCACACGCGACAATAGCCTCCACCTAACCGCGCCGCAGGTCATCGCGCAGGGACTGGCCACCGACGGCGGTCTCTACACACCCGCGTCGCTGCCGCAACTGCCCGACGCCTTCTGGACGACCATGGGCGACTTGCCCTACGCACAGCGCGCCGCGAGCGTCATGCGCCCCTTTCTGCCCGAATTTTCGGACGAGGAGCTAGACGCCCTGTGCGCCAAAGCCTACGCGCACTTTGACCACCCCGACACCGCGCCGGTTGCACGCGTTGGCGACGACGCCGTGCTCGAGCTGTGGCACGGCCCGACCTGCGCGTTCAAAGACATGGCGCTGCAAGCGCTGCCGCACCTGCTGACCGCCTCGCTCAAAAAGTGCGGCGAGCAGCGCGAGGTCTGCATTCTGGTCGCCACCTCGGGCGACACCGGCAAGGCGGCGCTCGAGGGCTTCAAGGACGTCGACGGCACCAAAATCCTCGTCTTCTACCCGCGCGACGGCGTCAGCGCCGTGCAGCAGCGCCAAATGGTGACGCAGGAGGGTCAAAACGTCTGCGTCAGCGCCGTGGAGGGCAACTTTGACGACGCCCAAAACGGGGTCAAGGCGCTCTTTTCCGACCCGACGCTGCGCGCGCAGCTCAACGAGCGCAACCTCTTTCTGTCGTCGGCCAACTCCATCAACTGGGGTCGCGTGCTGCCGCAGCTGGTCTACTATGTGTCGGCCTACACCGATATGGTGCGCGCAGGGCAGGTGCAGCCCGGCCAACCCATCAACGTCTGCGTGCCCACCGGCAACTTCGGCAACATTCTGGCCGCCTACTACGCCAAGCAAATGGGCGTGCCCATCGCGCGGCTGCTTTGCGCGTCCAACCAAAACGACGTGCTGACGCGCTTTATCACCACCGGCACTTACGACCGCAACCGCGCGCTGCACTGCACGCTGTCGCCGTCGATGGACATACTCATCAGCAGCAACCTCGAGCGCGCGCTGCACGCGTTAAGCGGCGGCAACGACGACGTCGTGCGCGACCTCATGCGCCAGCTCAGCCAAACCGGCAGCTACACCGTCGACGCGCAGCTTAAACAGGCGCTGCAACAGCAGTTCTACGCCGCCTGCTGCGATGACGCCACGACAAAGCAAACCATAGCGCAGGTCTGGCGCGACAAGCGCTACCTGCTCGACCCGCACACCGCCGTCGCCTACACCGTCGCGCAGCAATACTGCGCCGAGACAGGGGACAACACGCCATTGCTCATCGTCTCGACCGCCAGCCCCTTCAAATTCGCCGACGCCGTGCTGTCGGCGTTGCAACAACCCACCGGCGACAACGACGAACAACAGCTAGCCCACCTGACCGGTTGGCGCATTCCGCAGCCCATCGCCGCGCTGGCGGGCAAACCGATACGCTTCACCGGCTGCACGGCCAAGACTGAGCTAGTCAACGCATTGAGCGCCTTTTTATCTATGTAGTCGGGCAATCGCCCGACGTTGCTAAAAGGTCTTGTTTTCAAAGGTCGCGCACAGCGTCTCGGCCTTGTCGACGGCGTACTCGGTGCCCACCTTGATTTTGCGCGCGGTGCAGACGTTGCCGTGCCCGTTGTAGGTGCAGGTGCTGACCGTGCAGGTCACGCCGTCCAGCTTTTTCGATTCATTCATAGCAAAAATAACCTCCTCAGCATTGTTGGCAGTGCTGACCTTAGTATAAACCGTGCCGTCAGTCGTTATACCACAACGACAGGCGCAGCAAAGGAGAGAAGCGCATGGCGCTCTACGTCATCGGCGACCTGCACCTGTCACTCGGCGTCGACAAGCCGATGGACGTTTTCGGCGGCCGCTGGCAAAACTATATGCAAAAACTGACCGACAGCCTGTCGCAGCTAACGCCCGACGACGAGCTGGTGCTCTGCGGCGACACCAGCTGGGGCATGTCGCTGACCGACGCGCAGCCCGACTTCGACTGGCTGGCCGCATTGCCGTGCCGCACGATTTATCTCATTAAAGGCAACCACGACTACTGGTGGCAGACGGCCAACAAGCTGTACACCCACTGGCAAGCAAAAGGCATTGACAAGTTCAAGCTGTTGCACAACAACGCTTACGACCTCGGCACCGTCGCCTTGAGCGGCACGCGCGGCTGGTTTTACGAGCTGGACGAGGCAGGGGAGTCAAGCAAGATTTACAAGCGCGAGCTGCTGCGGCTTGAGGCGTCGCTCAAAGCGGCGCAGGCTTTCGGCCAGCGCGAGCTGCTCTGCTTTCTGCACTATCCGCCGCTCATCACCGGCTACCGCTGCGACGAAATTGTCGAACTGCTGACGCGTTATGGCGTCCAACATTGCTATTTCGGGCACCTGCACGGCGCCGCGTGCGCCCGCGCTATCGAGGGCGAGCAGCACGGCGTCGTCTACACACTTACCAGTGCCGACCATCTCAGCTTTACGCCAATAAAAATCGCCGAAACCGCGAAAAAAGCTTTACAAAACCCATCGTAAATGGTAGAATCACGCAGTATGACTTTTGACAAAAACCTGCCAAAGCAGGAACGTGGAGGATGTAAACAGCATGGAGCTTAAAAACACTGAAAAACTCGAAAAAAGCCAAGTAAAACTCACTATTTCCGTCGACGCCGCCGAATTTGAAAAGGGGCTGGAAAAAGCCTACCGTCAAAACGTCGGCCGTATCAATATGCCCGGCTTCCGCAAGGGCAAGGCGCCGCGCAAGATGATCGAGCGCATGTACGGCGAGAGCTTTTTCTACGAAGACGCCGTCAACGCCTGCTACCCCGAGGCCTACCGCGCCGCCGTCGAGCAGGCCGACCTCGACACCGTCGGTCGCGCCGATGTCGACATCACCGAAATCAGCCGCGACGGCTTTACCTTTGAAGCCACCGTTGACGTGCGTCCCGTGGCCGAAATCGGCACCTACAAGGGTCTGAAGGCCGAAACCACGCCCATCACCGTCAGCGACGAGGAAATCGACGCCGAAATCGACCGTCTGCGCACCCGAAACGCCCGCATCGAGACCGTCGAACGCGCCGCCGCCAACGGCGACACCGTTATCATGGACTACGCCGGCTTCTGCCACGACAAGCAGTTTGACGGCGGCACCGCCGACAACCAGCCGCTTGAGCTGGGCAGCGGCAACTTCATCCCCGGCTTTGAAGAGCAGCTGATTGGCGCGGTGGCCGGCGACGAGCGCGACGTCAACGTCACGTTCCCCGACCCGTACCACAGCGACGAGCTGGCCGGCCAGCCCGCCGTATTCAAAGTGAAAATCCACGAAGTCAAGACGCGCATCCTGCCCGTTCTCGACGACGAGTTTGCCAAGGACGTGTCCGAGTGCGACACACTCGACGCGTTCAAAGCACAGATTAAGAGCCAAAAAGAGCACGACCGC
>JAVBPM010000009.1:0-14515 GCA_031549605.1 Oscillospiraceae bacterium | reverse complement strand
GGGTTTTCCTG
The DNA here is from genome assembly GCA_031549605.1 of Oscillospiraceae bacterium. Taxonomy (GTDB): domain Bacteria; phylum Bacillota; class Clostridia; order Oscillospirales; family UBA929; genus WRAI01. Next base: position 14,504 of record JAVBPM010000009.1, on the reverse strand, counting down.
GCGGTGCCGAACAACACGTTCGCGGCGGACGCAAATCTTGAGGGCATTCATTATACGCCCAGTCTCGTCAACTACTACGGGGACGCCTACTTTAAAAAATAACTACAACAAAAAATATACGCAGTGCGGGGGGTGGACTTTGTCCGCCCCCCCTTGCTCCGGCAATGCCGGGTTGAGAGAGTATATCAAGATTGTTAACAACATGTGCCTCCGCGCCTTTTAACAGTGTCTTTTGGTGAGCGGGGGAGGGGTAATTCCCCAGGGTGGCAAGTGCCCGCGCGTTTTGTTCCGTGAAAAGTTGCGAGGCGTGCCGCGCGGGGATATGGTGTTTTTTGTAGCCGTTGCGGCGTAATCGTTTTTAGTGGTAACCGTTCGTGTGGAGAAGGTGTATGTTACAAACCAAAGGAGCCTTAAACGGCATTCGCGTTCTTGATCTGAGCAGAGTCCTGGCCGGACCTTTTGCTACCATGCTCATGGCGGACATGGGAGCTGAGGTCATCAAAATCGAGCCCCCCAAGGGTGACGACAGTCGAACTTTCGCGCCGTTCAAAGGCGGTGATAACGTCACCGTAGGGCAGGATGGAGTACTTGTCAACGCCCGGCTTCCAGTACTTGCCGACGATTTCACCGCTGGTGTAAATGCAGTAGTTTTCGTCGGGGTTGATGTCAATGGCCGAGCCGTTGCCGTGCTCGCCACGGTTATCGCGCACGCCGCCGGCGGTGTAGATGGGGAATTTCTCGGCGCCGTTGTAAATCTCGGTGAAGATGTCGAGCGTCTGCTGCGCCAACATTTTGTTGACGGTGATGTATACCTTGCTGGCGTATTTCTTGCCGCTGGCGTCGACCTTCCAAACGGGGCAGGTGACGGTCTTGGCTTCGGCGCGCATGGTGGCCTGTGTGGTATCGGGGCCATTGTAGAAAACGATGGCGCGCTTGGCCGACATGGGCATGACGCCGCCGGTAATCATGGTCAGCGATCGCTCGCTGATGACTTTGTTGCTGCTGTTGAGCGCCGCGACCTTGACGTAGTAGTTTTTGAGCGGACGCGCCTCGGGTATGGTGTATTCACGCTTGGAGGTTGTGACGATGGTCGGCACGGGGTCGGGGATATTCTCGGGTCGGGTCGACTGGCGTTCCATGGTGACGGACACGCGGTAGGAGGTGGCGCCGGTGACAGCCGACCAGGACAGCTTGACCGGTTTGTTGAGGTTGTTGCCGTCGAGATAGAAGCTGCTGTCGTCGTTGGCACCATTGGCAAAGCTGGCGTTGATCAGCGGTACCTGCGGCCCTGTTTTGCAGGTGATGGGAATGGAGATACAGCCGTCTGCCGAGATGGCGATGACATAGGTGTCACCGGGCTGAAGCTCCTCGGCGTAGAACTTGTAATAGTTGTTTCCGTAGGTGTTGCGCGTAATCGACAAACGCGGGTCGCGCACGTTGTAGCAGTGGATGGTGAACTCGGTACCTGCGATGTCGTAGTAGTCCCATTTGATGGTAAACCCCTTGTTACCCACGTCGCCGCCAGCCGGCGAGACGATTGCCGGCACGGCCGGATTGGCGTTGCGGTAGGTGGAGGTGGACACCAGACGGCGCGCCATGATAAAGGCTTCCTCATAGGTCGAGCGATCGGAGCCGGAAAAGACGCCGTTTTTGCCGTTCATCAGCTTGGTCTTGGTTACGCCGGCAACGGCCTTGCGCGCCCAGGTCGGAATGCTGGCGGCGTCGGTGTAGCGGCTGAGAGTACTGGTGATTTCGGCGTCGGTCAGCTTGACGCCGCGGCCGACGGCACCGAGCATGTTGTAGAACAGCTGGGCGATTTCGTAGCGGGTAATTTGCTGATCGGGCTTGAAGAGTCGGTTGCCCACGCCGTTGACAATGCCGAGCTGGTTGGCGTAGTTGACGTCGTCGTTAAAGGTGTCGTCGAAGGGCGTGGCCCAGTAGTCGCGCTGAATGGGCGTCTCGACCAGGAGCGGATAGGCGCGGATGATAATCGCGCAGTAGTCGACGCGCGTGATGGGTGCGGTCATGTCATAGAAAAGAAAGTTAACCGGCATGAGGCCCATTTGAATGGCCTCCTCAACCTCAGGCTGTGCCCATGACGAGGTGGGCCACGCGTCGGCCTTCAGGGGACTCGCCAAAGTGGCGACCATCAAAATGGCCGCGAGCAGGATGGACAGGTTTCTTTTACTGTGCATGCTTTGGTCTCCTTTCGACAGCGCGCTTGTCGGATGCCGCTGAAACAGCGATGTTAATTATAACCCCTGCTGTTTTATGTAACAAGCCACGTTCGTTCGTTATCCGATTATGTAAAATGGGTGAAAAAGGCTGACTTGACAAGCGTTGGCAAGTCTACTATGATGTGATAGACGGAAGGACTGTGAGATTTGTTCCACATTGTTTTGGTAGAGCCGGAAATACCGCCCAATACCGGCAATATTGCGCGAACCTGTATGGTGACCAACAGCCGGCTGCACCTGATACGGCCGCTGGGCTTTGATGTTGATGATAAAACACTCAAGCGCGCCGGGCTTGATTACTGGAATCAGCTTGATTGGGTTGTTCACGACAGTTATGACGACTACGCGAGGCTGCCGGGTCGACGCTGGTTTCTAAGCACCCGCGGCGGCAAACGCCACAGCGAGGCGGCGTTTCAGGACGGTGATCACCTGGTGTTCGGCAAGGAGACGGCCGGTTTACCGAAACCGTTGCTGGATGCCAACGCCGAGCAGGTGTTACGCATTCCCATGCGTGCGGCGGCACGCAGCATGAATTTGTCCAATGCGGTGGCCGTGACGCTGTATGAGGCGTTGCGCCAGCTGGACTATAGACCGATTTGCGACTGAAAGGGGACGCCTATGCCAAAGATTTTCTTCATTTGCGACTCACCCTCCGACCTGCGGCCGGAATATATCGAGGGCAGGAACATTGCTGTTATCAGCGCGACTGTTACGTATGACGGGATTGACCATCTGGAATATCCCGACGTGGTGCCGGAGCAATACTGGGATGTGCTGGAGCGGTTGCCCGACGTGCCGCAGACGGCGCAAGCCAAGCTGCTTGACTATTACGAGGCCATGAAACAGGCGCAGGCCGACGGATTTACGCACATTATGGTGATGTCGGTCAGCACGACGGCGGCCGGGTCGTTGCAAAACGCCAAGCTGGCGTATGAGATGTTGCAGGAGGAGCTGGGCGACCAAGCGCCGGCCATTGCGCTGGTGGACTCGCGCGGCTATGCCATGATGTACGGTGTCATTGTGCTTGAATGCGAGCAGATGGCACGAGACGGCGCCGATTTTGACGCCGTGGTGGCGCACGCGCGACGCTGCGTGGCCAAGAGCGAGGCGCTGTTTATGGTTTATTCGCTTAAGCAGATGCGCAAGAGTGGCCGAATTTCGGGCATGAGCGCCTTTGCCGGTGAGGCCATGGGCATTCGACCCATTTTGCTGGCCTGCGACGGCTCGATTAATCCCATTGATAAGGTGCGCGGTGACAAGAAGCTGCTGCCGCGTATGCTGGAGCTGTTTGACGAGCGCTGCGTCGCGCCGTCGGAGCAGACGGTGTCTGTACTGTACGCCAAGCTGGACGAGGCGGAGATTGCCGCCTGCGAGCGGGCGCTGCGCGACCGTGGCGTGCGCGATGTCAAGCGCTATCCGATTGGCGCGTGCGTGACCACCAACACCGGCCCGTATTGTCTGGCCGTTGTCTATCACGGTAAAGAGAGGGGCTAGGGATATGGGACAGCTTTCGTTTTTTAGTATGTGCGGCACGTTGGCATTTGCCGTGCTGGCGCTGATTGACCGCTTTATTATCAAAATCCCTGATTTTATCTACCTGCCGCTGGCGATTATTTGCATCATCGCCATGTCGATTGGCATTACCATCAACCGCATCAGCCACGCCAAGCAGAGCGTGCAATAGCAAACCTTTCACGACAAACGCACCCGAGTTTTTGAACTCGGGTGCGTTTTTTTGTCTCGTCAGCGCGGTTCTACGATGGGTTGCGTGATGGGTTGGTCGCCGAGGCGTTGGGCGACGGTGTAGCTGCGCAGCGGCTTGAGCAGCATGAGCGACAGCATTTTGGCCGCTTCGGCGCGGGTGATGGCGGCGGTGGGACGAAAGCTGCCGTCGGGGTTGCCGTTGACAATGCCCTCGGTGGCCATGGTCATGACGGCGGCGTAGGCCCATTGCGGCGTATCGGCGTTGATGTCATTAAAACGATTGTCGGCCAGACCGGCTGTTTGCGGCGTGGCCAGCACGCGGGTGAGCAGAGCCGACATCTCCTGACGGCTGATGGGCTGGTCGGGGCTAGCCCGACCATTGTCGCCGTACAGCACCTCGCAGCCGGCGGCGGTGTTGAGCCAGCCGGCCGCCCAATGGCCGTCGGTGTCGCTGAAGGCGGGTGTGCCGTGGGTGGGCGACAGTCCCAGCAGCCGCATGACCAGCACGGTAGCTTCAGCGCGCGTCAGCGTTTTGGTTGGCGCGTAGGTGGTGGCGGTCTGGCCGTTGACCAGCCCGCGGTCGTAGAGCGCTACGATATAGGGCTCGGCCCAGCTGTTGTTGATGTCGTTGAACGGCAGACCCTTGAGCCAGGCGCGGTAGTTGCTCCACAGCCATTCCGGCTCCTGCCCCAGCGCCCAGCTGCCGACGCCCTTGAGCTTGTACTTGTCGACCAGCGCTAGCTTGGCCTGATAGCTTTTGGCGTTTTCGTACCAGATGTCGTAGCTGCCGGGCGACAGATTCTTACCGCCCCACAGGCCGGCGGCGACGTCGTTGGCGCTGAGCGTCAGCGTGGCGCGCGCACACTGCTTGGTTGCATCATACCATGTCTTTGCTGTATATCGGGCGCAGAGGTTTTCAATGTCGTTGACGGTCAGCGCTTTGCCGCCGTAGCTGTCGCCGGCTTTCCAGTAGCGGCCGTAGAAGGGCAGGCCGAGCATGATTTTGTTGGCCGGCACCTTGGTCAGCGCGTATTGCACTGATTTTTCGATGAAGCTGTAGCTGGCGACAGGGCCGGCGGGGCCCGACTCGTAGCTCTCGTCGTAGGTCATGATGAAAATGGCGTCACAGTAGGGCGCTAAGGCGGCGTAGTCGTAAGCGCCCTGCCAGCCGAGGTTGGTGCCCCACGGGTTGGCGGCGACGCAGATGTGCAGCAGCTTGCCGGCGGGCAGTGCCTGCCGCAGCTGTTTGACGAGGTTGGTGAAGCCGGCGCGGTCGGCTTCGGTGATGTTTTGAATGTCGAGGTCAATGCCGTCGAGATTGTGGTTGCTGACGGCCTGTGACACCTGCGCGGCAAAAGCCGGCGCGTTGGCGATGACCGCGCGTCCGACAGCGCGGCTCCAGTGGTTGTTGATGTTGGGCAATACCTTGATGCCCTTGCGCTGCTGCGCCGCGATAAAGACGGCGTTTGTTTTGTCCAGCACGGCCAGGCTGCCGTCGGCTGTCGGCTCAAAAAAGTCGGGGCAGACAATGTCGACGTTGCCGCCGGTGCGTGTGATGCGCTGGTCGTAGCTGCCCACGGTGCCGGCAAAGAGATAGGTCTGGCTGACGACATCGGGGCTGTAGGCGGCGGCCGTGCCGACCAGCAGCAGGCAGGGGAAACAACATAGCAAAAAGCGTCGCATACTGTCACTCCTTTGGATACAGTGTGACAAAACGCGACGCTTTTATGCAGTCGACTATCTTTTTTTCGGAATCAGCAGCATTTTGGCGGTGGGCAGCTCGCCGTCGTCGAGGTTGTTGGCGGCCGTGATGTCGCTGACGGTGGTTTTATAGCGCTTGGCAATGTTCCACAGCTTGTCGCCGGCGCGCACGCGGCGCAGCACCACCGACGGGCGCGGGGTGTCGGCGTCGGACGGGTCGAGCAGCTCGATGTCGTCGAGCGATTGCAGCGTCAGCTCCAGCGGTGTCGACAGCTTGAACTCGGCGGTAAAGCGCACCTCAAGGCCGCCCTGTGTGCCAACGGCGGTGATGTCGTTGACGCGGCCGGACATGGTCTGCCAGCTGAGGCTGTCAACGGGGCAGGCGACGTTGAGCCGGCGGTTGACCGTGGCGTATTGGCCCGACTCGGTCTGGTACAGCACGCGCACGAAGGCGTCGCAGAGCAGCGCCGCCTGCTCGTCGCCCTGCTGCACCACCGGCGTGCCCAGCACGACGCACGCGTTAAGCACGGTGTTGACGTCGTCGCCCGTTTCCAGTAGCTCGCGCACCTGCACATGGCGGTCGGTCTGGCTCTGCTGCTGCTTGAAGCTGTAGGGCTTGAACAGCAGCTTGCAGTCGTTGCCGATGGCGTAGGCGTCGGTCAGCACCTCGAGTCGCCGCTCGAGGGCGGCGACGGCGTAGGCCTGTAGCGCCAGTGTAAAGCTGAGCACGCGCGCGTCAAGGCTGACGCCGGTACGCACGTCAAGCTCCATGCCGGTCAGCTGCAAGTCGACGGTGCAGTCGCAGTTTTCCTCCACGCCGTCCATTTCCAGAATTTGCGAAAAGGGCAGCTCCTGCTCAAAGGTGACCACGCCGCTGTCGTCGGGCGTGCTGTAGGCGACCTGTAGGTTGGCCAGCCCCTTGAACACGATTTTGTTGCCGATGACCTTGACGTCGCGCGCCGACGGCGTGACGTTGACCAACAGCAGCTCGCCGATGGCCGGCTTGTTGGAGGGCAGCTCGATTTCGTCGGTGACGTTGAAGTCTTTGACGCGCATGGCGACGGGCATGGTGGCGATCTGCACGTCGGTCAGCAGCTGCAAATCGTCGGTCGGCTCGGCCAGACCGGTGCTGACCTGCCAGTCGCTTTTGGCGCTGACGTCGACTGCCAGCGTCATCAGCACGGCGGTTTGCACCTTGCGCGGGTTGAGCAGGCGGGTGTCGGCGGTCAGCACCGTCGGCACGATATGGGCCAACATGTCATCGTCGAGGTCGGCCTGCTCGAGTGTGTGCGAGAAGGGCAGCGCGATGTCGAGCTTGCGCAGGTTGTTCTGGCCCTCGGGCTTGTAGAGCACCGTGGCCTTGATGATGCCCTGAAACTCAAGGCGGCCGTTTTGCAGGTGGCGCTCCTTGATGCAGGCGGTGCCGGTGGACAGCACGATGCTCTCAATGTCGGGGCTGCTGTCGGGTACGATTGCCTCGCCGCTCTCTTCCTTTTGCAGCGTGGCGGTCAGTACGGGTCGATAATACGGATAGGAATGCTTGTTCAGTTCCATAGCAATTAACCTCCCTGTGTGCGTTCATTGGAGTATATGAACGCAGTCGCAGGGCTATGACAGCTTGTAACGCAAAAGAAAAAAGCAGGGTTGCCCTGCTTTCTCTGTTAGCACCGACCGTGTCGGCAGTGCCGGTCATGCCGGTCGTAACGGCTGTGTCGGTGCTGTCGGTCGAACAGCAAGCGCAGCAGACCGCGCAGCATACGGGGTGAACGGACGACTTTTACCACCATGAGATTACCTCCTGCAATTCCAAAGCCAGACACAGGCGCCGATGGCGGCCAGCAGTATCAACACTACTGACGCGGGCAGCAGCAGCGCCAGCACCAGTCCGGCGGCGGCGGCAATAAGCAACAGCAGCCATTGACCTCGAGAGCAATACATTACAACCGCCCCTTTCTGCGCCATGCTATGCCGCCGCTGTGCGACGGGTGCGACGCCGGGCGGTGAAAGTGCACAAAATTGCGGTGTTGATTATGACTGTTTAGGTAATTTCCATTGCCGTGCAATGGGTTGCCATTCGGCACTTTTTTTGCCTTATCTGTCAGTTACTTGCACGGTTTAATGCCTTATGCTATAGTGATAGCAACAGATTTGTGCCCATTGGGCATTTGAAAGGGGTTTCCTAATGAAACTGCAAAAGCGCGCGTTGTCACTGACCTTGTCACTGCTGATGCTGCTGGGTTTGTTCAGCGGCTTGACGGGGGTCACACCGCTGACCGCGTCGGCAGCCGACACAAACATTGCACCCAACGCCACCATTACCTCAACGGGCAATAGCAGTGGCGAGCAAGCCAAGTGGATTGACGGCAGCTTTAACGCCGCCGGTCTTATCCGAAACGGTTCGTTTACCTCGGGCACGGTGTTTGCCCAGTTCTCTTACGACGGCAACGCCACGGTCAGCTCGATTGTCATCGGCTTTGAGAAGACCAACCCTGACCAGTATTCGCTTGTTTTCCACTATAACCTCGAGGGACAGGTCTATGGCACCTCGACGTGGGAGTCAATTGTCACCAATGCGACAGCGACGCGCATTGACAACGTCAAGACGCACACGTTGCCCGTTGCCAAGCAGTATGGCGCCATTCGCGTCACGCTGACGCAGATTGAACGCTCGAATGGCGGCGATCCCTGGCCGGCCATTTCCGAGCTGCAGATTATGGGCACCATGCCGGTGGTTAACCCTGACGAGGACCCGACCAACATCGCCGCCGGTAAGCCGGTACATAGCAATTTCGGCAAAGCGACGGCGGCTAATATTACCGACAACGCGCTGTCGACCAAGTGGACGGGCACGCAGTATCCCGCCTATGTCGACATTGACTTGCAGGCCAACTATGACCTGACGAGTGTCGAAGTGTTCACGCCGACGACCGGCTACTTCAACTATTCGATTTACACCAGTATGGACGGTCGCGACTATGCCAAGCTGGGCGAAAAGTGGTCTGATGACGCCGGGTTGGCGACAGGTGACATTTTCGACGCCACCGGCATTGAGGCGCGATTTGTGCGTGTGTATATGGAGTACAACTCGATGACTGCCACGTCCGAGCTGCGCGAGGTTAAGGTGCGCGGCACGGCCAGCGGGTCGCCGCTGCAAACAGCGCCCGCCGCGGGCGCGAGTAATTTTACCGGCAGCTCCTATGACGTAGAGGTCTATGAGAACGACACGCTGGTAGAGGTCGAGGGCATTATCGAGCGCAACCTCGGCTCGGCGTACAGCGATTGGTTTGTATTGCGCATTGCGCCCAACCTGGTCAACCCCAGCTACGATTACTTCGAGCTGGACGACAGCGCCGGCAAAATTCGCATCACCGCCAACAACGGTGTGTCGCTGGCGACGGGCTTGAATTACTACCTCAAATACTTCTGTAATGTGCATATCTCGCAGGTGGGCAACCAGGTCAACATGCCGTCTGCCATCGTGCCGATTGGCAGCACGCCGGTGCGCCGTGAGACCAAGGCCAAGCTGCGCTACGCCTACAACTACTGCACCATGTCCTATACCATGGCCTTCTGGGGCGAGGAGGAATGGCGCAAGGAGCTGGACTGGCTGGCACTCAACGGTGTCAACCTCGTATTGGACACCACGGGTCAGGAGGAGGTCTGGCGCCGCTTCCTGACCGAGCTTAACTACAGCCATAAGGAGATTAAAGACTATTTGGCGGGCCCGGCTTACTATGCCTGGGCGTATATGGCCAATATGAGCAACTTCGGTGGACCGCTACACGACTCGTGGTTTGCCGACCGCACCGAGCTGGCGCGCAAGAACCATTTGATTATGCGCAAGCTGGGCATGACGCCTATTTTGCAGGGCTATAGCGGCATGGTGCCCAACGACATTCGCACCCACGACACGACGCTGGCTGCCGCAGATGTCATTACACAGGGCTCGTGGTGCAATTTCACGCGACCTGACATGTTGAAAACCGACACGGCGGCTTATGCCAGTTACGCGGCAAAGTTCTATGCCGCGCAGAAGGCGGTCTATGGCGACTTCTCGCACTACTACGCCACCGACCCGTTCCACGAGGGCGGCAACACCGGCGGTATGCAGCCGTCGACGGTGAGCAGCCGTGTGATGTCCTCGCTGCTGAGCTTTGACGCGCAGGGTATCTGGATTATTCAGGCGTGGGGTGGCAACCCGTCGACGTCGCTGATTCAGGGGTTGGGCGCCAACAAGTCGCACGCGCTGGTGCTCGATCTCTTTGCCGAACGCGAGCCGCGCTGGGAATCGACCTCGTACGGCGGCAGCAAGGAGTTTGGCAGCACGCCATGGTTGTACTGTATGCTTAACAACTTTGGCGGTCGCATGGGCTTGATGGGCCATATGGACAATCTGGTTAACGAGGTGCCGCGCGTGCTGAACACCGCGACGGTTAACGCCGGTATCGGCATTACGCCTGAGGCAAGCATGAGCAACCCCGTGCTGTTTGATTTGTTCTTTGAATTGATTTGGAGCGCTACGCCCAACAGCGTGTCGGTTATTGACACCGAGCTGTGGCTACAGGACTACGTTACGCGCCGTTACGGCGCCTTTAGCCAGTCTGCGCTGGAGGCCTTGCTGCTGTTGCACGACACGGTGTACAATCCGGCTAACAATGCCGCCGGACAGGGCGCGCCCGAGTCGGTTATCAACGCGCGGCCAGCCACGACCATCGGCGCGGCGTCGACATGGGGCACCAGTGCCATTGCCTACAACAAGGAGACGCTGGAGGAGGCGGCGCGCCTGCTGCTGGCCGATTACGCGACGCTGAGTGAAAGTGACGCGTATCTGTATGATCTGGCCGATGTGCTTAAGCAGGTGCTATCTAATTCGGCGCAAGAGGTACACAAGGACATGGTCGCCGCGTACAATGCACGCAATGCAGAGGATTTTACTGCACAGTCGAATAAGTTTTTGGAAATCATAGATTTAGTCGATATGGTGGTGGGCACGCGGCCCGAGTTTTTGCTGGGCACATGGCTGGCGCAGGCCAACTGGCTGTCGAGTGACACCGATGACTTTACCAAGGAGCTGTATGAGTTCAACGCGCGGGCGCTGATTACGACGTGGGGCTCGATTGCCAACGCCGAGGGCGGCGGGCTGAAGGACTACTCCAACCGTCAGTGGGCGGGTCTGACCTATGACTACTACAGAGCGCGTTGGCAGAAATGGGTCGATAACGCCCGTGTTGTCGTGGAAGGCGGTACGTGGCAGAATGTCAACTGGTTTGCCATGGAATGGGCATGGGCACGTGACAATACCGGCTACACGACCATGACAAACGGCGAGGATTTGCAGCTGCTGGGCGACTTGATTTTGGAGGATTACGGCGTTGAGACCAGCGCCGCGTATGTCTCCAACGTGCTCGGTAATGTGGTGCCGCCGTCAGGCATGGGCGCTATTGCCGGCAGCTCGCAATCGGGCGAGGGTCCGAACAATGTGCTGGACAACAACACCAGCACCATTTGGCACACCTCTTGGAGTGGCGCTGCACGCTCGCAGCACTATATTACGATGTGGCTGCCGTCTTCGGTGTCAACGGTCGACGGGCTGCTCTATCTGCCGCGTCAGCAGGGCACAAACGGTATTATTAAGCAATATGAGGTCTACACAAGCCAAGATGGCGAAACCTTTACGCTGCGCGCCAGCGGCACGTGGGCGGCTGACAGCACATGGAAAACCGTCAGCTTCGAGCCGGTTGAAAATGTCGGATACGTCAAGCTGGTGTCTGTGACCTCTGTGACAGACGTGTCGGGCAATGACTATTCCAGCGCGGCGGAAATCCGCGTTACCTCGCCCGATGTTCCGAGTGTGGACAAATCGTCGTTGAATGAACTGTTGGCGACGGTGTCGGGCTATAGCCGTGATAACTACACGGCTGACAGCTGGGTTGAGTTTAGCGACGCTGTGGCCAACGCGCGCGCGGTGGCGGGTGCTACTTTGACCGATCAGGCGACCGTGCTGGCCGCGCGGACATCGCTGTCTGCCGCTGTCACCAACTTGAAGAAAACCTATACGCTGACCGGCGTGACGGCCAGCAACGGCACGGTGACTGTCACCATGACGGCGGCGGCGCAGCCCGCGCATACGCCCGCGCTGGTCAGCCGCAAACCGTTGGCGACGCAGTTTGTCGGGTCTATTGCCATTGACGGCGGCGCAGCCAGTGCGCTGACGCTGACCGGCTATCAGTTTAATGCTACGGGCACGGTGACTGCCAGCTTTGCCTTTACGCCCGTGGCGGCGGCTGCCAGCCCGAAGTCGGTGACCGTTTGGGTCGACTATCTGGGCGACGCGCGCAGCGATAATTTTGTCGTGACCAACGGCGTGCAGGTGACGGGTGTTACCGTCAACGGTGCCGCCAGTCTGCTGGTCGGCGCGCAGAGCAGCTACACTGTCGCTGTGCTGCCCGCCAACGCGACTGATAAAACGGTGACGTGGAGTGTTGAAAATGGCACCGGCAGTGCCACCATTGATGCAACGGGTAAGCTGACGGCCGTCAGCGCCGGTTCCGTGACCGTGAAGGCGAAAGCCAACGACGGCAGCAACGTAGTAGGCACCAAATCCGTCGTTATTTCGACGCCGGTTGTGTTTGTGACGGGTATCACCATCAACGGCGCCGACAGCGTTGTCAATGGCTTGACGGGCGAATACGAAGCGGTCGTACTGCCCGCCAACGCGAGCAACAAGGGTGTAACATGGAGTCTGGTCATGGGTAGCGGCAGCGCTCAGATTGACCAAAACGGCCAGCTGACCGCCACCGGCGTGGGCACTGTGACCGTCAAGGCGACCGCCAAAGACGGCAGCGGTGTCACGGCCAGTAAGCTTGTCACGGTTACCGAGTCAGAGGTACTGGCGACATCGGTCGCTGTCAGCGGCGCCGACAGCGTTGTCAACGGCACGCAGAGCAGCTACACGGCCACCGTGCTGCCCGCCAATGCCACCGACAAAGCCGTGACCTGGAGCGTTACCAACGGCACCGGCAGCGCGACGATTGACGAAAATGGCCAACTGACGGCCACCGGCGTCGGTGTCGTGACTGTCAAGGCCACCACACAGGACGGCAGCAATGTCAGTAGCACAAAAACCGTTACGATTACCGCTGCTGTTGTCAGCGCGACATCCATCACCATCGGCGGCTCGGCCAGTGTTGTCAGTGGCGCACAGAGCGACTATACCGCCACGGTGCTGCCCGCCAACACCACCAACAAAGCCGTGACGTGGAGCGTTACCAACGGCACCGGCAGCGCGACGATTGACCAGACCGGCAAGCTGACCGCCACCGGCGCCGGCACAGTGACCGTTAAGGCGACGGCAAAGGACGGCAGCGGCGTCAGTGCGAGCAAAAGCGTTACCATTACCGTGCCGCTGGTGAGTTCCATCACGGTCAGCGGTGCCGACAGCATTGTCAACGGCACAGACAGCACCTATGCTGTCACTGTACTGCCGGCCAATGCGGGCAATAAGAGCGTGACGTGGAGTGTGGCCAACGGGACCGGCAGCGCCAGTATTGACCAAACCGGTAAGCTGACTGCCACCGGCGTCGGCACTGTGACCGTTAAGGCGACTGCCAAAGATGGCAGCACTATCAGCGGCACCAAAACCGTTACCATTACTGCGGCGGTCGTCAAAGCGACGTCCATCACGGTCAGTGGCGCCGCCAGCGTTGTTAACGGCGCACAGAGCAGCTATACGGTGGCTGTGCTGCCCGCCAACACTACCAACAAGGCCGTGACGTGGAGCGTGGTCAACGGAACGGGCAGCGCTACCATTGATCAAACAGGCCAGCTGACCGCCACTGCCAGTGGCACCGTGACCGTTAAAGCAACGGCCAAGGACGGCAGCAATATCAGCGGCAGCAAAACCGTTACCATCACGCCGCGGCTGGTGACCGCAGTTACCGTTGACGGCGCAGAAAGCGTTGTCCGTGGCACGCAGACCACCTACACAGTCAATGTGTTACCCGCCAACGCCGACAACAAGAGCGTGACGTGGAGCGTTGTCAACGACACCGGCAGCGCGACGATTGACCAAACGGGCCAGCTGACCGCCACCGGCGTGGGCACCGTTACTGTCAAGGCCATCGCCAAGGATGGCAGCTTTGCGAGCGGCAGCCTGATTGTCTCCATCACGGCCACCTCAGTCCAAGTCAACACTGTTGCCGTTTTTGGCGCTGCCAGCGTCGCCAACGGTTCGTCGTCCACCTATTCCGTTGCCGTGTTGCCCGTCGACGCCACCTATAAAGCCGTGACGTGGAGCGTTGTCAATGGCACGGGCACGGCCACCATTGACCAAACCGGTAAGCTGACCGCCAACGGCGTTGGCACTGTGACCGTTAAGGCGACCGCCAAGGACGGCAGCGGCGTCAGCGGCACCAAAACAGTCACCGTCACACCCGCTCTGGTTTCCGGGATTACCGTCAACGGCGCGGCCAGTGTCACCGTTGGCACAACGTCTACCTATACCGCCGCCGTGCAGCCCGCCAACGCCGGCAACAAAGCTGTGACGTGGAGCGTCGCTAACGGCACCGGCAGCGCGACGATTGACCAGACCGGCAAGCTGACCGCCACCGCCGCCGGTACCGTAACGGTCAAGGCGACGGCTAAGGACGGCAGCGGCGCGGTTGGCAGCAAAACCGTTACTATTACAGCGGTCAGCTATACCAATAAGGTTTACGTCTCCAGGTCGGGCTCGGGCACGGTTAGCTGCGTGCAGACGGGCAAGCAGGCGGCTTACACCTTCACGCCGGCCGCCGGCTACAAAGTCACCGGCGCGCGTGTCAACGGTACGGCGCTCAAGACGCTGACTGGCTATACCTTCACCGA
>JAVBPM010000087.1:0-14813 GCA_031549605.1 Oscillospiraceae bacterium | reverse complement strand
CCGGTGATTGTGGATATGGTGCATGGTGCATAGCACCTCCAACCCTTAGCGATGCGCAAAAGGGATTTTCCAAAAGCGGCTGAAACACTCGGAATGGCCTACGGGCACAACGTGCCTGTAGGGTGTTCCGAGTTTTCGGCTGTTTTGGAAAAAGCCTTTTGCAGCAGCGCTTAGGGCTTGGTGGTGATGTGCCCGATAGCACGCGCAGATGCCGGCGCACCCAACCAAAGCACCGCACCACCCCAAGAAGCTAGGCACGCCCTGGGGGCGTTACTTTCTTGCTTGTGCAAGAAAGTAACCAAAGAAGCACACTCGGGGGGTTGCCCCGAGACCCCCGCACCTCTCGTGGGGCAAAAAATGGCGTTTTCCCGACGGTTGCGACCATCGGGAAAGCCGCTTTAGTTTTTTGCTGTGCCATAACACCACTGCGCTGTCTGACTTTCGGCTGCGGCCTACAGTCAGACTCGGTTTTTACCTTGCTGGGGGTGTGCGTTTTTGGTGCGCTGCCTTGTCTCGTCCACTATTATCAAGCAAAGCGCAGATGCCGGCGCACCCGACCATGGCTCTACACCACCCCCAGAAGCAACCACGCGGGGCGGTGCCTATACAAGCCAGAAGCTGCGCTGCGCTGCTACCGGCTTACCGTGAAATAGGCCAGCTCGTTGGTGTAGGGGCTGTCGACCGCCAGCAGCAGTGCGCCGTCTGCTGTCATGGCCAGCGCGCGCGTGGTTGCCGTGTTGAAGTAGACGACCGGCTGTGCCTTGGGCTGGCCGGCGCGCAGCAGCAGGTGACACGATTGGCTGCTGTCGCTGTGCTGCGTGGCGCCGAACAGCAGCAGCTCGCCGCTGTAGTCGGACAGCCTGACGGTGTAGGGCTTGCCGCTGAACGGGTCGGCGGTGAAGCTGTATTCTTTTACCGCCGCGCCGCGCGTGTACTGGGTGAACTCTACCGGCGCAGCTGGCTCATACACCGGCCTGTGCCGCCAGAGGGGCATGGCGTAAGTGTTGGCCGGCGTTTTGCCGTCGACGGCCTGGTAGTCAATCAGCTCGTCGGGCAGCAGTTGGGCGCTGGGTGGCGCTGTGCCGGTTGGGTCAAAGCTGACCCACGCCTTCTGCCGCGGCGCGTCGCTGTTTTCTGCGTCCCGCTGCCGCAGCGGCCACAGCGTCGTGCCGCTGACGCGGGTGCTGCCGCGCTCGAACGCCAGCGCGTCGCTGTCAATGGTGGTCAACTGCCGGTGGGTGTTGTTGTCGAAAAACAGCGTGTAGCCGCGGTCGGAATGCAGCGCCGTCAGCGTCAGGTCGTCGCTGTAGTCACAGTCGAAGCCGGAGCGGTAGGTTAGCTGCCGCAAGTAGTCGTCAAGCGGGATGTCGACGCTGTTGAGCAGCCGTCCCGTCGGGCTGACCAGGCGCGCGCCGGTTTGGCTGTAGACCAGCAGGTTGACGCCGACTGAGCGATAGGACAGCAGCGGCGCGGCGTCGGTGCTGCCGTTGTCTTGGCTTTGGTCGTGAAGCGTCGGCTGCGGCAGGCGGTCGGTGACAACGCTGACCTTGCCGGTCGAAGCGTTGATGAACCGCAGCGTCGTGCCGTCGACATAGAGAAAGCCGCCGTCGGTGGGGAAGTAGACGGTCCGGCTGTCGGCGTCGGGCAGGCCGTCAACGGCGTGCAGGCTGCCGCGCCGGCCTTGGGTTGGCAGCGTCGGGCGCTGGAAATAGCGGTCGCGCGGCACGAGCGTCAGCGTTTGGCCGGTCGCCTGATAGGCGCTGAGCGGCTGTCCGTCGGCCGAAGACAGCAGAAACGTCCAGCGCTGCGTGTCGCCGCCGTGGATGTCGGGCAGCAGCTCGGCACAGGCGAGGTCCCACGACGGTGGCGCGCCGCTGTCCAATGTGGCGGCCAGCTGCCGCACCGTGTCGAAAAACGCGAAGCGTTCTTGGCTGTTTTCCAGCAGAGCGGCACCACGACCCATCTGTGACAGCAGCCGTTTCAGTGTTGTCATTGGCGGGTCGGCGGATACCAAAAGTGCTTTATAGTAGCCTACGTTTGTCGTGAAGTGCCACACGCCGCCCTCGGGCCAGTAAACGGCCGTGATTTGAGTGACCGGCTCGTAGCGTTTGTCGATGATGTCCGGCTGCCTGGAGCAGTCGAGCACGTACTGCTCGGTGGCCGTCCAGCCCAGCGCGGCGTAGTCGCCGCGCGTCGCGCGCGTGGCGACGTTGGCCAGCGAGTCAAAGGTAAACTCGGCCTTGAGCAGCGACACCAGCGCCGACAGGCGCGCCGGGTCGCCCAGTCGTTCGGCTCCCGCGTCGCACGTCAGATGGGCCGCCAGCTGCTGATCGAAGGACAGCGGAGCCGGCGTGGCGGTCGGCATTGGCGACGGCGCGGTTGTCGGGCTGGCCGTCGGCGGCGCGGTGGTGGTAGGCGGCTTGCTTTTGCCGCCGCAGGCGGTGCAAAGCAGCAGCGCGAGCAGCAGGGGTAGCAGGCGACGGGTCATGACGGCACCTCCTTTTAGGGGTGGACGAGTACATACGTGGGGTTTAGCTCTTCGCTGTAGGTGACTAGCAGTAGGGTGTTGCCGCTTACGCCTGCCAGCTCCGTGTCTGTGCCGTAGTATACGACCGGCGTGGCCGTAGGCTGGCCGTCACGGTACAGCAGCAGGCAGTGGTTGGACGGCAGGGTGCGCTGCCGAGCCAACAGCAGGCAGCTGCCGTCGCGGCTGGCGGCTACGGTCAGCGTGTAGGACAGACCGTCAAACGGGTCGGCGGTGAAGGTGCTGCTGTCGTCGACGGCGCCGTTTTGGTAGTGCTGGAGCGTCACCGGCGCGTCGGGCGTATAGGAGGTGTCGGCGCTTTCGGCGCCTAGCGCGTAGCCGGGTTCGCGCTCGATGTCCTTGTCGCTGTGTGCGTCGGGCGTCTCGCGCTCTTCAATGGGCATGTACTGCGGCGGCTGGCCGCTGCGCGGGTCGTAGGACACCCAGCCGTTGGGCGGCTCGAACGCGTCAGCAGTGCGCGGCGGCAACTGGCAGGTCCCGTTTAGTATCGTGCTGTTGGGTTCAAACCATACGCCGTCTGTGTTGACGCTGCCCAGCTTGCGGCGCGTGGCGTTGTCAAACACCGTGGTGGTTCCGTCGGCGGTGCTGATGGCTGTCAGCGACAAATCGTCGCTGAACTTCGTGTGGCAGATTTCCGACTGTGGCAGATCGCGCTTGTAGGCGTCTACCGGAATGTCGACGCTGCGCTGCAGCGCGCCGTCGGCGCCGTAGACCCGCGCGCCATTGGCGGTGTAGAGCATCAGCCCGTCGTGGGTGGGCTGGTATTGGTAGTCGTCCAGATAGCCATCGTCGCTGAGCGCGGGCAGCTGCGTTAGCTGCTGTTGCAGACAGCTCAGCGCGCCGGTGGTCGCGTCGAGCCGGTAGAGCGCCGTGCCGTTCAGCGCGATAAAGCAGTCGGCGCCGGCGTAGAACAGCGGCGTGCCATAGTTGTCGGTCCTCAGCGGCGCGGTGTTTACCTTCACCAGCGTGCCCTGCGAGTGGCCGTTGACAATCGGCAGCAGCGGAGCTGTCAGCAGCTGCGCGCCGGACACGACGGAGATTTGCGCCGTTTGGGTGTCGACCGACAGCACTTGACGGCTGTAGAAGGCGGTGTCCTCAATCTCGAAGATCCACGGGTCGGTGTTGGCGTTGGCCAGCGATATACCGCCCGGCGGCGTCTGGATGTAAAGGGCGGCCAGCGCGGCCGGTGTGCGGTGGGCGTTGAGGTGCGCCGACAGCAGGCGCACGGCGTTGTAAAAGTCGTAGCGTTCGGCTGGCTCTACCATGCCCGCGCCGGCGTAACAAAAATACGCCAGCAGGTCGCCGGCGGGCGAGGCGCTCATCGCGTCGTAGTTGTCGCAGAAGGCGGTGGCGTAGTTGTCGTTGACCACGCGCGCGTAGACGTCGGCCTCGGGCCAGTAGATGATTGACAGCCGGCTGAAGTGCTCGCCGACACTGTCGACGCGTGGGGTGGCAAAGGCGAAGTTGTAGCTGTCGCAGTCGTTCCAGCCCAGCTCATCGACGTCGCCGACGCGGCCGGTGACCGTTGTGCCGTCGAGGGTGTCGAGCGTCAGCTCCTCCCTAAGCTGCGCCGCTAAGCGCAGCAGCTGCCGCGTGTTGGTCAGGCGCTCGGCGTTGTCGCTGCCCTCCAGCTGCGCGGCGATTTGCGCCTCCAGCCGCTGCGGGTCAAAGGGCGACGTCGGGCTGGCCGTCGGCGATGGCGGCTGCGACGGCTTGCTGTTGCCGCCGCAGGCGGTGCAAAGCAGCAGCGCGAGCAGCAGGGGTAGTAGGCGGCGGGTCATGGCGGCACCTCCTTGCTATGTTTCGGCCGGACAATGAAATAGTATGGATTGTCGCCATAGGCGTCGTTGTCCAGCAGCAACAGCTGTCCGTCGTCGCTGATGGCGTGGGTGACGACATCGTCGCGCGGGAAGTAGAGTACCGGCGTGGCCGTTGTCTCGCCGTCGCGCAGGGCGAGCAGACAGGCGTTGTCTCGGATGGCTGTCTGCCGCGCCCGCAGCAGGCAGTAGCCGTCAAGGCTGATTAGCTCCTCTATGGTAAACCGTCCGCCGTTGAAAGGGTCAGCGCTGACGGCCACGGTGCCGTCGGGCGCGCCGTCGGTGTAATGGGCGAGTGTCACCGGTGTGGTGGGCGAAAAGACCTTGTCCTGTGCGGCGTAGGGCAGACAGTAGCCGGTTTCAATCTCATCGGAACCGATGTATTCGCGCGTCTCGGTGTTCGGCTCGTCGATGAGCCGACAGGTTGGTTCTTTGCCGCTGTATGGGTCAAAGGTGACCCAGGCCCACTGCTGCGGTTCGGTACTTTGGTCTAGTCGCGAGCGTAACGGCCACAGGCACTTGCCGCTCAGCGTCTTGGTGGCGGGGTCAAAGGCCATGCCCTCGTACATGACAGTGGTCAGCACTCGGTGCGTGTTGTTGTCGAAAAAAGTAGCGTAGCTGTTGTCTGACGACAGCATGGTCAGCGACAGGTCGTCGCTGTATTGGAGCGAGTAGCCATAGCGGTACCAGAACTGCTCCATATAGTCGTCTATGGGAATGGTAACGCGCCGGAGCAGCCGACCGCTGATGTCAAGGCGGCAAGCGCCGTGTTTGTTGTAAATCATAAACCCGTTTGCCGTGCGGCGTAGCTGCGTATACACATCTTCGTGGTCGGTGTGGGGCGGCTTGGCCAACGAGCGCTGCAGGCACTTGACCGTGCCGGCGCGGCTGTTGATACGGTAGAGGCCGTTGGCGGCGTAGAGGTAGAAACCGTCGGCCGTCGGAATAAAGATGGGGTTGGCGTCGTTGCCGTACAGCAGCGACTTGTTTTTGACGATAAGCGGCACCAGATCGCCCTGCGCCACGCCGTCCCGGGTCGGCAGTTGCGGCGCGGTGAGCAGCTGCTGGTCAGGCGACGGAAACACCGTGCCGCTACGCGAGTCCATGGTCATCATCCGCACGGCACCCGCCGCGTCGGTGACGAGTGCGTAGCCGACAAAACCGCCATCGGCCAGCGGCTCGAGGTGGCCGGCGGGCAATAGCTGCTGCCAGTCGCTGCCGTCGAGGTAGGTTGCAAGCTGGCAGGCCAGGGCAAAAAAAGCATGGCGGTCGGCGACAGTCGGCAGCGATTTGGCGCTGCCGGACAGTTGATGCAGCACCCGCACCGACGTCGAGGTCGAACTGGTTTGGTCTAGAAAGTCGTAGCTGTCGTCGCTCGACTCGTCGTAGCTGACCGCCCAGTCGTCGGCTGCCGGCCAGTAGACAAAGGTGACCAGTTCGCTCGGCTGCTCGGTGATGCGTGGAAAAGCGTCGAGCTGCCGCGTAAAGTCAAAAACGTACACGTTGCAGTCGGTCCAGCCCAGTGTGTCGTAGTCGCCGACGCGGGCGGTCAGTGTTGTGGCATCCAGCCGGCCAAAGCTCATCGCGCCTTCCAGCTGCAACAGCAGCTGCGCGACAACGGCTCGATTGGTCAGTCGCGACAGCTGTTCGTGGCCGGCCAGCTGCGTGCTTACAAACTGCTCGGGCGTCTGCGGTGTCGGGACGGGCGTTGCCGTCGGCGATGGCGCTGTCGTCGGGCAGACGGTGGCAGTGGGTGAGGCGGTAGGTGTCGCGGTGGCAGTAGGCGGCGCGGTTTTGCCGCCGCAGGCGGTGCAAAGCAGCAGCGCGAGCAGCAGGGGTAGTAGTCGACGGGTCATGGCGCGTGCCTCCTTTTAGGTTTGCAGCAGCGCTTCGCGCCCGCCGCGTCACGCGGGTGGCTGGCCGAGGTCGGGGCCGAATTCATGCACTTCGATGGTGGGCAGCGCGACGTAGAGCCGGTCGCGTTGTTGGAGCAGTGCGCCGCCGTTGGAGGTCAGCACGATTTGGTAGTCCAGCGAGCAGGTCAGCAGGTGGCGGTAGCTCCACGCCTCGCCATAGTTGTACTGCGAGACGCGCTGTTGGCTGTCGGTTTTGACCATCCGCATGGCGTACAGCTGACCGCCGTCGCGCTCGTAGTGGGTGTAGCGGCTACTCTTGGTCAGCGTGTTGCGCTGGTCTTCGTAGGACTGATCGTCGGTGTCGCTGGTGTAGGCCGGCGTGCTGCCCGGCAGCGAAAACAGCGTCCCGTTTTGCAGCGGAATCAGGCGCGCGTCGGCGTCGGTCAGCTTGCCGCTTTCAACATTGTATTGGCGGTAGCGGTCGTCGGTATACAGCAGCTGGACGGTGTTGTCGTCGCCGGTTAAAAAGCGCGCGCCCAATACGGCGTTGTCGCCCTCCAGCGGTAGTACCATCAGCTCGCGGTAGCCGAAGTCGGCGTAGGTTTGCGCCAACAGACAGAGGTGCGTCCTGGGGTAGTGGCCGACTGTGGCGATGCTGATGCCCGAGACGTCGCTCTTTTCGAATATAGTGTAGCCGTAGCAGGTGTTCAGTCCGTCAAACGGCCCGGAGGAGAGCTGGGTTTTGACGCGCAGCTGGCTGTCGACACGCAGGCCGCGGGCGCTGCCGATGGTTGTGCTGTCGGGCTCAGCGCCGCTGAGCCGCGGCGTGGCGCTGACAATCCAGCTGCCGTTGATGTCGGGCAGCGCTGTCAGCCACAGGTCGACAACAGTGGTGCCTTCAAAGGCGGGCAGCTGCTGGGTAACCGTGCGTTTGACCGCGCCGCTTTTGGCGTCGACGGTCAGCAACGTCACCGCTTGGCGCGCGGCCGATTTGTCCAGCGTAGCCAGCGCCAGCAGCATCGTTTTGCCGGTGACGTCGTGGGCGACGGCGGCGTGGGTGAAGCTGCCGCTGTATGTGAGTTCCAGCAGCGTGCAGGTTGGCTTGCCGTCTAAGTCAAGCACCGTCGGCGCAGCCGGTTCAGGCGCGCCGATGGCCAGCGACAGGCAGAGCGTTAGGCAGAGTATCAGCGCCATGATGGCGCGCAGTGTTGCTTTCATCGTAGACACCTCCTGTCGTTAGCGCCGGACGATGGTGTAGCCCGACGTGCCATCGCTGTTGCGTAACAACAGCGCGCCGTCGCCGCTGACGTCCATCAGATAGGTGTCGGCGCTGCTATAGACCACCGGCGAAGCGGTGGTGTCGCCGTCGCGCAGCAGGAGCAGGCAGCGGTTGTTGGCTAGGCTGCACTGCTTGGCGGTGAGCAGGCAGTAGCCGTCGCCGCTGTAATCGACCGACAGCGTGTACGCCAAGCCGTTGAAGGGGTCGGCGCTAAAGGTGGCGGTCGCGTCCTTTTGGCCGTTGAGGTAGTGCGGCAGGGTGCATTTCTCGTCCGGCGTTATGGGTCGGCGCTCGTCGTCGAAGGACAGGTAGTAGCCGTCGATTTCGGGTGCGTTTTTGTCCGGCTTCGGCTGGGTTTTGTCCAGCTTGGGCGGCTGGTTGCTGCGCGGGTCGAAGGTGAAGCAACCCGCCACTGTCTCTGGGATGCCGTCGGCGTTGGGGTACTTCAGGTCAACGCCGCGCATGCGCGTGCTGTTGGGCTCAAAGTCGATGCTCTCGGCGTAGATTGTGTTGATGACCAGCTTGGTCTTGTTGTCAAAGATAAGTGTGTAGTGTTGGTCGGAGCTGATCGCCGTCAGCGACAGGTCGTCGCTGTAAGTGACCGAGTAGCCGTAGCGGTAGGAGAGGCGCTTCACGTAGTCGTCGAAGGGTATGTCGACTTTCTTGAGCAGTCGCCCCGAAGCGTCGTACTGCCGCGCGCCGTTCTTATCGTAAAGCAGCAGGCCGCTGTCGCTAATGCGGTAGGTGGGGTAGCTGTCACTGGTGACCAGCGACGACGCCAGCGTGCGCTTTAGGCAGGTAACAGCGCCCGTTTTGGTGCTAAGGTGGTACAGGCCGCCGTCGTACAGCAGCGAAAAGCCGTTGTCGGTGGGTATGAAGCGTTCGGGGCCGTTGCTGTAAACCTCCGCCAGCAGTTGGTCGTTGGGCTTGATTAGCTGGCCGCCGGACGGCGGCAGGTGGGACTGCGTGATGATTTGTGCGTCGCCAAGCGGCTCGACCGTTTGCTTGACCGTGTCGATGACCACCATCTGCGGCTCGGCGTCTGTGGGCGAGATGTCAAAGATCCACGGCTCGTTGACCTCGCCCGACACGTCAAAATTGGCCTGCGGCTCAATCATTTCGACGGCCAGTGTGTCGGGGCCTTTGACGGCAAGGTAGTCGGCCAGCAGGCGCACGGCGTCGAAGAACTCGTAGCGCTTGGTCGGTGTCGGCAGCGAACCCGGCGAGGAACTGAAGTACTCCAGCAGTCGACCGGTGAGGTCGGTCGGATTGGCGTTGTCGAGCAAGTCAAAGGGGTCGTCGACGTTGCCATTTAACAGCGTGGCGAAGCAGTCGGCCTCCGGCCAGTAGATGATCTCCAGCTTGGTGAGCGGCGCGCCAGTCTTGTCGGTGATGCCCGGCTGCTTGGAAAAGTCGATGAGGTACCGGTTGCAATCGGCCCAGCCCAGACGGTCATAGTTGCCGATGCTGCCCGTTACCGTAATGGCGTGGAAGAACTGACCATCCACGGCGGCGGACGCGTGCAACGTCAGCTTTGCCAGCACGTCGGGGTCGGCCAGGCGCTCGCCGCCTTTGGGGTAGGTTAGATACGTCGTCAGCGCCTCCGCCAGCTTCAGCGGCTTGGGCGTTGGCGTTGCCGTTGGCGTGGCGGTGGGTGAAGGTGACGGCGGCGCGGTTTTGCCGCCGCAGGCGGTGCAAAGTAGCAGCGCGAGCAGCAGGGGCAGCAGGCGGCGGGTCATGACGCTTCACTCCTTTTATTGGAAAAGGGCTGCATTTGCGCCCAGTATAGCCCTCTTTGCGGGGCGATACAATGACAAAGCGGTTACAGATTTATGCCAAAGAGTTACAAAGTGTCGAAACCTGTCGAGGGCAGGTCTACAGTAATTTACCCCTACGCTATGGTATACTCACGGCAGCATAAAACAGGCGGCCCGGTGACGGGCTGCTTGTTTTTTTGAAGGGAGGTGTGCCGATGGTCGACGTGCGCGCGGTGGTGGGCGGGGGGTATGACGCCTTTTGGGCGTTTCGCGGGCGCTATCGCGTGGTCAAGGGCGGGCGGGCGAGCAAGAAGTCGAAGACGACGGCGTTGAATTTTATTGTGCGCATGATGCGCTATCCCGACGCCAATTTGCTGGTGGTGCGCAAGGTCTTTCGCACGCTGAAGGACAGCTGCTATGCCGAGTTGAAGTGGGCGATTGGTCGGCTGGGCGTTAGCGCCTTTTGGGATTGCCGCGAGTCGCCGCTGGAGCTGGTCTATCGCCCGACGGGGCAAAAGATTCTCTTTCGAGGACTCGACGACGCCATGAAGATTACCTCGATTACCGTCAACGTCGGGCAGCTGTGCTGGCTGTGGGTCGAGGAGGCGTACGAGCTGGGCTGCGAGGCTGACTTTAACCTGCTCGACGAGTCGATTCGCGGCCATGTCGAGCCGCCGCTGTTTAAGCAGGTGACGCTGACCTTTAACCCGTGGCACGCGCGGCACTGGCTCAAGGCGCGGTTTTTTGACCCGCCGCCGTCGGCCGACCTGCTGGCGCTGACCACCACCTACGCCGACAACGAGTTTCTCGACGCCGCCGACAAGCGGCTGTTTGACGACATGAAAACGCGCGATCCGGCGCGCTGGCGCGTGGCGGCGTGCGGCGAGTGGGGCGCGGCTGAGGGGTTGGTGTTTCACAACCTGCGCTTGCAGTCGCTGGATGACGCGCTTGTCAACGGGCTGGAGCGGCGGCTGCACGGGCTGGATTGGGGCTATTTTCCCGACCCGACCGCCTATGTCGGCTGTCACTACGACGCATCGCGGCGTGTGCTGACGGTGTTTGACGAGTGGGTGCAGACGCGTGCCAGCGCCCGCGAGGTGTACGACGCGCTGACAACGCGCGGCGTGCTACATGACGAGCCGCTGATTTGCGACAACAGCGACCGGCGCTCGATTGCCGACCTGCGCGAGCTGGGGCTGTACGGCGCGCTGGCCGCCAGCAAGGGCCCCGGCAGCCTGCGCTACTCGATGCAGTGGCTGCAAGGGCTGGCGGCGATTGTCATTGACCCGCTGCGAACGCCCAAAACGGCGGCTGAAATGAGTCAGTACGAATACCAAAAGGACGCCGAGGGCGGCTACGAGCCGGGGTATCCCGACCGCGACAACCACTGCATCGACGCCGTGCGCTATGCGTGTAATGGGGTGTGGAGGAATGGCATGGCTTGAGCCGGGTGAAGGCTTAGCGATACGCAAAAGGTGACTTGGCAGAACACAAGCAAACTCGGAATGGCCGCTTTGACATCGCAATGTCATGGCGGACGTTTTGAGTTTGTAAGGTGTTCTGTCCAAGCGCCTTTTACCGTAGCGCTTGGCCTACGGCCGGCGAGTGCCGATCTTCATGGCTTGAGCCGGGTGAAGGCTTAGCGATACGCAAAAGGTGACTTGGCAGAACGCAAGCAACACCGAAATACGAGCAGGCCAACGCAATGGCGGGTCGTGTTTCGGTGTTGAGAAGTGTTCTGACCAAGCGTGACTGGCGGCAGGCGTTAGGGTTACGCGCCGCGTGAGCCGATAGCACGTGCTACGGCGCAGCCGTTTCCTCCTGCTGAAGCTCCTGTTTAATATCATCTGCGATATACTGCCGGAAGGAGCAGGCTCTGTCGACGGCTGTTATGGCGGCGTTGTAACGGAAGTCGTAGTCCTGATTACCCTGACCGCCGCAGGTGTAGGTTTTGCCGTCAATGGTTACGCGCAGGTACTCGTAGTAGCTGCTGGCGTCGTTGCCGATGCCCAGGTCGTTGGGTATGGTCTGCACCTCGAAGTTGGACAGCGACGTCACCATGGCCGTAAAGTCATCGTCCTCCTCGAATGTGAGTGGCTGGCTGGTTTCGCTCGTGGGCCACGGGTCGGTCAGCGGATTAAAATCGACAGTGTCGTGATAGTACAGCGTACCGCCCTTGTTCCGTTCCAGCACGAAGGAAAGCGCGGTGTGTGTGCCGTTTCCATAGTCGACAAAGCCTTCGACCTTGGTGATGTCCAGCGTTGGGCGGCCGGGTCCCATAGCAAACAGCTGCTCTTGCTGACACAGCTGCATCCATTCTTCATTCGAGCATTCGCGCGCGGTATACAGCAGCAGCCAGCGCATACGCGGAGAATTTAACGTCATGACGACGCTGCCCAGCACGGTTGCGTCGTTTTGTTGCGCGAGTTGTTGAATGACAGTGGGCTGCAGATTCTTGGCTTGGTCATTGTCCAAACGATGGTCTAAAAAAAGGAAAAGAGCGCGCCGATTGTTAAAGAGCGAAGCGGGTTGACATTGGGCGGCAAACGCAATATCGCACGACGCGGCTATGGCGTTGACCCACGGGATAAAGACGTCGTCCGGCTCGTAGTCGCCCAGCGTCTGCGGTGTGGCGTAGTTGGTCTCGGTTTCGTTTTCTGCCAGCACGCGGGTCAGTGCGATGTACGGGCGCATCTCTGCCGGCGTTGCGGTTGCGGGCGAGTCGTTGTAGCTGACGACAATGTCACGCTGCGCCAGTCGCTGGCTTAGTTCTGTCATGTCGGTGGTGCTGTCAACAGCGGCATAGTACAGCGAAAAGTGCTTGTCGCCCTCTGTCTGCGTTGTCAGCCACGCTTTGGCAGCGGCCGGCTGGTCGTCGATGTAGCAGCGAAACTCGTCGTCACCGGCGCCTGTGCGGATCTGCTGGATCCAGCAGATCTGAGCGTCGCGGTCTGGCGAATACTTGCCTTCTATCAGCGTAGGCTGCAACCGCTCAAAAGCCGCCAGCTCGTCGGGGTCTGTAACCATGGCAAAGTCAAGGCCATTCATCAGCAGTACCGCTTTCAACTCGTTGGTCTCCGGCAGCGGCTCGATGTCGTGGTTGAGCGTCGGGCGCGGCGTGGGCGTTGGTGCGGCGGTGCAGGCTGACAGCGTCAGCATCAGCAACAGCAGCAGCGCTTTGATGCGTGTTTTCAAGTGTGTCACCTCAATGTATGGAGTGTCGTTATTATAGTCGTTTGTGCGTCGGCTGTCAAAGGTGGGCGCTTTTCGGATAGAAAGAACAAAAACAGGAGGAATCGTATGTTTAGTAAACTATGGCAATGGCTGAAACGGTTGGCGGGGGCTGGCGGCACGTCGGAGGCCGAGAGTGTGCGCTACGAGGGCTTTGGGCGCAAGTACGCTGAGTGCGCCAAGCTGAATTTGACGGCGGTGGTGGCCAACAAGATCGCCAACGTCGCTTGCAGCGACAGCGATGTCGCGCTGGTGGGCGCGGGCAAGCGCGCGCTGCTGCTGGCTGAGGCGGTCAACCCCGTGCTGGACAAGCTGAAGATTGTCGCGGCGCGGGCGCTGGGCGTCGGTGGCGTGGTGCTGAAGCCGCGCGTGTGCGACGGGCGGCTGGAGGTCGAGCTGCTTAACCAAGACCGCGCTGTCGTGCTGGAGCGCAGCGGCAGCGACATTCGCAAGATTGCCTTTGTCGCCGAGACCTTCGACAGTGCCGACGGCGAGCTGGTGCGCGTGGAGCTGCACAGCCGCGACGGCAAGGGCGGCTATGTAATCGAGCAGCGCGCGCTGAAAAACGGGCGCGAGGTGCCGCTGACCGGCTGCGCGGCGTGGGCCGAGCTGCCGGCGCGGCAGGAGATGCGCGGCGTGTTTGGCCATTTGTTCGGCTGGGTCAAGTGCCCGGTTGACGACCGCCGCGACGGCCAGTCGCTGTTTGGCGTACCGGTGACCTTTGGCTGCGAGACGCTGATGGTCGAGATTTTGGAGCAGCTCGACATTTTTCAGAGCGAGATTGTCGACAAGCGCACCTTTATCGGCGCCGACTACCGGCTGTTTAAGCGCGATGACGCCGGACGCGAGCGTCTGCTGCCGCAGGCCAACATCTTTAAGAAATTTGACGCCGCCGGTGGCATTGACGACAAGCCCTTCTTTGAGATTTACTCGCCCGACATGCGCGTCGGCGCGTTGAGCGACGCTGTTAACTTCCGGCTGGGGCTGCTGGAAAAGGCCATTGGCGTCAACCGCGGCGTGCTGACCGATTTGGCCGCCGCCGACGCGACGGCTACCGCCATCAAGCGCTCGACGGTCGACACCTTTTCGCTGGTTGATGCGCTGCGCGGTGAAATCGAGCGCGGGCTGAACCAGCTGCTGTTTGCCTGCAACGTGCTGGCCGACGTCTGCCGGCTGCCCATGGGCGGCAAGGCTGAATTGAAATTTGACTGGAGCTACGCGCTGATTGAGGACAGTGCCGAGACCTTTGCCCAGCTGGCGCAGGGCGTTGGGCTGGGTGCTGTGGGCGCTGACGAGCTGCGCGGTTGGCTGGCGCTGCCGGTGAGTGGCGCGCAATAGCCGCGCCGCATATGCTGAACCAAGACATTTTTTGTCGACTAACGAAAGCAGGTGAAGCCATGTCACTGATTGACGCTGTACTCACTGAGGCCGGTAGCTGGCTGGGCTACCTCGAGAAAAAGAGGCCGCCCGACAGCGCCGACGCCTATGACGAGGACTATTTGATTGACAAGACCAAGCACGCCGGACGCGACAACTACACGATTTTTGCCAAGTGGTACCGTGACTATTTTGGCATCGCACTGCAGGCCGAGCCGTGGTGCGCGATGTTTGTCAGCGACGTGTTTTACCGCGCGCTGGGCGCGGACGTTCAACAGGCGCTGTTGCCGCACTTTGCCGGCTGCACGACCGGCACGCGGATGTTTAAGAAAATGGGAATCTGGGTGGAAAACAACCCCAAACGGGGCGATTTGATATTGTTTAAGTACGCGCCCGACCCGACCACGCAGGGTCATGTCGGGCTGGTGACCGACGTAAAAAACGGGCGTGCGTACACCATTGAGGGCAACACCAGCGCCCAATCGGGCGTTGTTGCCAACGGCGGCGCGGTCGTTGCCAAGAGCTACGCGCTGTCGTACAACATGATTGCCGGCTACGCCCGGCCGCGCTATGAGGACTTTGAGGGAGAGCTGACTATGACGCAATATGAGGAGCTGAAAGGTATGATTGAGGCGCTGAGCGAACGCGTTGACGCGCTGGAGCAGAAGGTGAATGTGCCGGTGTACAACACCGTCGAGGAGCTGCCGGTCTGGGCGCAGAGCTATGTACAGCAGGCGATTGACCGCGGTTATCTAGGCGGCACCGGCGGCGGCAAGCTCAACCTGACCGACGAGCTGGTGCGCGCGGTTGTTATTATGATGCGCGCCATGGCTTGAGCCGGCTGAACCGTTACGACTGCGGCTGAGCGTCTTGGCAGAACGCAAGCAACACCGAAATACGAGCAGGCCATCGCAATGGCGGGTCGTGTTTCGGTGTTGAGAAGTGTTCTGT
>JAVBPM010000041.1:0-36081 GCA_031549605.1 Oscillospiraceae bacterium | reverse complement strand
AAGCTCAACCTCAACGGCAGCTGGTTTGACAAATCGGGCGACACCAAGACCGTCAAACTCAACAGTAACAGCGTCATTCTCAACGACAGCCTGCTGGCCACTTACACCGGCAGCAAAACGGCGCTGACGCTCGAGTTCGGCGGCGCGACCGGCGCTGCTGTTACGCTGGCCAACGCCGGTAGCGGCATCAGCTGGTACAACGACAAGCAGCCCATGATTGTTAAGCTGGCCTACCCCACCTCACAGCTGGGCAGCAACCGCGCCGACCACATTGTCATGACCCGCAACGGCACGACCGTCGCCCGCAGCAACCTCAAGAGCGGCGTGTTGACCGGCGTGGTGTACACCAACGGCACGTTTGCCGCCAAGGTTGCCAAGCAAAACGAGTTTATCGACCTGCCAACCACCTACTGGCCGTACGCGCCGGTGCAGTTTGTTGACGCGCGCGGCGTGGCCGGCGGTGTCGGCGGCGGCCAGTTTGACGCCGACGGTCTGCTGACCCGCGCACAGTTTGTCGTCATGATTATGCGTACGCTCAACGTCACGGTCGACACCGGCAAGACCACACAGTTTGCCGACGTCACATCGGGTCAGTTCTACGCCGACGCGGTACTGAAGGCCAAGGCGCTGGGTCTCGTGGGCGGCGACAGCAAGGGCAACTTCAACCCCAACGCCAACATTACGCGTCAGGATATGTTTGTCATTCTGTCGCGCGCGATGAACAAGTTCAATATGCTGAGAACCTCCCCGCTGCGCCCCATGCCGGTCTTTAGCGACTGGGCTCAGGTCGACAGCTACGCCAAGGCGCCCATTCAGGCGCTGGTGGAAAACATGGTAGTCAACGGCAGCGGCGGCAAGATGCTGCCCATGATGCTGGCCACACGCGGCATGGCCGCCAAGGTACTGGCCAACATGCTTGTCTACGACACCAACCGCTAAGCACACAATTAATAAAGCACCGGCAGGGCAAACGCCCTGCCGGTTTGCTATTGCTTGCCATCGCATCGCCAATCGATTATACTGTTGTCAACAACCAAACACACAATCGGGGGGTATTGCAGCCATGCAGCTGACGTGGGAAGACATACAGGCCAACGCCGTCGCCTTTGCCAAGCGGTGGAAATCAGCGCACAACGAAGAGGCACAGGCGCAAAGCTTTGAAACTGATTTTCTGCGCGTTTTTGGCGTCGCCGACCCCGTTTCGGTGGGCGATTTTGAGTACAAGGTGCCGCTGTCGGCCGGCAAGACGGGCTACATCGACTACCTGTGGAAGGGTCAAATCGCCATTGAGATGAAGTCGCGGGGCAAGGACCTGACCGCAGCCTTTCAGCAGCTGCAAAACTACATGCAGCACCTGCCGGAGGACGAGGTGCCCGACCTGTGGATGGTGTGCGACTTTGAAACCATCAGGCTCTGCCGCCGCTCGACCAACGAGCTGTTTAACTTTAAAACCAAAGACCTGCGCAAGCACATCAAGCGCTTTGCCAACATCGCCGGCTATACCACCGAGCGCACGCGCGAGGACCAGGTCGAGGTCAACGTCAAGGCGGCCGAAAAGATGGCCAAGCTGCACGACGCACTCAAGCTGCACGGCTACGACGGCCACGATCTGGAGGTCTATCTGGTGCGCCTGCTGTTCTGCCTGTTTGCCGACGACACCGGCATCTTTCCGCAGGACAGCCTGTTTGGCTACATTGAAAACTCCAAGCCGGACGGCTCCGACCTGTCCGACCGCATCGCCCGACTCTTTGAGGTGCTCAACATGCCGGAGGACGTGCGCGCCAAAAAGACGCTGCTGTCCGACGAGCTGAAGCAGTTCCGCTACATCAACGGCGGCCTGTTCGCGACGGTGCTGCCGCTGGCCGACTTTGACACCACCATGCGCCAGGCGCTGCTCGACTGCCTGCATTTTGACTGGAACAAGATCTCGCCCGCGATTTTTGGCGCCATGTTTCAGGGCGTTATGGACAAAAGTCAGCGGCGCGAGCTGGGCGCGCACTACACCAGCGAAGAGAACATTCTCAAGCTGATTAACCCGCTGTTTATGGACGAGCTGTGGCGGGAGTTTGACCGCGTTAAAACCGACCCCACCGCGCTCGACCGCTTTCACGACAAGATCAGTCGTTTGACGTTTTTCGATCCGGCCTGCGGCTGCGGCAATTTTTTGATCATTACCTACCGCGAGCTGCGGCTGCTGGAGCTTGAGGTGCTGAAGATGAAATCGAACTCCAACCAGCTGGAGCTCGACTTCACGCATCTGCTCAAGGTCAGCGTCGAGCAGTTTTACGGCATTGAGGTCGAGGATTTCCCGTGCCAGATCGCGCAGGTGGGCATGTGGCTGATGGACCACCAGATGAACCTGCGCGCCTCGGAACAGTTTGGCAGCTACTACGCCCGTTTGCCGCTGACGCAGAGCGCCACCATCGCCCACGGCAACGCGCTTGGCCTTGACTGGCAGGATGTTGTGCCCAAGCAGACGTTGAGCTATATCCTCGGCAACCCGCCGTTTGTGGGCTCGAAGATGATGAGCGACGAACAACGTAACGATATTGTACGGATATACATTGACGACAAAGGCGCTCCGTGCAAAGGCTCCGGAATCATCGACTACGTTGCCGCGTGGTATTTCAAAGCGGCTCAACTGCTGGCATCGACCCAAATACGCGCCGCCTTTGTCTCAACCAACTCGATTACGCAGGGTGAGCAGGTTGCCGCTGTGTGGAAGCCGCTGTTTGAGCTGTTCGGCATTCACATTGACTTTGGCTACCGCACGTTCAAATGGAGCAACGAGGCCAAAGGCAAAGCGGCGGTGCACTGCGTGATTGTCGGGTTCAGCGCGGCACACAATGCCCATAGAGCCTTGTACGACGGTGATGTGATAACAATCGCGGATAATATCAATTCATATCTTGTCAATGCGCCTGATATTTTTGTCGAAAGCCGCAGAACCCCGCTCTGCAATGTGCCCCCAATTGGCATTGGAAACAAGCCCATTGATGGCGGCAACTACCTTTTTACCGAGCCGGAAAAGGAAGACTTCTTGCGCAAAGAACCACAGGCTGCCAAATGGTTCCGTCCTTGGGTTGGCTCCGACGAGTTCATCAACGGATACCGGCGACATTGCCTATGGCTGGGAGATTGCCCCCCTGCCGAGTTGCGGAAAATGCCCGAAGCCATGAAACGCATTGAAGCGGTTAGGCAATTTCGTCTTGCCAGCAGCAGCGCGCCAACGCGCAAATTGGCCGATACGCCACGCCGCTTTCACGTTGAGAACATGCCCGATTCAAATTACATTGTTGTGCCCCGCGTGTCATCCGAACGGCGCAGATATATCCCTATGGGTTTCTTGACGCCTGATGTCATCTGCAGTGACAGCGTAGAAATCATCCCCGATGCCACGCTCTACCACTTCGGCATTCTCACCTCCAACGTCCACATGGCGTGGGTGCGCACCGTCTGCGGACGCTTGAAAAGTGACTACCGCTACTCCAAGGACATCGTCTACAACAACTTTCCGTGGCCGGCTGCCTCAAACGAGCAACAGGCGGCCATTGAAGTGCTGGCGCAGGCCGTGATCGATGCGCGGGCGCTGTTTGCCGGCAGCTCGCTGGCCGACCTGTACGACCCGCTGACCATGCCGCCCGAGTTGCTCAAGGCACACCGTACGCTTGACGCCGCCGTGATGAAGCTGTACGGTTTTTCAATCAAAGACACGACCGAGGCCGGCTGCGTCGCGGCACTGATGGAGCGGTACCGGCAGCTGGTCCGGTCGGCCCCATAGACTTCCGTGACAATGCGACAATTCTCGCGCCGTAACCCCGCATTTTCCCCTTAATAAATGCCTTGCCAAGCAGCTCACCGCATGATACACTGAAAACAACACGTTAGGAGGTACCTGTCATGATTTCACGCCACTCTGCCAAGCGTCGTTGCCTCTCGTTTTTCGTCTGCCTGACGCTGGTGCTCTCTATTGTCCCGCTTGGTTTGGCCGCCGATGCCGCCACCGTTTACATCAACGGCTCGCCCTATACCGCCAGCAACGACACCTACCCTGTTGTCACGCTGACGGCGGCCGATTTGCAGGAGCTTGACAGCGTACTGTTTATCGAAGCACCCAACAACCGCGTATCCATCAACTGGCCGGCCAACTGGTTTAGCGCCAGCGACGAAGTTGCGGTGCTCTTCATGAACGATTATCCGTTGCTTATCTTTGACGACATGATGACCGGGCTGACGACGCCGACCAGTTTCAACATAAAGATGAATGCCGCCAGCTCGTTGACGCTGGGCATGACATACAACGGCTCAAAACCTTGGTACAACTACCAGTACCCCGTCCTGCTGTTTAAGAGCCACGACGCCGGCAGCGCCATGCAGCAGCGTGTGGTCGTTACAAAAGACGGCAAGCCCTGGGCTCGTAGCCTCTACCAGCTCGATAGCAAGGACGGCAACAATATGGAGGCCAAAATCTACGGCGGTGGCACCTACGGCGTTTCCTCGTCGGCGGTCATGCCGTTTAGCGACGTAACCACCTCGCACTGGGCCTACAAGGCAGTGCAGTTCCTCAACGCGCGCGGCATCGTGGGCGGCGTGGGCAAGAATCAGTACGCGCCCTCCCGTCAAATCACACGCGCCGAGTTTGTCACCATGCTGATGCGTATGCTCAACATCAACGTCAGCACTGCCGGCACCACGCCCTTCCCCGACGCGGCCAACACCAAGGAGTTCTATTACAGCGCGGCGCTGGCAGCCAAGAAGTTGGGCATTGTCGGCGGCAGCGGCGGCAAGTTCAATCCCGACGCCAAAATTACGCGTCAGGATATGTTCACCATGCTGGCGCGCGCCATTGTAAAGCTCAAAATCGCCAACTACATGCTGCCGGAGCTGGCCTATGAGACCGTTGCGCCGTTTGCCGACGCCAACAAAATCGCCAGTTACGCCAAGCCGGAGATAGAGCTGCTGGCCAAGCTGGGCATTGTCAACGGCTCCAACGGCAAAGTCAACCCGCTGGCCAACACCACCCGCGCCGAAACGGCCCAACTGCTGGCCAACTTCATCAACACCGACCCCGACCTGTACTAACACACACATAACAACAAGGCGGCGCGCACAGAGCGCGTCGCCTTTTTTTCGAAACCGGCAGGGTCAAGTACCCTGCCGGTGTTTTGTTTTTGCCAATCTCGTCAATGCACTTTGACGCCTTGTGCAGTCTACGAATACATTGTGCGCCAACAGATTGACGCGTAAAAATGACAGGAATATACTAAAAATATAAGTTGCAGGCAGTGTGCTCAAGCTGGGAAGGCAGAATCATCCAAACTGTGCAAAGAGAAGATAACGACGCCATAAACAGCAAGTATTGAGGAGGATGACTTATGAAAAAGCGTACTTGGCTGTTGCCCGTTAGTGTAATCCTTCTTGTCGCCCTCGCCGCCACGGCGGTGCTGGTGTTGAAGCCCGACGAGCCGGCCGCTGCCGTTGTGACCGACAGCCCTGCACTCAGCAACACCCCTAATCCTACCACCACTACAACCGCAGCACCGACGGCCGAGCCGACTGACGCCGACACCCTTACCTCAACCTCATATCTGGACGACATCGACCCCGACGACATCATTATGACCGAGACCTCATCGATGGATCTGATCATGAACATCTATGATTCCACCGTACGAAATGAGTATTGTGATTCCATTATCATTGGTACGGTGCAGTCAATTGACGGCGCTATCAATTACAACCCGAAAGAAAACATGTATACTGCCACGATGACTATCGGACAAATCAAGGTCGACAAGGTAATCAAGGGCGACATCGCACAAGAGGTAATCCCTTTTGTCCGATTGGGCGGCACCATCAGCTGGGCTGAATATGAAAAGTCGCTGACCGAGGCTCAGAAAGCAAAGGGTGGCTATTGCACGAGCCTGACCGCCGAAGAGAAAAAGCAAAAGTATACCACATATATACCCAATGAGGACATTGTGATTGAAGCGGGCAAAACCTATGTGATGTACATGCAATACACCAGCGACTACGGCAGATATGAAATCGGCTTTTTAGAAGCGGGTCTGCGCGAGGTTGACACGGCCACCCTGCCCAAAGACAAGACCGCCACAAAGGATAAGACGCTCAAAGACCAAGACAAGCAAACCATCAAGGTCAAAAACAACAAAACCGGTAAATACGAGACACTGGAGGACGTGTTAACCGAATAGGAAACAACGCACCGGCAGGGCAAATGCGCCAGTCTTGAGCTGTACTAAGCGGCAGGAGCCGGTGGCCACGCGGCGCGCGCATGGAAATTTGTGTAACTTTTCTTTACTGTTTTGTCACCAGTCTGTAATTGCTTTTGCCGCCGGCGATTGCTACACTGAGGATAGTAAGAACAGGAGGAATTTTCCATGAAACATGCCCGCCGCTTTGGCGCACTATGGCTCTGTCTGTCGCTGGTGCTGACGCTGCTGCCGCTCGGCCTGTCGGCCTCGGCCGCCACCGTGTCCATCAACGACATTCCCTTTACCGCTACCAACGACACCTATCCCAAGGTCGTGCTGTCACAGGCGCAGCTCAACGCACTGTCGAACGAATTGGTGCTCAGCTCACCCACCGACCGCATCGCCATTGAATGGCCGGTATCGTGGTACGACGGCAGCGACGAGACCATTCAGCTGTTGTTTCACAACTACGCTTTGATTGTGCCGGCTACCATGCTGCGCGGTCTGCCCCAGACGCCGAGCAGTGTGTGCTTCAAGTTGGGTGTTACCAACGGCATTTTGCTGACGCTGGACATCGTGCTGGACGGCAACCGCAGCTGGTACAACCACAACGCGCCGCTGAAACTGCTGCTGGTATACGACACCAACGATTACGGCGCGCGCGTGGCCATGAGCAAAAACGGCAAGCCGGTGCCGCGCAGCCTCTATTACCCCGGCGATGATGATTTTTACGGCCAGCTGGACACCAAAGTTTACAGCGGCGGCTCGTTTGCCGTTATGTCCTCGTCGTTCAAGTCTTTCAACGACATGGCTGCCAAGCACTGGGCCCAACCGGCCGTGCAGCTGCTGAACGCCCGCGACATCGTGCGCGGCACCGGCGGCGGCAACTTCTCGCCCGCCAAATCGATTACCCGCGGCGAGTTTATCACCATGCTGATGCGCACGTTGGCAGTCACTGTTGACACCAGCGGCGTAGCCCAGTTTCCCGACGTGCCGAGCAATCAGTATTACGCGCCGCACGTGCTGGCGGCCAAAAAGCTGGGCATCGTTGGCGGCGACAGCGCCGGTCGTTTCAACCCCAACGCGCGCATCAAGCGCGAGGAGCTGTTTGCCATGCTGTCGCGCTCGATTGTCACGCTGCACATGGACGACCACCTCAGTCAATACATCGCAACGACGCCGCGTGAGCCGTTTAAGGACTGGAACAACGTATCGGCCTACGCCGTGCCGCACATCCACCGACTGACGCTGCTGGGCATTGTCAACGGCAGCAAGGGCTTAATCCATCCGCAGCAATACACCACGCGCGCCGAAACCGCACAGGTGCTGGCCAACTTCATTAACGTCGACGCCAGCCTCTTTTAACGCGATACCGACAGCCCCGACCTATGTCGGGGCTGTCGCTTTGTCAACTGATTATGTCACCTGTTTTTTTTGCCAATTGGCTGCATTTTATTTCCTGTGTCATTGACTTGTAACTTTTTTGTAAACGCTCTGTAATTGCATTAAAGCTATTTTTTCTCTATACTCAACGCGTCCACTTCCACTTTCTGTCAAATTCTTGGAGGAAAACTTATGTCTACGAAATGCACGCGTACCATCGCGCTGACCCTGCTGCTGGCGCTGACGCTGGCACTGCTGCCGACGTCGCTGACCGCGAGCGCGGCGACCATTCAAATCAACGGCAATCCCGTTGACGCCGGTTCGGGCGAATGGCCCACCATCGCGCCGACCTTAGTCAATTCAGAAGTCTACGGCGACGTGCTCACGATTACGGGCACCGACCGTCTGTCCATCGACTGGCCGGTCGACTGGTTTGACAACGACAATCACGGCGCGATCATTGTCATTGGTGACTTCCGCTTTAATTTACAGCGCGATGTCTTTGGCGAAAACAAGCCGACCAGCTTTAACATAAAGATGGAGGCGGGCGAAACGCTGACGCTGACCTTTACGGCCAACGGCTCGACCGATTGGACCAGTCTCGTGCCGCTGCAGCTGTGGGCGAAACGCGACACCAACGGCGTCACCGACTTTTCGCGCCACGTGATGACGCGCAACGGCAGTGTGCTGCCGCTCACATCCTTTGACGACTATGTTGGTCTGGATACCGTCTGCTATGAGCTGATGGTTCCTTATTTCTGCGGCGGCACCTATGGCGTGCAGATCACGCCGCCGGTCGACTTTATCGATGTGGCTAAACGCAACTGGGCCCACCCCGCCATACAGGGTCTTCAGGCGCGTGGCATCGTGGGCGGCGTCGCCGTCGACAAAGTTGGGCCTGATCGCTATTTCCAATTTGGGCCCGATAGGTGTGTCACCCGTGCCGAGTTCATCACCATGCTGATGCGCATGCTGACGCTGGAGGCCGACACCACGAACGTGACGCCCTTTGCCGACGCCACCGACAGCGACAAGTTTTACTACCAGCATCTGATGACTGCCAAGGCGCTGGGCATTGCCACCGGCTACAAGGGCAACTTCAGCCCCAACGCCAGCATCACGCGACAGGACATGATGACGCTGCTGGCACGGGCCGCCGAAGTTAAAGGCGTGCTGTTTGACGGTTTTCAGCGCGACATCACCTTCTCCGACTGGGACAGCGTCGCCGACTACGCCAAGGCGCCGCTCCAATCGCTGATTAACGCCCGCGTTGTCAACGGCAGCAACGGCAAGCTCAAACCGCTGGACAACGCACTCCGTGACGAGGCGGCGCAGCTGCTGTACAACGCCATCGATACCAGCTGCTTTAGCCCCTTCTAAGCATTTGCTATAAAGTAAACTGCCGCGCAACGTTGTGACACGTTGCGCGGCAGTTTTATTATCCACGATAGGTCGCAATCGCCCAGCTCATGGCGGCTACGCCGTCACGGTGATTTCACATGCGGCGACTGTGACGTCGGCGGTGCGTATCTCCAGCGTGCATCGGCCGGGTTTGAGGCCCTCGACGACCCAGCCGTCAAGGCAGATACCAGCGACACGCGCCACCTCGGGGTCGTCGCTGTCACAGGCCAGGACACGGCTGGGTGTTTCCGCATAACAGAAAGTCACCAGTTCCTCGAAAATCACCTTTTGATACGCGCCGACGGACACGCTGACCTGCTGCCGTAATTGCCGCGCCGCGAGATCTTCCTGCCCCGTCATGGCCTGCTCGCCCGGAAGCACATAGCACGTGCCGCCGGCTACCTCGGCACTGACCTCCACCTCACATTCGGCGGTCAGCCCGTTGTCAGCGATAACTGTCATCTTGCAAGTGCCCGGTTTCAGACCATACACCTCGCAGTTATTGCTGGCGACCATTGTGGGGATCAGCACATCAAGGCTATCAAACACAAAGATCATGTCAGCATTTCGCCGAAAATACGGGTCGGTTTCAATCATGACACCGCCGAACTTTTTAAACGCGACCTTTTGCAGCGGCGATTTGACCTTGAGCGCTTTTAACTCATAGGATTGTGTAGAAACCGGCGATGGTGGCGCGGGTTCAGTCGGTTCGGACGTGGTTGGCGTCGGCGTTGTGGGCGACACTGTTGGCGTCGGCGTGCTACTCGCTTCTACCGTGGGCGTGAGCGGCGCCGATGGCAGCTCGTTGCCGGAGCCGCAGCCGGTCACGACAAGCAACAGCAAGAGGAACGCCGAGATCAGGTTGACAGTTTTCATCACACACCTCCTAATGGTTTAGCACAAGCTCGTAGTCGCCCAGCTCACGGCGCTACGCCGTCACGGTGACCTCACATTCGGCGACTGTGACGCCTGCGGTGCGTATCTCCAGCGTGCAGCGGCCGGGTTTGAGACCCTCGACGACCCAGCCGTCACGACACACGCCCGCGACGCGCGCGATGGTTTTGTCGCTGATCGACGTGGCGTAACGATGACCTTGCGCTCTGAGATTCCAATAGCCGGTCCACTCCGGAAAAACAATTCGTTCGTAGGCGCCCACCGCTACGGTAAAATTTTCGCGAATGGGCTTGTCAAACGACGGCACGCCAGAGATCGGCGGATCCGTTCCGGGCAGCGGCTTTTGATCAAGCTGCTCTTCCGGGTCATCCCTTACCTCAATGCGCCCCTTGACGACAATGCCGTTGTCGGTAATGATGGTCAGCGTGGTAAAGCCTGGCTTCAACCCATATACACTGCAGCTATAAGGACCCATATGCAAGGGAATGAGAATATCTGTATCGTCAAACACAAACATCCACTTATCGGTGGTGTATCCGGGTGGGTTGGTAAAGAAATAAACGTGAGACCAATCTTTCAAGTGCACAAGCTGCTCTGGTATCTCCAAGCTTGCAAACTCCCGCCCATCTTCCGGCGAACTCGGCGCGACAGGCGTCGGGTCAATGCCTTGCGTTTCCTTGCCGTTGGTGGGTGTAGGAGTAGGTGCAGGCGTCGGCTCGTCGGTGGGCGATACTAGACCTTGCGTCTCCTTGCTGTTGTCGGGCGTAGCGGTAGGCGTTGGCTCGGCGGTGGGCGTCTCAACAGCCGGAGACGCCGAAGGCATTGCCGTCGACGGTGCGCTGCGTTGACAACCGGCGGCGCACAACGCCATCATAACGGCTAAACAGAACACGCTTGTCATGCGTTTCATTTCGCA
Source organism: Oscillospiraceae bacterium (assembly GCA_031549605.1). GTDB lineage: Bacteria > Bacillota > Clostridia > Oscillospirales > UBA929 > WRAI01. Next base: position 25,272 of record JAVBPM010000041.1, on the reverse strand, counting down.
CCCTCCTAATGGTACAACACAAGGTCATAGTCGCCCAGCTCATGGCGCTGGTTGTAGTCGCCGTAGGCGACGATGTCGTTGCAGTTGGCGTACAAATAATTGTCCGCGTCGGTTAAGGCGGCTAACACGGTCTTGCCCTGACGCAGTGACGTAAGATACGTAACCAGCCAGCCCGGCCCCGCTTTGTTCGTACTATCCAAGTTGCCCAAAAACAAGTAGTTGGTCGGTCCAAAGACAAAATGGGAACCGCGCTTAAAGGTGCGGCCAACCAGGCTGTCTTCCCATGTTTTCTTATCTTGTAATGCTCCGGCCGTACAGGCATAATATGCCGTCATAAATTGTCCGCTCAACGAGTTTGTCCATAGTGTATTGATATATTGATATTCTGATGAGTTTACGCCGTATGCCCCGAGATAACTGTACAAAAATTCATCTGATGCAAATTGTAATGCTCCATAGTCTCCGTGTCCGCTGTACACCCAAAAAGCATTGTCCCTCATATTGTCATAGGCTTCCTTTGAGGTCTGATTGATGCGATTGTAGACGGAGTAGCCCATCACCCTGGTGAGCGCCAACGCTTCATTGATCCGCTCCTGTGTGCTGATGTCGTACCATCTGTTGTCGTGTAAGTGTTTGAAGGTGTAGAAATCGGCTCTACCCTTGTTCACCGGCTCCAGCGTCCAATAATCGTTTTTGACCGTCGGCTTTGAGATGTCATACAGATGCACATTGGTGCCCGACTCATCCCACACCACGCCGCGACTGCCGATCATACGCGACACAATGCGGTAGCTGCCGTCCCAGTTTCGGATCATCTTCCACTGCTGGTTGACGCCACTGGTGGCAATGCACATCTGAATGTTGGTTTCGTTGGTTGTATGTCTCCCATACACATCGAGCCTGCGCGTCGGCGCGTTGAGTGGCGCCAACGTCACAAAGCCATTTGTGTTGTCCACGCAAGTCAGCAGCCACTGCTGCGAGATGCTGCCGTTGTAGCCCGTGGCATAGACATTGGCCTCGTCGTAATTGCCGCCACTGGTCAGATAGGCTCCGTTCTTTTTGTTGCGCAGGCGATACACAGTGCCGCCTGTCACCCCCTCGCCAATCGGAACCGCCGCCTCGGTCGTTGTGTAGGTCACTCTAAGTTCCGGCCCAAGTCCCGCTTTTTCGGCGGAGTGAAAGGACTTGAAACCGCTGTTGGTGCGCTCGTAGAATTTCAACCCGTAGTTGGGTACATCCTGCAGCCATGCCCGCACTGCCATCGTGATGTAGAAGTCGTAGACGTTACTCCTGTTTGGGTCCTCTCTTGACGGCAACACATTCACCGTACACACCCGTGGGTTCATGGCACCGGCTCGCGTATTCCAGGTGATGGTTGAGGCGTTCCAGTTGCTTGTAACCATTTGGCAGTTCACCACCGACAGCCCCGCGTCACCATAGGAAAACGTGACGGTGCATTGCCGTCAATAGGCTGTCGCGCGAAGCTTGTCGAACAGAATAGAATTTTTGCGGTCAGTCGCACTACGGCTGGTCAGCCCGTTTTGTTACGCATGATACGGCACGCGCCATTCGCCGCCGGTGGCGGTTGGCACGCGCAGGCAGAGCGACAGCAGGTCGGTGACCTGCGCTTCGACGGCCAGCAGCGCCTTGTGGTCGGCCGGCTTGGTGAGTATCGGCAGTGATGCCGTTGTTTTCATCGTCTTGAGCAGCGCGTGGCCGGTGTCGTTGGCGGCCAGCACGCGCAAATAGGAGGGCGGCGCGTCCTGCATCGCTTGGGTCAGCCCCAGATAGCCGCACAGCACAATGCGGCGCAGCCGCGCTTGGGTGTAGCGTTTGGACTTGGCGAGCTGTAGCAGCTGCGTCAGGCTGGTCGCCTCGCCCGCCGCGCGGGTCAGCACGTTTTCCAGTCCCTCGCTGACATCGGGCAGAGCGCGCCAGTCGTCGGGCGACAGCGTTCTCAGCAGCGTCAGCAGCCCGCGCTCATTGCGCCGCAAGTCAACGGGCGCACGACCCGCCTGTTTTTCATCGGCGTACAGTGCCGCCATGTCGGTCGTGCTGAACGGCTCGGTCTGACCGCGCCGCCACAGGCGGCGGATGTGCGATGCGCTGGCGTAGCCGTGGGCGCTGCCGCCGTCGTGAGCCACGCCGACGCGCTCGACGGCCAGCGGCTGAATGCCCTTTGGCAGCGCGCGCAGGTAGCAGAGCGCCAGCGTGTTGTTGGCGTCACGCAGCAGCGGCGCGTCATCAGGCAGCAATTCGTCGGCCACCGCCTGCCACGCGGCGGCATAGCTGACGCCGGTCGCCAGCTTTTCTTTGAGCAATTCGGGCGCGTCCAATGCCGCGAGGCGCCGCAGCGCGTCGAGCGACCCGCTGCCGCCGAACGACAGGTGCGTCACCACGCCGGTGGCTGCCAGCAGCGCCACGGCGCGCGCGCCAAAGACCTCGGCGGCGGCACAGGCGTAGGGCGACGGCAGCTCCAGCACCAGGTCTACGCCCGCCGACAGCGCCGCGCGCGCGCGGCTGTGCTTGTCGACAATGGCCGGTTCGCCGCGCTGGGTGACCGCGCCGCTCATCACCGCCACGACCGGCGCGTTGTCCAGCCGCTGCTTGGTTTGCGCGATGTGGTAGGCGTGGCCGCTGTGCAACGGGTTATACTCGGCGACAATGCCGACAATCGATTTGTCTTTCAACTTGACAAACACCTCGTAATCCCTGTAGAATAACGTGTTACAACTAAGAAAAGGTGGGAAATTATGACGATTCTCGTAATCAACGCCGGCAGCTCGTCGCTCAAGTACCAGCTGTTCGACATGACTGACAGCAGCGTGCTGGCCAAGGGTCTGTGCGAGCGCATCGGGCTGCAAGGCAGCAAGGTCAAGCATCAGGCCAACAAACCGACCCGCATCCGCGACACCGAAATTGACATGCCCGACCACGAGGCGGCCATCCGCGTCGTGTTGGGGCTGCTGACCGACGCCGAATACGGCGTACTCAAGTCGATGGACGAGATCACCGCCGTCGGCCACCGCGTTGTGCACGGTGCCGAGTCCTTTACCCGCTCGACACTGATTGACGACAAAGTGCTCAAGGCCATTGACGAGTGCAGCGCACTGGCGCCGCTCCACAATCCGCCCAACCTGACCGGCATCAAGTCGTGCATGGCGGTTATGAACGTGCCGCAGGTGGCCGTTTTCGACACCGCCTTCCACCAGACCATGCCCGAATACGCCTACCTCTACCCCATCCCCTACGACTACTACAAACGCGACAAAATTCGCCGCTACGGCTTTCACGGCACCTCGCACCGCTATGTGTCCGAGCGCGCCGCCAAGCTGCTCAACCGCCCGGTCGAGGAGCTGAGAATCATTACCTGCCATCTGGGCAACGGCTCGTCGGTTGCCGCCATCCGCAACGGCTGCAGCGTTGACACGACGATGGGCTTCACGCCGCTCGACGGTCTGCCGATGGGCACGCGCAGCGGCTCGGTTGACCCCGCCATTCTCGAGTACCTGATGGACAACGAGGATATGTCGATTGCCGAGGTGCTCAACGTGCTCAACAAGAAGTCGGGCGTGTTGGGTCTGTCGGGCGTGTCGAGCGACTTCCGCGACCTGCACAAGGCCGCCGACGAGGGCAACCCGCGCGCCGAGGTGGCGCTCAAGGTCTTCTACTACTCTGTCAAAAAGTACGTCGGCAGCTACGCCGCCGCGTTGGGCGGGGTTGACGCGCTCATCTTTACCGCCGGTGTCGGCGAAAACAACGCCGCCGCGCGCGCCGCGATTGCCGGCGGGCTGGACTACATGGGGCTGGACATCGACTTGGACAAAAACGCCGCCGTCAAGGGCGACGAGTGCGACATCAGTGCCGGAGGCAGCCGCGGCCGCATTCTGGTCATCCCCACCAACGAGGAGCTGGTCATCGCCCGCGACACCGAGGCGATTGTCAAGGCGTTGTAAGCGAACTAAGCTGGGTTTTGGCACGCTCTGCCACGGCGAGCGTGCCGCCCTTTTTCACTACGGTACGCAGGTGCTCGATTGCCACGTCACGGTTACCGGCCAGCAGCTCAAACTGCGCTTTCCAGTAGAGGTCATTGCAGGCCAACATCGGCTTCCTACTCCACTTCGTCGCCTGATCCCACAGCGGCCGTCCGCGCTCAACATCGCGGTCGAGCAGCGCCAGCATCGCCTGTAGATAGACCTTCGTCTCCGCCACCATTCGCCGATTTTTGGCGGTGCGGTTTAATTGCTCGTCGGTGGCTAAGTCGTCGCTGTATTCGTCCGCCAACATCCGATAGGCCTGGGCGTCACCGGCGTTTCGCGCCACGGACAGCCGCACCACAGTGCGGAATTGTCCCAGCATTACGGCATCGCGGGACTCTGGCTCGGTTTTGGCAATGGCCTGCTCCAGCAGCGCCAGCGCTTCGACTGTCCGCCCCGTTTCCCTGAGCACCGTCGCGCGCCAATAGGCGAGCTGCGGCGACAGCTGGCTGTCGTCATCGGGCGCCTTGGCAGCGCGCTTGAAATCCTGCCAAAAGAGCTCGGGATGGCAATCAACAAACAGCGTGTTTGCTAGCCTGCGCTGCGCCTGCCACCGCCCTGCGCAAAACAGCACATAGATGCCGCAGGCCATCCAAATCAGGTCATATGGCTCGATTTTCGAGCCGCTTTGTCGGGTGCAGAACCAAACAAAGCCGATAACGCTAACGACGGCGCAGCTCATCAACAGGATGACCCATTTGCTCTTACTCATCTTTTCACCCCAGCGTACATAGATTGTACTATTATGGACACGCTGCTGTCACTTTGTCAAGGAGGGAATGCCATGCCCAGCTCGGCCTCTCGTGTGCTTTTACAGGCCATTCGCCTGTCCAACTTCTTCGGCGGCGACCTCAATATCGGGCGCCAGCGCGCCGTGCAGGAGCGCATGGATTTGTTGGTCAAGACGCCGCGCGACGTTGTGTGCACGCCCTTGACGCGTGACGGCTTGCCGCTGGCCAAGCTGTCGCCGGTTCGGACGGTTAACGCCGGTCTGGTGGCGCTGCATTTGCACGGCGGCGCGTATGTCAGCGGCGGTGCGCGCTACTGTCAGGCCATGGGCGCGCGTATTGCCTGCCATTTGGGGCTGGACGTACTCAGCGTGGTCTACCGCCTCGCGCCCGAGCACCCCTACCCCGCCGCGCTTGACGACGCGTTTACCGCCTTTTGTTCGCTGCTGGATGACGGCTACAAGCCCAGCGACATTCTCATTGTCGGCGAGTCGGCCGGCGCCGGACTGTCGCTGGCGCTGATGAGTCGGCTCAAGGAGGCGGGACTGGGACGGCCGCGCGGCCTGTACTTAATGTCGCCGTGGGTCGATTTGACCTGTCAATCCGACAGCTACAGCCGCAACGTCGAAACCGACCCCAGCCTGCGCATAGAGCATCTGCGCATGGCGGCGGCCATGTACGCCAACGGCCACCCGTTGCAGGACCCGCATCTGTCGCCGCTCTACGGCAGCCATTTCGGCCTGCCGCCTACGTTGATTCAGTCGGGCGACATCGAGCTGTTGCAAGACGAGGCGCACGCCATGGCGCTGGCGCTGCGGCGCGACGGCGTGGAGGTGCGCTATCAGGTGCTGCACGGCATGTGGCACTGCTTCCAAGCCTTTGATGTGCCCGAGGCGCGCGCCGCGTTCCAAGCCGCCAAGGATTTCTTCCAGCTGCTGTAATTGACAAAGGAGGCGTACCGTGAACGACAAAACAGCGCCCAACTGCCCCTGCGCAAAGACCAGCTGCCCGCGCCACGGCAACTGCCGCGCCTGTATGGACCGCCACCGCGAGCTTAACACAAAAACAGCCTGCCAAAAGCTGTTCTCAATGGACGAGGAGGCGTAACCCATGAAGCGCATTGCCGTCATCTATCAATCGAAATACGGCACCACCAAGCGATACGCCGAGTGGATCGCCGACGCGCTAAACGCCGCGCTGCTGGAACGCACGCAAGTTAAACCGAAGCAGCTGACCGACTATGACATCGTCGTCTACGGCGGCGGCCTGTATGCCGGCGGCATCATAGGTGCCGATTTGGTGACCAAGCACTCGACCAAGGCGCTGGTGGTGTTTACCGACGGGCTGACCGATCCGGCGCGCAAGGATTTCAGCGAGCTGTTGGCCAAGCACTTCAGCGCCGAGCTGCGGCAAAAGGCGCACTTTTTCCACTTCCGCGGCGGTATCGACTACGCCAAGCTGAGCAAGCTGCACCGCGGCATGATGGCGATGATTAAAAAGCTAATGCTAGACAAAAAGCCACCCGAGCAGCACGACGCCGAGGGTCAGGCGCTGCTGGAGAGCTACGGCAAACAGGCCGACTACACCGACAAAACAGCCATCGAGCCGCTGGTGGCGTGCGTACGCGGTCTGTAGACTTGTTTCAGATAACAACGGGCGACCCGACAGGGCCGCCCGTTGTGTGTGTGTGGAGACTTGGCTGCCACGCTTCGACATACATTGACATATGCTAGTATTTTCCGTATAATTTACAAAATTTGGTTTATCGAAAAAGTTTTTCCGCAATCGGTAAACTTTTTGCAAATCTCCCTTATGTACCTATCAGACACGCCGCAAGCGTGCAAGGAGAAAGGGAGATTGTTTATGACACATACACTGGTTCGCTTCATTTTTATCGCCGCACTCGCACTGCTCGCTGCCTCGGTCATCGTCATTGTTGCCACGCTGTGGAAGACACGCTCCAGCGCCAGCCACACGACCAACACGGCCGCACAGCTACCGCTTTTCCACACATGGGAAGATGCGACGGAACCGCTACCGGACAGTGCACTGTTTGACAACCTGTTTGATCAACAGCAGCTGTTGGAGCAGCAGCGTCTGCAACAGGAACTGCTGGAGCGGGACATGCTGGAGCAGCAGCGCCTGCTGCAAGAGCAAATGCAGCAAGACCTACTGCAACAACAAATGCAACAAGACATGATGATGCAGCAGGGGTTTGGGGGTGGGTTTGGCTTCTAGAACCCCCGGCAGCCCCTCGCAGACTTTCTTTGTAGCGCTACGAAGGAGGAACGACCTTGAAAAAATTCTTGGCAACCGTCCCACGCCAGACCATCACCGGCGGGAACATCTATCACGCGGTGGACAATCCGCGCCTGCAATACGATGCGGAAAACCATTTCCCCGTACTGGCACTAATCAACGGCTATGCGCAGCCGGGCGACAGTATCGTTGTGTACGCCATTACCGCCGACGACGCCCATTGCCGGCAGAACCTGCTTGAGTTGCGCGACGCCGTGCTGTCGCTGTGCCAACAGCTTGGCGTTACATGTCGTGTCGACGAGGTGGCCATTCCCTTTGATGAAAGCCTTGAGACACATCTCAGCACCTTCACGCAGCTGATAACGCTGGTCGACGACCACGACACGCTGTTTGCCGACATCACTTACGGCACGAAGCCGACGCCCATTTTGCAGATGCTGGCACTCAACTTTGCCTATCGCGCCAAGATTGACGTGTCCATCGGCTGCGTTGCCTACGGCGAAAAAAACCACCGCACCGGCTGCTGCCGCATGTTTGACGTGACCGCCCTCGTCCTCATGGACGAAATTGTCAACAATCTCGCCAAAATGAAGGTACCCGACCCGTCTGACAGCATCAAAAAGTTACTCGGGCTGGCGCTTTAGCCGTACACTGCAACAGAAGAGGAGCCATGCAGTTATGCGAGATGACATCTGGGAAACGATTAACCTGACTGCCGACGCCCTGTTCGCGCTCGGCGACAAAGCGACAGCAGAGCGGTGCACCCTGCGCAACGAACTGATTGTCCAGCTGCTTTCGATCGAGCCGACTCTGTACCGGCTGTCCAGCCTGTCAAAGTACACCTCGCAGTTGGCCGAAGACGAGTTTTCGGTGCTGTATCTCGATGCCGTCGTCACAACGCTGGAGACCTACAACGGCGAAAAGGCGCGCTTCTACACCTGGTTTTCACGCCGAATGGTGTACCTTTTGAAAAGCCACCTTGCCAAAAAGTGGCTGGACTCATCGGGTGACGAGCGTATGGGCGCGAGCCTGTCGAGCCTTGACCAGACATTTGGCGACGACGACAGCCACGCGTTGGGCGACCTGATTGCCGATCCGACGGCACACACAGCCTTTGAGTCCACCGACGAAGAGCTGAGTCTGCTGGTTTCGCTTGTTGCCATGCCGGGGTTGGTCCTGCGGTTCTACGAGTGCCGGCCCGCCAAGCAGGCCACGCCTGAGCTGCTGCATTTCTTCAAACTTTTCTACACCGAGTCTGTGACCACCGTTGTCAGAGAGTTTGCCGGCTCCGTTCGCATCCAACAGGAGTTGGCGCGCCACGAGCGCGACTTGTTTTCCGCCATGAACACCCTTTTTCTTGACTTCTTCATGGCGCTGCCCGTCCGAACCGTGACTGCTCTGGCCGCCGCAAAACTAAAGTGCAACGGGCAGCTGTTCGGCACAGCGCCGTCGCACCCTAAGTACGGACAAGAAGTCAAGCTGCCGCTCGAACAGCTGGTGTATATCACATTCTTCCAACAACTCGAAGGCAGGAGCGTTTCCAAAGCCTTGATCAGTAAAAACCAAAAAAGATACGTAGCCGCTCTGTCCGAGCTGTTGGCGTCACCCGCCTGAGGGTAGCCGACAGCGCAAACGATACTGTTACACAACAATAAATGAACGGGAGATATGAAAATGAAAATAATTAGTTTGTCAATCGTTATGGCACTGTTACTCGCGCTCTCTGCCTGCGGCGGAGGACCGAAGGACAGCTCAACTAACACGCCCAACAATACCGCCGAGAACACCACCGTTGCACAAAACAGCGAAACAGCCACTGCCGCAGCAACTGTGGACACCAAAACTGCCACCCCCACCGTTGCGCCCGACGACGGCGCCTGGCGACCCGTAGTGGAAGACTTGTGGCAACGAGCGTTGCAAGCCGCCAAAAACAGCGACGAGGCAGCTTTAGCAAAACTGTACCGAGATGCTGACAAGGCAACACTTGAGACGACCATGGAGAGCCTGCGCTACATCAACCAATCATATGATACCGCAAATTTTGTGTTGCTGGCTCAGAAAGACAATCTTTATGCCATTGAGTGTATTTCCTATATTGTCACCTCTGGCGGAACACTCAAATATAAACGGCAAGACTTTGTGATCCGGAACAGCTTTGGAAACTGGGCGTTTGCCACCGGCGCTGACGCGCAAGCGCTCTATGATACCGTTATGCCTATGGGTGAGATGGCTAACATGCTCGAAGGATACAACCAGGCAGTCGCGGCAAAACGAAACGCTCAGATAACAAACACCTTCAATTATATGGCTTTGGACGAGACACTGGTCTTCGAAGGCAGCAAAAGTGCAGACTGCCTGGCTTTGTGGCAGAATGAGGATGGTTCCGTTTCCGCCATGCTGCATCTTGTCAACGGCACCAACCAAAATGTCGACTTTGCGAAGCTGAAATTTCAAGTCACAGACAAAAGCACCGGCAAAACGATATGCGACGTCACTGCCAGCAACAGCTTCACTGTTAAAGCGATGCACAATCGGCTGCAAATGCTCAACATCAAGCCTAAAGATGTACAGACGGGCACAGACGCGTGGAACGATTTTAATTGCCACCTAGAGTGGTCAAACGGTTAGTGTCTTAGCCGTACACGCTGCACAATTTACCCATTCTCCGACCAACCAACGCCTCGCCCAAGACGAGCGCCCGGTCTTGCCGACATCTTAATCTAATGATTAATCGAGACCGGGCACCTCTTGAGCACAATGCAGTGCACGCGCCAGGCCCCCATACTACTCTGCCGCGTTTCAAAGCGCGCAACCGAACGGAGACGAAGATATGCCAGATGTAGCTAGCGAGCAATTACGCAAAGACTCCAAATCGCTTCAATCGGTGTTGAGGAAAACCTTTGAAATCTTGACGGTTCACCTGCAGAACCTGCTGAGAGAGCGTGTGGCCGAGGTGCACCCCGAGCTGCGGGCCCTGTCGGGTAACGCCTTCGATATTGCCGCGCTGCCGCTGATTAAGCTGGCCATGCAGCCGGATGAAAAGCTGAAAAGGTTGAGTTACAACCTGACCTCGTTCGAATACATCGATATATCGGCGGCCATCTCCATTCTGACCTTTTGCCCAGAGTATGCTATCACCTGGCCTGATAAATACAATGTCGATATGATTCGGAAAACCAAGAATAGCTGGAAATCGCACGACACTCCGGCTCTGTGGGATTCGGTCTCCTACCAGCAGATCATGGAATTTATCATGCGTGCGCGGCGGCTTGCCACGGACAATCACGACGAAAAAGCACAGCAGCAGCTGGGACACCAACTGCACCGATTGACCTCCATTATGCAACACGAAAACTCGCGGTGGTACAAGGTGCGCTTGTGGTGTACCCGCCACAAAATAGCCGCACTATCAATTGTGGCAGCGCTGAGTGCCACGCTGGTCATTGTTATGTCGATTATCATGTACCACTCTTCCTACATATACCGCAATCCGTCGAAGCGCTACGACGCAAGGCTTGGCGAGGTAACGCTTGTGCTAGAGGATGTTCGCCACTATAAAGCGGACGGCCAGCACTACGTTGCGGCGACGGTGGTCTTTATCAACGGCATGGACAGGGAACTGACCAACTACCGCACCTCGTTTTATATTGCGATGCAAGAACGAAATCTTGAAAAAAGAAATTTCATGATGCCGGCCGACGAGTTCAAAATTGACAAATTGCCCGCAGGAGGCCGCGTTAGCCGTACTTTTGGTTTTACTTGCACCACAGATCAAGCCTATACTATCCTTGTAAAAGATATGGATGATTTCAAATTTTGGCCTGAAAAAGGCACAGATGAGACTTACGACTTAAAAGGAGAGGTCATATGAACAAAAAAAATGTATTTGTCGTCTTGATATTCCTAATGCTGTTGACGACCGCTTGTACCGAGCCAACGATTGACTTTTACGCCTCCGCCCCAACAACGCCCCAATCGCAAAGCAGTGCCGCACCTACCTCTGATGCCCCTACTGCCATTGTGACACCGACGGCGGCGCCGACTTTAGCCCCAACGCCAACTTTAGACCCAACGCCAACGCCGACCCTTCCTGCTACCGCCACGCCAGGTAAAGAAAGCGCCAAGGAGATGACACCGAACAAAACAAAGCCGCTTAGCAGCTTCACCGGCGACAAGCTGGACGTCACCGTTGACAAGGTCTGTTTCTATGCCGACAAAACCGAGGTCTATGTGACCACCAACCTCATCAAGGGTGATAGCACGATTTTCCATGCAAGCCTCACTCCCACGCTGATTGTCGGCGACAATTCCGTCTGTTACAATGTCTTTGACTTTATGAATGACGGCCCATGGGACATCCTGCCGGGTGTCAAGAAACAGTTTACGTTTGAACTGCCCCCGATTGATTATGTCGAAGGTGCGAAAATCGCCTTTACCTGCGCCATCATGGCCTACCCCGGCAAAAACGTCTACATTGAACTGCAATAGCGCAAAATCTCACAATGCAGGTGTTACCGACTAGCCGGCCAGCGGTCGCCTTATCGCACGACCGCGCACCTTTTTTTCTGCGGCACCTGCTATGGCAAACCGACAAAACGGCCATCGAGCCGCTGGTGGCGTGCGTACGCGGTCTGTAAGCATTACGTAAAATACTCAACGGGCGACCCGACAGGGTCGCCCGTTGTTTGTGTGTGTCAATGCTCCGCCGCGATGAGTTCGCACGCAATCCATAGCCGCCCGTTTTTCACCGCATATAAGCACAAGGTGCCGTTTGTTTCATATAAGCCGTACTGCTCTGAGACGCCGTTTCCGTAAGTAACCGGCCACTCGAGTTGCATATGTAACTGGGGTTGACTTACGTCGGTAAACGGGTTAAACAGGCCGCTGGTATGAAAGTAATACGGTGCGTGGTCGGCGATGGCGTCAAGTCGCTGCGTCTGCTGCGTCTGCTGCGTTTCTTTATCGGTAAACGTCAGCGCGTCGTCGTCGATGGTGACGCTGTACGGCTCGTACGCCCACAGCGGAAGTTCCAGGTTGACCGGGCTGTTCGGGTCGTAATAGACGGTGGCTCCGATGTCGTAGACAGTGACCGGCTCTTGGGCAACCGTCATCCAGCCCGCCAGCCAGCCGCTGACGACGAGCAGCGCCAGCGTCAGCGCCACGCCCCGTACGGCGCGGTAAGCCCGCCTGTCCAGCAACACAAGCAGCAACCAAGTCAGCGCACCGGCTGCAACGATAACCGCCACGTCGACCGGCGCGACGGCCAGCGCGCCCAGCGGCGTAAAGAACCAGCCGGAGCCGAAGCGGTACAACCCGCCGCCCATCATGGCGGCTTCGCCGACGTACATCAGCACCACGGCCAGCAGCGCAGACAGCACCGGCAGTCCCAGACTGAGCCGCTTGCGCTTATGCAGCGTAAAGCTGCCGACGTAAAGCCCAACGCTGACGCCCAGCATGACAAAGAACAGGCAGGTCAACAGCGACGCCAGGGGCGTTTGAATGGCTTCCGCCTGCCGAAAGAAGCCGGTTAGGTTGGCCAGCACGCACAGCGCCAGCAGGCTTGCCGTCGCCGTACCCTGCATGGCCAGCAGCTTGCGCTTCGATGCGTCGCCCGCCCGCACCGCTTTGCCGCCGCCGTAAACAAGCAGGCAGAGCATGGTGATGAGCAGCAGCGCAATGAAATAGTAGTGGATTTTGTAGGCGTTGTCGGCCTCGACGTAGGTCTGAACCACCGACGGCACGCTCACGTCGGGCGATATGGCGCACAGCCCCGCCTGCCACGCGTCGACATTGGTCGCCGGCGCGCCGTTGTAGGTCATGGTCGCGGGATTAAAGGACGCCAGTCCCGACGGGAACAATGTTAGCTGCTCAAACAGCAGCTCGGCAGCGACGAACACGGCGTAGGCACCCGCCAGCCCGACCGGAAGCGCCTTGCGCTTGAGCTTAAACAGCAGCGGCTGGAATGCGGCAAACAGCACGACCGCCAGCGCCATGGCGGCGTAGGGCACGACGTATTTGACATACTGCTCTGCCGCGATGCCGCCGTTTTGCAGCTGCAGTGCCACCATGCGCGCGCCGCCGACCAGCGGATAGGCCGACAGCGCCAGCAGCACAAGCAGCGACGCGGCGTAGTAGCGGCGATAGTTTCGCTTTTCCATAGCTGTCACCTCATCAGTGTCGGGTTGGTTAGCAGTATCAGCGTCAGCGCCAGCAGAAAAACGGCCGACGCCACGCCGCCGATAACACCCATGCGCTTGTAGTGCAAGACATTGACAATTCTGACCTTGACGCGCGAGCCACCAAAGCCGGTCGACACGGCAAAGCGCTTGCGCTCGGCAAACCGCAGCAGCGCGGCGGCGTAGTCGGCGGCGGCAAAGCGGCCCTCGCGCAGCACCGCCGCGTCGCAGCTCAGCTCCATATCAGTAAAAAAGGCCTTGAGCGCAATCCAGACCAGCGGGTTGAACCAGTGCAGGCAGGCGACGACAACGGCCAGCGTGCGCCACAGGTTGTCCAGCCGCCGCCGGTGCACGTTCTCGTGCGCGATGACCATGCGACCCTCGTCGCTGTCGGGGTCAAGCCCCACGGGCAGGATGATTTTAACGCGAAAGACACCCACCAGCACGGGCGACAACAGCTGCTCGGAGCGGTAGCGGTTGCCGCGCAGGTGCGTTGCTTTGTTCAGCTCGACGCGCGTCAGCACGTGCAGCGCCACGGCGGCGAGCAGCAGCGCCAGCGCCACAACCACCCACACCAGCGCCGCCGCACCAAACAGCTGCCGCAGCGACTCGGTCTTGTAGCTAAAGGGCTGGTAGCTCTGCGCCGCGCCGACGTGGTTCATAGAGTACAGTTCGACCGGCGGCGGCAGCGCATACAAGCCGCCGACCACGTTTTCGACCGTGACCAGCCGCTTGACCAGCCCGCCCGTCAGGTTAAACAGGCTCCACCTGCTCGACAGCGCAAACGGCCACACCAGCCGAATCAACGCCAACAGCCACAGCGGGTAGACAACACGGCGCGGCAGCGGCTTGACCAGCCGCACCAACAGCAGCGCCGCGATGACCAGTGCGCCGGTCAGGCTGAGGTTGAGCACGAGGTAAAAGACCGTGTCCAGCATGGCGCTCACTCCCTGGCGCGGTGGTCGTCAATCAGCTGGCGCAGCTGCTCGACCTCGGCATCCGACAGCGTGCCGTCGGCCATAAATGAGGAGAACAGCGCCTTGACCGAGCCGTTGAAAAACGAGCGGCAGACCGCGCGCGCCTGCTGACCGCCCACCTGCTCGCGCGCGAGCAAGCTACGGCAGACAAAGCCGGGCTCGCTACGCTCGATCACGTTCTTTGCCACCAGCTTTTTAATGACCGTATAGGTCGTGTTCTTGTTCCAGCCGTAGGCGTCGGCAGCCAACAGGCTCAAGTCCTTGGCCGTCGCGCTTTCGTTAGCCCACAACAGCTCCATCAGCTTGAGTTCGCTGTCAAACAGCTTGGTTTGTTCCATGTCCCCACCTCCAGACTATCGCGGTAGTATATTATCAGACTATCACGATAGTCTCTGCGTGTCAAGCGCTGTTTTGCATTTTTTCGGCATTGACGCGGATACTAATGGCACCAAAACGAGAGAGGTGTCGAACCCCATGAACGATAGCAGCACAACCAACCGACTATCCGGCGAGCGGTCGCCTTATTTGTTGCAGCACGCGGGTAATCCCGTCGACTGGTGGCCGTGGTGCGATGAGGCGTTTGAAGCCGCGCGGGCTTTGGACAAGCCGGTGTTTTTATCCAGCGGCTACGCCACCTGCCACTGGTGCCACGTCATGGCGCGCGAGTCGTTTGAGGATGCCGAGGTGGCGGCGGTGCTCAACCGCGACTTTGTCTGCATCAAGCTCGACCGCGAGGAGCGACCCGACGTCGACACGCTGTATATGGACGCCTGCGTCAGCCTGACGGGCAGCGGTGGCTGGCCGCTGACCGTTTTTCTGACGCACGACCGCGCACCTTTTTTCTGCGGCACCTACTACCCGAAGGCGCAGTTTCTATTGCTGCTGGCGCGCATTGCCACACTTTGGCAGAGCAGCCGCGACACGGCATTGGTGGCGGGTCAGGCGCTGCTCAAGCGTACGCAACCCGATGCGGTATCGCGTGCCGACGGCATTGGCGAGCCCACGCTGCACGCGGCGTACAAGGAGCTGGCCGCCGCCTTTGACGAGAAGTACGGCGGCTTTGGCCAAGCGCCCAAGTTTCCGTCGCCGCACCACCTCATGTTCCTGCGCCGCTACGCGCTGGCGTTTGACTGCGACCACGCGCGGCAGATGGCCGACCACACGCTGACCTGCATGGCGCGCGGCGGTCTGTTCGACCACCTGGGCGGCGGCTTTAGCCGCTACAGCACCGACCGCAGGTGGCTGGTGCCGCACTTTGAAAAGATGCTGTACGACAACGCGCTGCTGGCGCAGTGCTACGCCGAGGCGGGTCGCCACGACGTCGCGCGCGCAACGCTTGACTACTGTCTGCGCGAGCTGAAGCTGGACAACGGCGGCTTTGCCACGGCGCAGGACGCCGACAGTCAGGGCGTGGAGGGGCAGTACTACGTCTGGACGCCCGAGCAGGTCATCGAGGTGCTGGGACACAAGGAGGGGCTGCTGTTCGGCGTGCTGCACGACGTTACGTCACAAGGACACTTGGAGGGCAAGAGCGTGCTCACCCTGCTGCATGGCGACGTGCCGCCGCAGCACGCCGCCTTTGTGCATGCCGCGCGCGAACAACTGCTGCAAGCGCGGGCGCAGCGCACGCCGCCGCTGCTGGACCACAAGCAGCTGACCGGTCACAACGGCCTGATGCTGGCGGCGCTCGCCACGGCGGCGCGGCTGCTGCACGACGGGCGCTATTTGCAGGCGGCGCTCGACTGCGCGGCGTTTCTCAACACCTGTTTGCGCGTTGACGGCGGCATCAGCATGGGCTTGGTCGACGGCGCGCCGATGGCCATGACCGCCACCAGCGACGACGTCGCCTATCTGGCGTGGGGCTACTACCGGCTGCACCAGACGACGCTGGACGCCCGCTGGCTGGACGCCTGTCGACAGGCAGCCGACCTGCTGCTTGACGGCTACATGGCCGACAACGGGCTGCTGGATTTGTCGCACCGCGACGTCAACGACCTGCCGCAGCGCACGCAGAGCATCTACGACAACGCGCTGCCGTGTGGCAACGCCATCGCCGCCGGTGTCTTTCTGCGGCTGACGCAGCTGACGCCCGACGACCGCTACCGCGCCGCGTATGAGTCGATTACCGCCGCGCTGTCCGGCTCGGCGGCCAAGCACCCGACCGCGCACACGGCGCTGCTGTCGGCGGTGCTGCTGGACGCGGCGGGGCCGGTGCACGTCACGCTGTCGGGCGGGCTGGAAACACAACTGGCACAGGCGTGTCAGGACTTCCACCCCTTTGCCGTGCTCGACGGCACCGACGACACAAAGACGCAAGCCGTTGTCTGCCAAGACAACCAATGCGGCCAACCGGTCACCGACGCGACGCAATTAAAGCGCGAGCTGCAAGGCAAGTAGACGACAAGCGGCAAGGGAGAGGTTCCCCTGCCGCTTGTCTGTTACTTCTATTCTCCCGCGTCGCGCGGGTACATAATGATTAGCGTGCCGTTCTCGACGCTGATTTCGGCGGGCTGGCCGGTGAAGGCGTTGCTGACGCCGAGTGGCCGGGTGCTATATAGCGTGGCGTTGTCGAGCGCGTAGGCCAGACCGCGCTCGCACACGCCGGTGCAGTTGTCGCTGTGGGCAAAGACCGAGACCGTGCCGCGCGCTGTGGGTGGAAAGGTCAACGCGCCGTTGTGCAGCGCGGTGATGATGGTGTCGGCGGCGTACAGCTTACCGCAGCCGCCGCGCTTGGCGAGGTCGGCCAGGCACTGGATGTTGGCCAGCGTGTGGTCGAGCCGTCCGCCGGTGCCGCCGTAGAGGTCGAAGCGGCGATAGCCGCGCTGCCAGCCCAGCTCGATGGCGGCTGCCATGTCGGTGTTGTCCTTGCGCTGCGGCAGGGCGACAACGCGCGTGTCGTCGGGCGGCGGCACGCCCAGCGAATCGAAGTCGCCGACAATCAAATCGGCAGTCAGATCGTAACGGCACAGCGTGTCGTAGCCGCCGTCGGCGGCAATCAGCAAATCGCCCGACTGTCGCGACGGCAGCGCGCCGACAAGCGGCGCGGCACCGACAATATAACAGGTATGGCTCATGGCAACCTCCCTAACGGCAATGTGTTCGACATAAATTGTAGCGCTGTAATCAGGCACTGTCAAGCGTCTTGACGCCGTGCAACTATAGGTTGAAATCCTGATGTGACCGTGATATACTATTTCGACATGAAATGTCACTTGGTTGCCTTCCCGAACGATGTCAACGAAAGGCGTGTTTCAATGCAAGCCGTTATTCTCGCCGCCGGTATGGGCAAGCGTCTCAAGGCGCTGACCAACAACGCCGCCAAATGTATGGTTAAGGTCAACGGCGTCACCATGATTGAGCGTATGCTGAGCCAGCTCGACGCGCTCAACCTGTCTAAAATCGTGCTGGTGGTCGGCTACAAGGCCGAGCTGCTCAAAGCCTTTATCGCCGACCTGCCCATTGCCACCCCTATTGAATACGTCGTCAACGACGTGTATGACAAGACCAACAACATCTACTCGCTCTATTTGGCCAAGGACTATCTGACGCGCGAGGATACGCTGCTGCTCGAGTCGGATCTGATTTTCGAGGACGCGGCGCTGGCGCGCGTGGTCAACGACCCCGCCGACAGTGTGGCGCTGGTCGCCAAGTACGAGAGCTGGATGGACGGCACGGTGGTCACGCTGGACGCAAACAGCCGCATCGTCGGCTTTCACGACAAGTCGCACTTCAACTTTCAGGACATTTCCAGCTATCACAAAACGGTCAACATCTACAAGTTCAGCCAGTCGTTTTCCACCAGCCAGTATGTGCCGTTTCTCGAGGCGTACATCAAGGCGCTGGGCTTAAACGAATACTACGAGCAAGTGCTGAAGGTGCTGTTTTTGCTCGAAACCGACGCCATTAAGGCGGCTGTGCTGCCGCCCGACATTCATTGGTATGAAATCGACGATGTACAGGATCTCGATATCGCCGAATCTATTTTCGCCCAGAACAGCAACGATAAGCTATCCCGGATGGAAAAGCGGTATGGCGGCTATTGGCGCTATCCCGGGCTGGTCGATTTTTGCTATCTGGTCAACCCCTTTTATCCGCCGCAGCGCATGCTTGACGAGCTGAAGGCCAATTTTGAATCGGTGGCGCTGCAGTATCCGTCGGGACTGGCGGTCAACTGCCTGCTGGCTGCCAAGTATTTCGGCGTGCGCGCCGACCAAATCGTGGTGGGCAACGGCGCGGCGGAAATCATCCGGTCGCTGATGTACTGCTTGGAGGGTCGCATTGGCAGCGTGGCGCCCACGTTTGAGGAATACCCCAACCGCCGGACGGCCGCCGATTTTATTCAAATGACGCCCAAAAACAGTGATTTTTCCTACACCGCCGATGATTTGATGACTTTTTTCGCCGACAAGGACATTCAAACGCTGCTGGTCATTAACCCCGACAACCCGTCGGGCAGCTTTATCCCGCACGCCGACTTGCTGCGGCTGATTGACTGGACGCGGCAAAAAGGCATTCGCCTGATTGTCGACGAGTCGTTTGTCGACTTTGCCGACGACGGCGAGCGGCAGACGCTGATTGACGCTGAACTGCTGGACGACAACCGCCACCTGCTGGTCATTAAGAGCATATCCAAGTCGTTTGGCGTGCCCGGCTTCCGGTTGGGCGTGCTGGCCACCGGCGACGCCGACTGCCTCGCGTTCCTAAAGCGCGATTTGTCGATTTGGAACATCAACTCGTTGGGCGAGTTCTTTCTGCAGATTTTCGAAAAATATAAATCCGAGTACTGGGCGGGCATCGCCCAGTTCCGCCAGACGCGCGCGACGTTTGTCGAGCAGCTGGCGGCGCTTGGCTGGCTGCGCGTGCTGCCGTCGCAGGCCAACTATGTCATGTGCGAGGTGCGCGGCTGCACGGCGCACCGACTGACAGCCGAATTGTTGGACGGCTACGGCGTGTTTATCAAGGATTTGTCGAACAAAAAGAACATCGACGGCGAGTTTGTCCGCATTGCCGTGCGTAACGAGGACGACAACCGGCGGCTGCTGGCGGCGCTGCGCGACTTCGCCTGCAAGAACGGAGCGGCAACATGAAAATTATCAGCCACACCGACATTGTCAAGCTGAATATTGCCCCGCTGCTGTGCTACGAGTGGGTCGATACCATCATCCGGCAGAAAAACGCGCTGCTGCTGCCGCCCAAAATCAGCCTCAAGCCGCAGGACGGCGTGTTTTACAACACCATGCCCTCTATTTTGCCCGCCTACGGCTATGCCGGGGTCAAGGTCGTGACGCGCTACCCGGGTCGGGTGCCCAGCCTTGACAGCGAGATTTTGCTCTACGATTTGGCCACCGGCAGCGCGCTGGCGCTGCTTGACGGCAACTTTATCACCACCATGCGCACCGGCGCGGTGGCGGCGCACTCGATTAAGCTGCTGGCCAAGCCGCAGTTTACCACCATTGGCCTGATTGGGCTGGGCAACACCGTGCGCGCGACGCTCAAGGTGCTGCTGGCGCTGTATCCCGAGCGCGCGCTGACCATACGGCTGCTGGCGTATAAAGACCAGCACGACTGCCTGCGCCGCGACTTTTCGGCGTATCGTAACCTTTCGTTTGTCGACTACGACAAGCCGGACGAGCTGGTGCGCGGCTGCGACGTCATTGTCTCGGGTGCCACGGTGCTGACCGAGGACCTGTGCAGCGACGACTGCTTTGACGCCGGTTGTCTGGTCGTGCCCATTCACACGCGCGGCTTTGGCAACTGCGACTTGTTCTTTGACAAGGTGTTTGCCGACGACACCGGACACGTCAAGTCGTTTAAGTACTTCGACCGCTTCAAAAGCTATGCCGAGGTCACCGATGTGCTGACGGGCACAGCGACGGGTCGCGACAACGACGCGCAGCGCATTCTGGCGTACAACATCGGCATCTCGGTACACGACATCTACTACGCCGGTCAAATTGCCGCTATGGTCAGCGACTGCCAGCACGCCGATTTGCAGTCGCCGGTTGAAAAATTTTGGATTTAGTGGCATAATGCTTAGGGCAAGCCGCGCTACGATGCCCAACCAACAACTTTTTGTGTAAGGAATGTGGCCGCATGGGATTGATTAACACACTATTGGGGATACCCCTCGGATATGTCATGTACCTCTGCTACTCGCTGATTGGCAACTATGGGCTGGCCATTATTGTCTTTACGCTGTTTACCAAGTTTATCCTCTTTCCGCTGTCGATTTGGGTGCAGAAGAATTCGATTAAGATGATTCGCATCCAGCCGGAGCTCAACCAGATTTCGGCCAAGTACGTCGGTCGACGCGACAAGATTTCCGAGGAGCATCTGGCCTGCTACAAGCGCGAGCACTACAAGCCGCTGCTCAGTATCGTGCCGATGCTGATTCAGGTTGTGCTGGTGCTGGGTCTGATTGGCGTTATGTACAACCCGCTACAGCACATTTTGCACATCGACTCGTCGATTATCGACGCCTTTGGCAATGTCGCCAAGGGCTTGCTGGGCGTTGACGAGCTGGGCGCCAGCGGTCAGCTTAAGATTCTCGAGTTGATTCACAACCCGCAGCACGCCGCCTCGTTTGCCGCCGTGCAGCTGCCCGGCCATGACATTGGCGCCGCGCTGACGTCGATTGGCTCGTTTAACACCTCGTTCTTGGGCATGGATTTAACGGCAACACCGGTGCTCAACGGCTTCTCGCTGCTGGCCATGCTGCCGCTGATTTCCGGCTTCAGCGCCTTCTTAATGTGCTTTTTCCAAAACCGCATCAACGTGCTGCAGCGCGAACAGGGCTGGCTGGGCAAATGGGGCATGGCCATCTTTATGACCGCCTTTTCCACCTACTTCACCTTCTTGGTGCCCGCCGGTGTCGGCCTCTACTGGATTTTCGGCAATTTGTTCTCCATTTTGGTTATGTACGCCGTCAACTGGCTGTTTAAGCCCGCCAAATACATCGACTATGCGGCGTTGGAACAGAGCAAAAAAGCGCTGGCCGAGAGCAAGGCCATCGAGCGCACGCTTAAGATGTCCAAGGAGCAAAAGCTCAAGGCCAAAACCGACTACAAGCGCTTCTTTGCCGACCCCGCGCGCAAGGAGCTGGTATTTTACGCCGAGAAAAGCGGCTTTTACAAGTACTTCCGCGCGGTCATCGACTATGTGCTGACCCACTCCGACGTGGTGATTCACTATGTCACCAGCGACTACAACGACGCGATTTTCAAGGCCGACAACCCGCGCATCGTCCCCTACTACATCAAGGACAACCACCTCATTCCGCTGTTTATGAAGCTGGAGTGCAAGGTGATGGTGATGACCACGCCCGATTTGCAGAATTTTCACCTCAAGCGCTCGTTTATCGACAAGAAGATTGAATACATCTATATGTTCCACGGGCTGGCCAGCACGCACATGGCGGTGCGTAAGGGCGCCTACGACCATTTTGACACCGTGTTTTGCGTCGGGCAGCACCAAATCGACGAGCTGCGCGAAAGCGAGCAGCTGTACGACCGCAAGGCGAAAAAGCTGGTGCCGGTCGGCTACGGTATGTTTGATGAGATGCTGGCCGACTACCAAGCCATTCAGGACCGGCACAACGAGCCGCCGCAAATCCTCATTGCGCCGTCCTATCAGGACGACAACATCATGGACTGCTGCATTGAGCCGATGCTGGACGCGCTGGTCGGCGCGCGCAAGTACAAGGTCATTTTGCGCCCGCACCCGCAGTATATCAAGCACAACCCGGGCAAAATCGAGAAGTTTGCACTCGAGCACAAGGAGCTGCTGGGCGATTTCTTTGTCATTGAGTCTGATTTTTCCAGCAACGAGAGCATCTTTGCCTCCGATTTGCTGATTACCGACTGGTCGGGCATCGCCTACGAGTTTTCCTACACCACCAAGCGGCCGTCGCTGTTTGTCAACACGCCGCCCAAGATTATCAATCCCGACTACGACAAACAGACCTGCCAGCCGCTGGACATCACGCTGCGCGACCAGGTCGGCGTGTCCATCGCACCCGACGACGTCGGCCCGATTTGCCAAAACGTCGACGCGCTGCTGGCCGACAAAGACGCCTATCGCGATAAAATCGAGGCGCTTGTGGAGCGGTACGTCTTTCACATCGGCCACAGCGGTGAGGTCGGCGGCCAGTACATTCTCGATCAACTCAGCGGTGCTGATAAAAAATAGTAAAGAGGTATGCCACAATGAAACTGTTGAAGAAACTGCCCCGATACGGCTATTATGCGCTATGCTCTGCCCTGTTGCTCAGCACCTCGGCACACGCCTATGTCGATCCGGCCGCCACCTCCTACATCATTCAGATTGTGGCCGGCGTCTTTATCGCCTGCGGCGCGATTGTCGGCGTCTTTTGGAAGAAGATTACCATGTTCTTTTCGAAGAAAAAGACCAGCTCGCTGGAGAAAAAGCTGAACAAGCAGGCTGCCAAAAAAGAGAAGCGGGACGCTGCCAATGATTAAGGACAAGTTCAAGCGACTTTTTGCCGACGACCGCCGGTTTAAGACCCGGCTGCTGCTGGCCGCGCTGGTCAGCTTTAGTTGCGCGTTTACCTTTGTCATCTTCGGTCTGCTGGATTTGTACATTTCCAACGCCAGCAACTTTATCTTCGGCTTTTACGACCTGTTCTGGACAACGCTGCTGGCCGGATTGGCCGTGTTTGTCGTGCTGACGGCGCTGCTTGTCATATTCCGCGGCACGGCCTTTAACATCGCGGTCAGCGTGGTGCTGGGCGGTGTTGTGGCCGGCTATGTGCAGGGCAACTTCCTCAACATCGACTTCGGCGAGCTGACCGGCGACGCCATTATGTGGTCAGACTACACCAAGCACGCTATTATCAACGCCGCCATCTGGGTCGCTATCATCGGCGCTTGCGTGGCACTGTGCCTGTTTGCCAAAAAAGCGTGGAGCAAGGTGGTCTACATTGTGCCGGCGCTGCTGATTGCCATGCAGCTGGTGGGTCTTGTCAGTTCCTATTTTACAGCTGACAGCCGCGATATGTTCCACTCCGGCAATTTGTACTTGTCAGAGACCGGCGTCTACGAGGTGTCGGACCAGGACAATGTCATCGTCTTTATCCTCGACCGCCTGGACGGCCTGTACATCGACGACTTGCAGGAAACTTACCCCGGCTTCCTCGACCCGCTGGACGGGTTTACTTACTACGACAACCACATCTCGATGTACTGCCGCACATTCCCATCCGTTGTCAATATGCTGACCGGCTACACCTACAACTACGACTACCCGCCCGTCGACTTTTTTGACAAGGCGTGGGGCGACTCCAAGATACTCAACGCGCTGCGCGACAACAATTACACCACCAAGCTCTATTTCTCCGAGAAGTACTGCTACAGCAACGCGCGCCAGTTGGCCGATGTCGCAGATAATGCAATTGCCGGCGAAACGCGTGTTGACCACTATCGCACGCTTAAAAAAATGGCCAAGCTGTCGCTGTACCGCTATGCGCCGCATTTTGCCAAGCCGCGCTTTTGGGTCTCTTCCGATGAGTTTGGCGACCTGGTTTTTTCAACGCGCACCGAGCCGCGCCACGTGACCAACGATTTGGCTTTCTACAAAAAGCTTGTCAGCAATCGCCTTGCCGTGCAGAGCGACAAAAACAACTTTGCCTTCTACCACCTGCAGGGCAGCCACCCGAAGTACACCTACAACGAAAACCTGGAACCCATCGCCAAAGCGAAAGAGAGCCGAGACGGTATGCTGGCGCAGACGCGCGGCGCCTTTAAAATTCTGTACGAGTACATGAACCAGCTCAAGGCGCTGGGGTTGTATGAAAATGCGACCATCATTATCACCGGCGACCACGGCAAGTCGGAGGATTTCAACCCACTCGACCGCGCCAAACGCACCGGCTTTTTCCTGAAGCCTAAGGGCAGCAGCGGCACGCCGCTGGCCCTGTCGCACGCGCCGACGTCGCACGAAAACTTCCAGGCGACACTTGCCGCCGCCGCCGGGCTCGACGCCAAGCCATTTGGCACGCCCATGGGCGACATTGCCGAAAATGCCGACATCACGCGCACCTTTTACTACCGCGTCGATCTCAAAACAGGCGACAAGTCGCACTTTTTAGAACAATTTGAAGTTCGCGGCGACGCCAGCGACTTTACCAACTGGACAAAGGTCGGCCAGATCGACATGAAGTACATACACGGCTAACCACGCCGCCCATACAAAAACGGAACTGCTTGCAATGGCAGTTCCGTTTCTATTTTCCGTTCCAGTTTTCCACGGTTAGTTTGCGCTGCAGCAGTTTCAGCCGTTGCTGCCGCTGCCGGTAGTCGGGCAGTGTCGCTTGCACAATCGCCCAGAAGCGCGGCGAATGGTTCATCTGAGTCAGATGCGCCAGCTCGTGGACGACGACGTAGTCGATTACAGCCGGCTCGGCCATCATCAGCCGCCATGAAAAGTTGAGGTTGCCCTTGGCCGAGCAGCTGCCCCAGCGCGTCTGGGCGCCGTTGATTTTCACGGCGGTCGGCGCGACGCCCATCGTCGCCGACCAGTGCCGCACGCGGCCGGGCAGCGCGCGCTTGGCCAGCTGACGGTATGCGTTTGCGCAAGCTGCCATCACCTGCTCTGACGACAGGTCGGGCGGCAGGCTCATCGCCGCGCCGTCAAATCCGACCGCCGACGCACTCGCCACAATGGGATATTCGACGCCGAGAACGAGCAGCGTCGAGCCGTAGTCGAGCGCAAAGGCGGCGCGCTGCGACTGCCGCAGACGCGAAGCGGCCAGCTTGTCATTCAGCCACGCCGCTTTGTCGTTGACAAAGGCGTCGATGACGCGCTGGGACACCTTTAGCGGTGCGCGCACTTCGACGTGGCCGTCACGGACATAGAGCGCCAGCGTCTTGCGCGCGGTGCGAATCAGGGTATACGACTGCATGGCGGCGCTTCCTTTTGTTTGGTTTTGACAACGCGGGCGCACAACGTGCACCCGCGCTTTCTCTTCTTTGACGTTGCGGTTGAGCGGCTTAGCGCAGCTTGGCACCGCAGACATTGCAAAACTGGCTGCCGGCGTCCATCTTGTTGCCGCACTGCACGCAGTATGTATACGCACCGG
>JAVBPM010000015.1:0-17669 GCA_031549605.1 Oscillospiraceae bacterium | reverse complement strand
ACCGACTGGTTTGTGTTATCTTATCCATAGCGAATAGGTGACCTCCTGACCGGTTGTTGTGTGGTAACTCAACCTTATCACTTGGTTCGCCTATTCGCTACCTTTTTATTCCTCCTGTAACACTTCTATTGTAATCCTACATGTCAAGATGATCCGCAGTTGGACGAGGCCTGGACATTTTGAGCGCGTTATGCTATAATTCTGTGCAACATATATTGTAGGAGGGCATTACCATGGGCATTGAGGACATCATTGGTGGGCTTGTCGGCGGCGACGCGATTGACAAGGTCAAGGACGTTGTGGGGTTGGGCGGCAAAGACGACGCCAAGTCAGACGACAAGCAAGACGCCAACAAGCAGGACGATTATAAGAGCGGCGGCATCGTGGATACCGTTGAAAACGCGCTGGGCATTGACGTGCCTGATGCAATTGAGAAGATGCTGGACAAGAAGTAAACTTATTTGAATAGGCAACAGCCCGGCACGGTGTGCCGGGCTGTTGCCATACTGTCAAAAAAGCGCGCACCGTAAAACCAGCGTCAGAAAAGAGAGAAAACGGCGACAAAAGGCTGCTTTTGATTCTCGGCTAATAGTTTGCGGCGCTACGACAAGGTCGCTGCGCCACAATGGTTTTACTTACTGCAGAAACGCTGTCCTAGCGTACCATCGTACGCCGACGGACAGCGTTTTTTTGCCTGCGCACTTCCTTGTCAGTCTGCCAGCGTGTCAAAAAACAAGTTTTTTGACACGCTGAAAACAGCCCGGCACGGTGTGCCGGGCTGTTGCTACATATGGGGTTATTCGGCCACAATGGTGCGGCCTTGCAGCGCTTTGGACAGCGTGATTTCGTCGGCAAATTCGAGGTGGCTGCCCATGGGGATGCCGTAGGCCAGCCGTGTGATTTTGACGCCGAACGGATGGAGCAGCTTGGCCAAGTAGAGCGCCGTGGCCTCGCCCTCGGTGTCTGGGTTGGTGGCCATGATGATTTCGCGAATGTCGTTTTCGCTGACGCGCTTGAGCAGCTGCTTGACGGTCAGGTCGTCGGGCCCGACGTGGTTGAGCGGTGAGATGACGCCGTGCAGCACATGGTACAGGCCGCGGTACTCGCGCGTGCGCTCGACGGCCACGACGTCGCGCGACTCGGCGACGACGCAGACGGTGCTGGCGTCACGACGCTCGTCGCGGCAGAGTGGGCACAGCTCGGCGTCGGTCAGGTTTTGGCAGAGGGTGCACGACTTGACCGTGTTCTTGGCCTGCAAAATGGCGTTGGCAAAGGCCGTTGCGTCGTCGGCGGGGCGGTTGAGCACTGAAAAAGCCATGCGCTGCGCCGATTTGCGCCCAACGCCGGGCAGCTTGGCAAAATGCTCAATCAGCTGCTGGACGGCGACGGGAAAGAGGGGGGAGGCCATTAGAACAGGCCGGGCAGCGACATGCCGCCGGTAAAGCGCGACATGGAGGTGTTCATTTCGTTTTCGGCCTGCTCAAGTGCGGCGTTGACGGCCGACACGACCAAATCCTGCAGCATATCGACGTCCTCGGGGTCGACGACATCGGGCTGCAGCGAGACGCTGACCAGCTTGCGCGCACCGGTGACCGTGGCGCTGACAACGCCGCCGCCCACCGAGGCGGTAAATTCCTTTTCTTCGATGGCCTGCTGCGCCTCGGCCATATCCTGCTGCATTTTTTGGATTTGTTTCATCATGTTGCCGGGCGCCATGCCGCCCATGCCCATACCGCCAAATTTCTTAGCCATTGTAAGTCTCTCCTTTATCGTTATGGAATGATTTCTACATTGTTTAACTGCGCCAGTTGGCTCCACGGGTCGTCGTCCTGCTTGGGTGCGGCGCTGGCCGGCTTGTCCTTGCCGACAATGGCGCGGATGGGCTTGCCCAGCGTCTTTTCGGCGGCTTGGCTGACCTTGTCCAGCAGCACGGGCCGGTTGAGCAGCTGCGCGGCGAAGGGGTTGTCGGCATAAATCACCAGCTGGCCGTCGGCCTGTGCGGCCGTTGCCAGTTTGAGGTGTGACAGCTCGGAGGCGGGCAGCGTTGTCTGTAGCGAAGCGACAATTTGCTTCCATTCGGACAGCGGCTGCGCTGTGCCGGTAACAGCGGCGGGCTGCGCCTTGGCTGGCGCCGATTGCGGTGGCGCGGCTGGCGGCGGAGTCGGTTCTTGTTTTGCGGCAGGCGCGGGTTTCGGCGGCGATGCCGGCGCTTCGGTGGTGAGGTTGACAACGGGCGCCGTCAGGCTCTCGTCGGCCAGCCGCAGCAGGCAGATTTGTGCGTCAATGCCGACGTTAACGCTGCGCGGCAATGCGGCCAGCGTCTCCTGCAGCAGTACGATGGCGCGTGTCAGGCGGGCGGTTGGCCACTGCGGTTGCAGCAGTAGCTGCTCGTCGGTCAACCGCTTGCTGTCGTCTTTGAGCACTTGAAAAACCAACAGACGGTGCAGCAAGCCGCGCAGCTCGTCGAGCAGGCCGGCGACCTCGACGCCGTCGCGGTAGAACTGGTTGAACAGCGTCAGCGTTGCTTCTTTGTCGGATTGGCCGATGGCGGTGGCCAGTTGGGTGATGTTTTTGCTGCCGGTCAGGCCGAGCGCCTGCTCTACGTCGGCGGCGGTCAGCTGCGACAGTGAGGTACAGCGTTCGAGCAGCGACAGCGCGTCGCGCATCGAGCCGTCGCCCCAATCGGCCAGCAATGCGGCGCTGTCGTCGGGCAGTGTCAGTCCCTCGGCTTGTGCCACGGTCTGCAACCGCGTGGCGATTTGCGGTGCGGCGATGCGCTTGAAGTGGAATTTCTGGCAGCGCGATAGAATGGTGGCGGGCACCTTGTGCGTCTCAGTCGTGGCCAGAATAAACAGCACATGGGCGGGTGGGTCTTCGAGAATGGTCAGCAACGCGTTAAACGCGCCAATGCTGAGCATGTGTACCTCGTCGATGATATAAACGCGTTTTTGCATGACGGCCGGGCTGTAGACCGTTTCGTCGCGCAGGGCACGAATGTTGTCGACGCCTGAATGGCTGGCGGCGTCGAATTCCAGTATATCGGTGGCTTGTCCGGTCAAAATAGCTTTACAGTTGTCGCATTTGTTGCAAGGGTCGCCGTGGTGTGGGGCAAGACAGTTGACGGCGCGCGCCAAAATCTTGGCGCACGAGGTTTTGCCTGTTCCCCGCGTGCCGGTGAACAGGTAGGCGTGTGTTGTTTGGTTGGTTTCGACCTGGCGCGCCAGCGTACGTGTGACGGCATCTTGACCTGTGACGTCGGCAAAGGTCAGCGGCCGGTATTTGCGATAGAGCGCTTGATAGGCCAAGCTGCCGCCCCCTTTGCGCGATTTTTCCATTCCTCTATCCGCACACGCACCTGACGTTGAAGGCGCTGATATGCCCGACACCCGGATCGTTAACTCGGAGACGGCACCCTCGCGGCACACGAAGCACACCGCTAAATGCTGCTCGGTTCCCCGCCTGACATGGTTCACGGGGCTCCGTTGCGCAAGACCGACTCCTCATCGCCACTTGTCCGGATCAGACGGCACACCAACGCTCCGAAGACAGGAGTTCACCCCTGCTAAGGCGGGTTGCAGGTGCAGGGCACCGCCAGCTCCCCGGTTAGCGTGTGCGGATACAAGAATGGCTTATCTATTCTACACGGGCGAGCGGCGCGCGTCAAGGGGTTGGCTGCTGGCTAATCTTGGCTTTGGGAGGTTTGGTTGTGTATTCGGTTGTCTACCAGTGGTTTGGCGGTGACGCGCGGGATTGGGCGCGCGCCGTTTCGATTGCCGTTACGCTGTGCATTACGTTGGCGCTGGCGGTGCTGCTACCGTGGCTGGTGTACCGGCTGCTGACCGGGTTGTTGCGGCGGGTGCTCCGTCGCACGGCGCGGCGCTGGGTCAAGACGCTGCTTGACGCGCGCGTCAGTCTTGGTGTGGCGGCGCTGGTTGTGCCGCTAGTGCTGTTGGGGGCGGTCGAGGGGCAGCCGCGCGCGTCGCTGACGCTCTATTATAATATAGTGTCGCTGTGCGCCGTGTGCGCCGGATGGCTGCTGCTGGACAGTTTGGTGCGCGCGGTGGACATTCACTACCGCTATTTTGCCGTGTCCAAGCAGCGGCCGCTGAGTGGGCTGCTGCAGGTGGTGCGTGTGGTGGTGGCCGTTGTGGCGCTGCTGCTGGCGGTCGCGCGGCTGATGGGCGAGAACCCGCTGGTGCTGTTGGGTGGCTTTAGCGCCGTTGGCGCCGTGGCGTCGCTGGTGTTTCGCGACGCCATTCTCGGCTTTGTGGCCGGGCTGCAGTTGACGTCCAGCGGGCTGTTGCGCATCGGCGACTGGATTGAGGTGCCGGGACAACTGGCCGACGGCACGGTCGTTGACCTGACCATGACGACCGTCAAGGTGCAAAACTTCAACAACGCCATAACGCTGCTGCCTGCCTATACGTTGCTGTCGCAGCCCTTTATCAACTGGCGCGGCATGCAGGAGGCGGGTGGTCGGCGCATTAAGCGGGCGCTGCGCATTGACGCCGCCGACGTGCGGTGGCTGAACGACGACGATTGGGCGCGGCTGTCGAATGTGGAGCTGTTGGCGCCCTATCTGGCGCAGAAACGCGCTGAGCTCGACGCCGCCAATGCCGCGAGTGGCGTCGATGTATGTCAGCCGCTTAACGGCCGACGGCTGTCAAACCTCGGAACTTTCAGGGCCTACATTCTGTCATATCTCCGAAGCCACCCGCGCATACATCACGGCATGAGCATGATGACGCGCCAGATGGAAGCGCAGGATGACGGTATTCCCCTGGAAATCTACGCGTTTACCGACACCGTGGTCTGGAGTGAGTTTGAAGCCATCCAAAGCGATATCTTCGAGCATTTTTACGCCGTAATCGGAGAGTTTGGACTTCATCTGTACCAGCATCCGTCGGGGAGTGATCTGCGCGCGGTCAAGGGACGTTTTCGTCAATAAGCGGTGGAGAGTGGACTTTCTACTGGTCACACGAACGAAAAAATACCGTGAAAATGTGACTTGTATGTTACAGCTATGTAACAGAAAATGGCGCTATTGTTACAGGAATATGACATTATTGACTATTTTGGCATAATTTGTAAAAAAATGCTTGTCACTTATGTTTACCTATGCTATAATCCGAAACACAAAGAGATAAAATATGTTGTAATGATTGTCGCACAACGGTTTTGGGAAATAAGCGAGTTTGAGCGAGAGAGTGAATTATGAAAACAGTACGTATCGGTGAGGTTCTGGTTAGCGAAGGGTATATAACTCAGGCGCAGCTGGACAAGGCAATTGAATTACAGCGGGCCAGCGGGTCAAACAAGCGTCTGGGCGCCATCATATTGGAAAACAATATGATTACCGAGGACCAGATGCAGACGGCGCTGTCGGCTCAGCTGGGTGTGCCGTACGTTCATATGGAAGATCAGCAAATCATGGTGGACGCGGTTGAGAAGATTCCTAAGCAGGTCGCGATGAAGTACAACATCATTGCCGTGGCTGAACGAGACGGCACGCTGGTGCTGGCTGTTTCCGATCCGCTGGATTTCTACGGCATTGAAGACATCAAGCTGATTGTCAATATGCCGGTCTCGTTGATCATCAGCCTGAAGAGCGAGATTGACCAGGCTATTGCTTACTGGTATTCGGAAATTGAAGCCAAGAATGCCGCGTTGGTCGCCAACCAGGCGGCGGGCATCGGCACGCGCATCCAAATTGAGGACCTGAGCGGTCGCGCTGATGACACGCCGGTCGTCGTGCTGGTCAACTCCATTCTGTTTAAGTCACACAGCGCCGGCGCCAGTGATATCCACATCGAGCCGTTTGACGACAAGACGTCGGTTCGTATTCGTGTCGACGGTCAGATTATTGACTTTTTGACGCTGTCGCAGGGCTTGCACAACTCGCTGATAACGCGTATCAAGATTCTGTCGGGCTTGGACATTGCCGAAAAGCGTATTCCGCAGGACGGCCATTTCCGCGCCAAGCAGAACGATGTCGAAATCAACGTCCGTGTGTCGGTGCTGCCGACCATTTACGGTGAGAAAGCCGTTCTGCGTTTCTTGAGCCGCAACACATCGCTCGACCACAGCGGCACGTTTGGCATGGACAATGAGGACTACACCAAGATTTTGAAAATCCTGCAGCGTCCCTATGGCATTGTTTACATCACCGGTCCGACCGGTTCGGGCAAAACGACTACCTTATATATGATTCTCGAGGCGCTGTCGCGCCGCGCCGTGAACATTTCGACCATCGAGGATCCGGTCGAGCGCAACCTGCCGGGCATTAACCAGACGCAAACCAACAATCTGGCCGGCCTCACGTTTGAAAGCGGACTGCGCTCGCTGCTGCGTCAGGACCCCGACATCATCATGGTGGGTGAGACGCGCGACAGCGAAACGGCCTCGATTGCCGTCAGCGCCGCGTTGACGGGTCACTTGGTGCTGTCAACACTGCATACCAACGACGCGGTTAGTGCCATCGTGCGCTTGACCGACATGGGCGTGCAGGAGTATATGATTGCCAACGCGCTGACCGGCGTTGTCGCACAGCGTCTGGCCAAGAAGATTTGTCCCAACTGCCGGACGGCCTATCGGCCGACCGAACCCGAGCTGGTGCTGCTGGGTCGCAACGACGTCAATGCGCTGTACAAGGGCGCCGGCTGCAACGCCTGTAACCACACCGGCTACAAGGGTCGTATTGCTATCCACGAGATTTTGTCCATCGACGTGCCGATTCAGTACATGGTCAGCAAAAAAGAGCCGATGGAGAACGTCTACAAGTATCTGCAGGAGAACAAGCTGCTGACAACGCTGCGTGACAGCATGACCAAGCTGGTGTTACAGGGCGTGTCGACCACCGAGCAGATGCTGGCTATTATCAATATTGTATAAGGAGGGCGGACGCCTTGACCATTAACGATTTGCTGGCGGCAGCCCGCCAGAATAAGTGCTCGGACGTGCACATTACCATGGATCGCAACCCCATCTTCCGCATCAACGGCTCGTTGATGGAGACCGACCTTAATCTGTCGCCGCAGGAAAAAGAGGCGATGATCTATGAGATGCTAACGCCCGACCAAAAACAGAATTTTTCGAGCATAGACGACCTGGATTTTGCGTATGCTACTACTCCCGACTGTCGTCACCGTGTCAATGTATTTCACCAAAACA
Organism: Oscillospiraceae bacterium; assembly: GCA_031549605.1. Classification (GTDB taxonomy): domain Bacteria; phylum Bacillota; class Clostridia; order Oscillospirales; family UBA929; genus WRAI01. The sequence goes on along the minus strand of JAVBPM010000015.1, from coordinate 10,499 downwards.
ACAAGCTGGCGTGTGTTATCCGTGTTATCAACAACACCATTCCCACGTTTCAGCAGCTGAATTTGCCGCCGGTGCTGCGCGAGCTGGCCGACCAACCGCGTGGACTTGTGCTGATTACCGGCCCGACTGGTAGCGGTAAGTCGACGACGCTGGCCGCCATGCTCGACTACATCAACAGCACACGGTCGGAACATATTCTCACGATTGAGGATCCTATTGAATATGTGTACTCGCACAAGCGCTCGATAATCCATCAGCGCGAGGTGGGCATTGACGTGACCAGCTTTGCCGGTGCGCTGCGCTCTTCGTTGCGTGAGGACCCCGACGTCATTCTGGTGGGCGAAATGCGCGACTACGAGACCATCAGCGCCGCGATTACCGCCGCTGAAACGGGTCACTTGGTCTTCTCCACACTGCACACGCAGGGCGCGGCCGATACCATTGACCGTATTATCGACGTCTTTCCGGCGCACAACCAGCAGCAGATTCGTACGCAGCTGGCCGCGACGCTGCGCGGCGTCGTGACGCAGACACTACTGCCCAAGCTGGATGGCGGCGGCCGTGTGGCGGCGTTTGAGATCATGACGGGTACCGACGCTGTGCTCAACCTCATTCGTGAGAACAAGTGCCACCAGCTGGTTAGCGCCATTCAGACCAGCGCCAAGCAGGGCATGACAACGCTGACTGCGTCGCTGGCCCATTTGGTCAGAACCAATCAGGTGGCGTTGGAGGTCGCAATGGAGCGCGCGCGCAATAAAGAGGAGTTTTTGACGACGCTGCAGGCGTAACCGTCCTCTGAAATATCTGTCAATCCATTGCGCGGCAACGCATTGTAGAAAATTCAAAAAAATGTAAGAAATATGGGAACAAAGACGAGGCGCCTCGCGTCATAAAAAACGTAAGACGAAACAAGAGAAAAGAACGGAAAACACTAGCAAACAATCTGTACCGGTTAAAAAAACTGAGAAAAAGTTAAAAAACCGGGAACAAAAACGAAACAGCAAACGTCATAAGAAACGTAAGACACAGAGACACACACCACACCGACGGAGGTCGGCAAAGACAAAATCAAAAACCTTTTTAGCGCGAAGGTTGTTGATCAATAAAAAACAAAAATTTTAGGAGGAACAACACAATGCAGAACCTGAAGAACAACAAAAAAGGCTTTACCCTCATCGAAGTCATCGTCGTCCTGATTATCATCGCCATCCTGGCCGCCATCGCGGTCCCCGCCATGCTGAAGTACATTGACCAGGCCCGTGACCGTTCGCTGTACGCTGAAACCCGCTCGATGTACCTCGCCGCTCAGTCGGTCGTGACCTCGGAATACGGCTTCAACAAGAAGTTCACGGACATCTCGACCGATGGCGTTACCATGAACGCGACCACACAGGCCAAGATGGAGAACTACCTGGATGATGAACTCGTTGCCAACGGCATCAACGGCGCTGTGACCAAGGTTTACGTTGCAAACGACACTGTCACCGGTAAGTACAAAGTCAAGGAAATCGCCTACCATGCCGCTGGCGGCACTGGCAAATGGTACCACTTCGTTCCGGGCTCGGAAGTCCAGGTTTCCACTACTGAGCCGACTCCCAATCCGTAAGCTCTAACAAACAACACGCAAATACAATCAGGCGGGATAGCGCTGTCTCGCCTGATTGTTTCCCTTTTCATCTTTAGGAGGTAGAACATCATGACTGGCATTACCATCGGCTACTTAGCGTTTTTGTTTGTGCTGGGATTGACCATTGGCAGCTTTAGCAATGTGCTGATTTGGCGCATACCGCAGCAGATGCCGTTTGCCAAGGGTCGCTCGATTTGCCCCAAGTGCAACAACCATCTCAAGGCCGCCGATTTGGTGCCGGTGTTCAGTTATCTGTTCCTACGCGGCAAGTGCCGCTACTGTAAAGAGCCGATTTCGGCTCGCTACCCGCTCGTTGAGCTGGTGACCGGCGTATTGTTTGCGGTGTGCGGACTGCGCTACAACCCCTTTGCCGACTTTGGCGCGTTTTGGGAATTTGAGCCGATGCTGCTGGGTCAACTGGCCGTCGCGCTGGTGGTCACGGTCGTTTTACTCGTCATCTGCATGATTGATTTCGATACCATGGAAATCCCCAACGGACTTGTACTTTTTTTGGCAATTCCTGCCATAGCTGCGATTTTCACTTTTAATGACGTTTCTCTGCTATGGGATCGGGTGATTGGTGCATTTTGTGTCAGTTTACCCATGTATATATTGTGTTTGATCATACCCAACGCCTTTGGCGGTGGTGATATAAAGCTTTACTTTGTATGTGGTTTTCTGTTAGGATGGAAGAACACACTGCTCGCGACCTTCATTGCGTTGTTGCTGGGTGGCGGCTATGCCATCTATCTGATCCTCAGTCGCAAGATTGAGAGCAAGGGTCATATCCCCTTTGGCCCTTACATTTGCGTCGGTGTTTGGGTGGCGCTGCTCTACGGCCACCAGCTGGTTGACGCGTACACCGGTTACTTTTTTGGGTGAGGTGAGTTTTCGTGCCGAAGTTTAGGTATACAGCTGTTGATTTGAATAATAGGGTGATCAAGGGTGATATCGAGGCCGCCAATGTATCTGATTTGTACACGCTGCTGCGTACCAAGTCGCTTACCTTGACTTCGAGCGAGGAAATCAGAAACATTAAGGCCATCTATACCCTTAAGTCGCCCGAGGTGTGCAACTTTGCACGCCAGATGAGTGAGATGCTGGGTGCCGGTTTGACCATTGTCAAAGCGCTGGGCATTTTGCGCGAGCGCGATACCGAGCCGAAAATTACTGCTATCTACGACCAGATTTACAAGTACATTTACGAAGGCATGACCATGAGCGAGGCGCTCCGGAAAACCAACAACGCCTTTCCCGAGCTGTTTGTCAATATGTGCGAGGCGGGCGAAAAGAGCGGCCAGCTGGAGTTGACCATGAAGCGCATGGCCGTGCACTATGACAAAGAGTACCGTTTGCAGAAAAAAATCAGCGGCGCCATGCGTTATCCGCTTATTTTGTTGGCCATTACGTTGCTGGCGGTTATTGCCATTTTCTGTTTTATCATGCCTGAGTTCTTTGCGCTGTTTGAAGGCATGGATTTGCCACTTCCGACGGCGATTGTCATCGGACTGAGTCATTTGTTGACTAACTACTGGTACATCATGATTGCCGTGGCCATTTTGATTCCGATTACCATTCGCTATTTGCTGTCCATGCCGACCATCCGGCTGTGGTGGGACAAGACGAAGTTTGGGTTGCCTCTGGTCAAAAAGTTGTTGCCCATTATCTACACCGCGCGTTTTTCCCGCGCGCTGAACTCGCTGTACAGCAGCGGCTTGCCGCTGATTGACAGTATGACCATTGCCTCGCGACTGACCGGAAACAAGTACTTGGAGTCGCAGTTTCCGGCCGTAATCAGCGCTATCCGCAACGGTGATACGTTGTCCAATTCTATTCGCGTCATCAAGGAGTTTGACCCCAAGTTGCCGACCACCATCTTTATCGGTGAGGAGTCGGGCCGGTTGGGCACGATGCTGGAGAGCATGGCCGACAGCTACGACTATGAGGCCGAGGAGGCAACCTCTAAGCTGGTTGCTTATTTGGAGCCGTTGATGATTGTGTTGATGGCCGGTGTGGTCGGTGTCATTATGATTGCTGTCTTTATGCCCATTTTCTCTCTTTACAGCAACGTAGAAGGTATGTCATAATGTACGAAGATGACACTAGTAGCTTTGAGGGGCGTTCAGTAGATGAATAACTCGATTTATATTTCCAATACCCAGATACAAATTGTCGGCTATGCGCCCGCCAAGGGCACAGGCGTACGTGTGCAACGCTACGCCAGCATGGATTTGCCCGAACAGGTGATTATTAACGGCATTGTGACTGATGCCGCGGCACTGACCGACAAGTTGCGTCAAATGCAGCAGCAGAATCCGGGTATGTTTGCCAATGCCACGTTGACCATTGACTCTAACGCCGTGCTGACCAAGATGCTACCGGTGCCGGTTCTGAAAAAAGAACAGTATTTGGAAATGGCCAAGCATGAGTTGGCCAACAATTCCGGCGCCTACGACCAGCTGATCTACGATTATGATGCCATCAACGACAAAAACGAGCGCAGTATGTTGGCTTGTGCGGTCAACAGCCCGATTATTGAGACGTATCTGCATATTTTTGCGGCGTTGAATGTCAAGCTGTCGGCTATTTACGTCGGCTTGGATGTGGTCATTCACTTTGTGCGCAATACGCCGAGTTTGCGCGATAAGAAGATGGCGCTCAATATCATCGACGGTATGAGCATGCTGTCGCTGATTTTTGAAAACGGCAAGTACATTTTTAGCAACCGCACGCGCATCATCGCCGATTCCGAGGACGAGTTCTGCCGCCGCGTGGTGCAGAGCCTGACCTCGTTGGCGCAGTTTAACAAGAATTTTACCGTTAGTTACTATATCGGCGCGACGCCGCCAATGATTGAGGCTATGCGTGCCATGCTGCCCTCGCACGTCGAGGTGGAGTTGCAGGGCATTGATTTGATGCAGGCGGCGACGGGCGGTAAGATTACCGACCAGTGCCATTTCTCGTATCTGGGCGCCTGTGCGCCGCAGGGTTGCATTAACCTGATTACGACCTATCAGAATAGTATCAAGAAGCCGAAGAAGGTCAGAATTAAGAAAATCCACATCGTGCTGGCGGCGATTGTTGTCATTCTGTTGGGTGTCTTTGGTTTTTTCAAGCTGCAACTGATGTCGGTGGAGAAGGACAATGAGGATTTGGAAGCGTTTCTTACCAATCCTAAGCATTTAGAAGATGTTGAGTATGTGAGAAGTAAGAATACTGAGGTGCAGTATTACAGCACCGAAGTGCAACCCAATCTGGACGCAATTGAGAAGGGTATTAACGCTGTTCCCCAGCTGAATAGAGAAGTATTCCAGTTTTTGGACTCCCAGCTGAACGGCGTTGTTGTGCTAAAGCGCGCCACTTACCGTGTTCCACTCGCTATGGTGGACGGGGTCTTACTGCCGGATCCAACACTGGAACTCGAGTGTACCGGCAAGACGGCATTGGACACGACAGCTTTTGTTGACCGAATCAAGGAGTATAAAGAGTTTTCCTTTATTGAAAACCCGGGCTTTAATGAAACGAGTGAAGGCGTAATGTTTACGATTATCATTCATCTGAAGGTTGTAATAGAGGAGGAGGCCAAGTGAAAAAAGAACTGACAAAACGCGAAAAAGTGCTTATTATCGTCGTGTGCGTTGTCATTTTTGTCGCCGCCTACTTTATGCTGCTGCTGAGCCCCACTATGGATGCCCTCTCCGCCGCGAGCGACAAAAACGCTGACCTGGAAAGCCAAAGTATGGATATGCAAATGCTGATGGCTGAGCGTATTACCATTGATGATTCGCTGGCCAAAGCAAAGGCTAGTATTGCTCAGAGCGCGGGTAAGTATGAGGCTTTTAAGACTCAGAATGATATCGTCGAATTTGTCCGTGGATTCAACACGCAACACAATCTGGATGCGCAGCAGTTGATATTGTCTGATGCAAGAGTGCCGGTTAAGTTGACGTCGAGTGAGAAAGAGTATAAAGAAGTGCTAAGGTCTTCGCTGTCATGCGGCAGAATTACGGGAGATCTGGTGGATTTTTACCTGCTGATCGACGACATTGCTCGCAGTGATAACATGAGGGCCACCAACCTTTCCATTAGTTACGCGGATAATATCTATTCGGTTAACTTGGATGTGTTTAGCCGCGGCAAGACGGAGTTCACGCCCGAGCAATCACCAACAGAGCAACCGCCCGCTGATCAGCCCGCCGCGGAAACACCGTAAGCTTTATGGCATAACAACAGCACAGGCTCGATACTGAGCCTGTGCTCAGACTGTCAAAAAAGCGCGCACCGTAAAGCCAGTGTCAGAAAAGAGAGAAAACGGCGACGTAAGGCTGCTTTTTGATTCTCGGTTTATGTTTTGCGGCGCATCGACAGGGTCGCTGCGCCGCAATGGTTTTACTTGCTACAGAAACGCTGTCCTAGCGTACCATCGTACGCCGACGGACAGCGTTTCTTTGCCTGCGCACTTCTTTGTCTGCCTGTCAGCGTGCCAAAAAACAAGTTATTTGTCACGCTGAGCACAGGCTCATAGCCTGTGCTGTTTTTTTGCCCTGCTTCATATCCTTACTCTGGGGTGATGGTGTGGCGGGGTGGTTTGATGCGCGGTTTTTGCTGTTGGCGCGGCGGGTTTTGGGGCGGGTTGCGTTGTTTACGCTGGCATTTGGGGTGCTGTATGTTTTGCGGGGGCTTTTGATGCCGTTGGTGCTGGCATTTTTGGCGTCGTTGGCGCTGCGGCCGTTGGTGTCGCTGCTTTGCAGTGTTGGCGTGGCGCGGTGGTTGGCGGCTTTGATGGCAACGCTGCTCTTTCTCGCCGTTGTGATTGGCTTGACCGTTTATTTGAGTTCCCTGTTGCTTTCGCAGGGCAGCCGGCTGCTTCAGTTGCTGTCGCAGTGGCAGGTCGGTGGTGGCATGGAGCGCCTTGTGCCGTCGTGGTTGGACGTTGACTTGAGTACACTTTGGCGGTGGTGTCTGACGGCCGCGCAATCGGGGTTGGGTGTGGCGCTGTCGTTGCTGAGCAAGCTGCCCGAGGGGCTGTCGATGGTGATGGTGGTGCTGCTGGGCGTCTACTATTTTTGCCATCAAAAAGAAACTGCAGACAAGCTGCCGTTTGTAGTATTTTCTGAGCCAGTGGCACGCCGCTATTCAGCTGCGCTGCAACGGTTTGGTGTTGTGGTGGGACGTAGCCTGCGCGTTTGGATGCTGTTGGTGCTAATGACGTTTGCGCAGACATGGCTGTTGCTCACGGTCGTAGGTGTGCCTTATGCCGCACTGCTGAGTGTCTTGGCGGCGGTGGCAGACGTGTTGCCGGTGATTGGGCAGGGGATTGTGCTGTTGCCGGTGGCAGCCGTTGAGATACTCAACGGGCGGCTCTTGCCGGGCATAGTCCTGCTGCTGGGCTGGGTGCTGGCCAGCGCACTGCGGCAGATGTGCGAGGCCAAGTGGCTGGCCAAAAGCCTGTCGTTGCACCCGCTGTGGATGGTGCTGAGTATGTATGCAGGACTGCACGTGGGCAGTCTGTGGCTGTCGCTCTATTTGCTCGGGGTCGGCATTGTGGCTACATCTGGCCGCTCATTGACTTGAGCTGGTTGATGACAGTACCACTCTTGAGCTCTTTGTTGGTGAAGCCGACGGCGTTTTCAAAACTGAGACCGAAGGTGGTTTGCAGTTCGTCGCGCACCTGGTCGATGGACGGGCCCTTGCTGACGGTGAACAGCATCAGTTTTTTGCACATATCGCCGTACTGGTCGAGGTAGCTGCGCATGGGCGCGGCGGCGCGGCCGGCCCAGACCGGCGTGACAATGATGACGCGCTCATAGTCGCGCGGCTGGTAACGCGGCGGACAGAAGTTGGGCAGTGCCTTGCGAACCGCGCAGAAACCGGCGCGTACGACGCCGAAAAGACCGGTAAAGGGATGGACGTCGGTCAAATCCTCAAGGTCGGCGTGCATGGCCGACGACAACACGGTGGCCAGTGATTTAGCATTGCCCGTGCGAGAGTAGCAGACGATTAGTGTTTTCATGTTGTTGCCTCCTGTCAGCGTTTCCGCTTATTAGTGTAGACGACGGACGGGTTATTGTCAATTAGTTTGCCATAACGGTCACACAATTTTGTGTGGTGATTGCCGATAGTTATATACATTATCCACAGAGTATTCCACAATTTGTACAGCCCATCACACCTAAGCTGATGTCTCTTTGCAGGATGAGTTGCGCAGTTGAAGTGTAATCAGGCAATTATAAGGTTTACATAATTCGGCTATCGACGGGCAGCGTGGCGCGAGCGTTGAGGTCGTTGCCGTGTGTGTGGCCGGCGGCCAGCTGGTCGAAGGCGGCGGCGGCAATCATGGCGGCGTTGTCGCCGCACAACGCCAGTGGAGGAACGGAAAGCGTGCAGCCGCAGTCGTTTGCGGCGGCGGACAGCTGTTGTCGCAGCAGCTTGTTGGCGGCAACGCCGCCGCAGAGCAGCCAGCGTTTGAGACCGGTTTGCGCGTAGGCGTCGCCCATTTTACCGACCAGCAATGCCACGACGTGGGTCTGAAAGGTGTGAGCGAAGGCGGGCGCGTCTATCGGCAGGCCGCGCTGGGTGCGGCGGTGGATTTCGTTGATGAAGGCGGTCTTAATGCCGGAAAAGGACATGTCGAGTCCGTCCAGTCTGGGGATGGGCAGCGCGAAGGCGGGCGTGTTGTCGGTGGCTTGTTGTGCCGCTTTTTCAATGGCGGGGCCGCCCGGGTAGCCGAGCCCCAATACGCGCGCGATTTTGTCAAAGGCCTCGCCGACGGCGTCGTCTTTGGTTGAGCCGAGGATGTGCGTGGTTGTTGGGGTTTCGGCATGGAGCAACAGCGTGTGGCCGCCGCTGACGGCCAGCGCCAAAAAGGGATAGTTGAGTGACGGGTCGGCCAGCCGACCGGCGGCGATGTGACCTTTGAGGTGATGCACGGCGACCAGCAGCTTGTTGTACTTATACGCCAGTGTTTTGGCAAAGTTGACACCGACCAGCAGCGCGCCAATGAGCCCCGGCGCGGCGGTGACGGCGACAGCATCGATGTCGGCCATGGTGCAGTTGGCCTGTTGCAGTGCATCGGTGGTCATCTGAGCGATGACGCGCATATGTTGCCGCGACGCGATTTCCGGCACAACACCGCCGTACGGCGCATGGATAGCCACCTGCGACGAGATTAAGTTGGCCAAAATGTCGTGGCCGTCGCGCACGATGGCGACGGAGGTCTCGTCACACGACGACTCAAAAGCGAGAATGGTCATAGCAGCTCCTCAAGGTTAAGGTTCATGAGTACGGCGGCCTCGGTGGGGTGGGCGTAATAGTTGTTGCGCAGCCCGACCTCGACAAAGCCGGCGTCACGGTAGAGTTGCAGCGCCGGTTCGTTGGACTGGCGCACCTCCAATTGCAGCTGGCGCAGCCCCAGCGTTTTGCACAGCACCAGCTGCCGGTGCAGCAGCTTGGCGGCGATGCCTTGACGGCGGTAGTCGGGCGCGGTGGCGATGTTGGTGATGTGGCCCTCGTCGAGCACAATGTTAAGCCCCGCGTAGCCGCGCACGGTGCCGTCGGGCAGGCAGTCGACCAAATAAAGGCTGTTGGTGTTGGCTAGCTCGCTTTCCAACAGGCTGCGCGAGTATGGATCGGTGAAACAAGCCTGCTCGAGCGCCGCGACGGCGTCGAGGTGCTGTTCGGTCATAGGAATGATCATAGGCTAAACTCCGGCAGCGCGGCGATGGCGCGTTGCAGTTGGTCAAAGGTCAACTGATAGACGGCGAGGTCACCGCCAAACGGGTCGGCGATGTCGCTGTCGGACAGTGCGGCGATGCGGTCGGCGTGGGTGGGGTAGAGCTGTTGTAGCAGTTGCTGGGCACTGCGGCTCATGGTGTAGATGCGGTCGGCCTGTGCGATGTCGTGGACGGTCAGTTGGGTGGCCGTGTGTGCCGACAGATCAAGCTGATGCGACTGAGCGGCAGTCACGGCGTGCGGTGAAGCAGGTAGACCGGCGGCGGCGGCAAGGCCGCGTGAAAAAATGGTGTGGTTAAGGTTGCGGGCATCGCTTAACTGCTCCGCGATGGCTTGCGCCATGGGACTGCGGCAAGTATTGCCGGTGCAGACAAAACAAATCGTCATGGTATCACCTCAATGCGCCTGCTGCCAGTTGGTGCCACAGCCGACGTCAGCGGTCAGCGGCACGGACAGCGTCATGACGCGTTCCATGCACTGCTTGACGGTCTGTGCCACGGCTTGCACCTGTTCGGCAGGGCATTCGACGAGCAGCTCGTCGTGTACCTGCAGCACCAGCTTGGCGTCAGGATGGTCTTGTTGTAGCTTGGTCGACAGCGACAGCATGGCCAGCTTGATGATGTCGGCGGCGCTGCCTTGAATAGGCGCGTTGAGCGCCGCGCGCTCGCCAAAGGCGCGCAGGTTGTGATTGGACGATTGCAGCTCGGGCAACGGGCGACGACGGCCCAGCAGCGTGGTGACGTAGCCCTGCTCCTTGGCCTGCTCGACGATGTTTTTTTGATACTGATAGACACCGGAAAAGCGGCCGAAGTAGCTTTCGCGGTACTGCTTGGCCTCGGCGTAGGAGATGCCGAGATCCTGCGCTAGGGCGTGGTCGCCCATGCCGTAGACGATGCCAAAGTTGATGGCTTTGGCCTGACGGCGCATGAGCGGCGTGACGGCTTCTGGCTCGCAGCCGAAAATCTCGCAGGCGGTGGCCGTGTGGATGTCTAGACCGGCGTTAAAGGCGGCCTGCATGGTCTTATCGTCGGCGATGTGCGCCAGTACGCGCAGCTCGATTTGAGAATAGTCGGCGTCGATGAGCACTGCGTTGGGTGAACCGCAGGTGAACATACGGCGCAGCTCGGAACCCATCTCGGTG
>JAVBPM010000036.1:0-10889 GCA_031549605.1 Oscillospiraceae bacterium | reverse complement strand
CGACGGTGCCGACGCCCCAGTCGGCGTTGTCAAACAGACCGCCGCGACTGTAGACGAAGTCGGGGTTGACGCTGAGCGCCACTTCCTTGCCGATGTACTCCTTGCCGAGGATGTTCAGCTTGTCAAACGCGGCCTCGACTTGCTTGTCGGGCGCGCCGAACACGCCGCCGACGCCGACGATTTTATCGCCCAATCCCAGATGCAGCAGCAGCTCGGCGCAGGTGCGCGTGGTGCAGACGATGCGCTCGGGCGCTTTGTCGTAGGTGGCCGACTTGGCGCTCCATGCGGTGGCACCCTCGGGCGCGGTGAAGTTTTCAATGGTGACGGGGTCGCCGGCGCTGCCGCTCGGCGCGGCGGTGGTGGCGGCGGGTGTGTTCGAGCAGGCGGACAGCGCCAGCAGGCCGGCGGCAAGCAGCGCGGTGACGGTTTTCTTGAGGTTCATAGCAATGACTCCTTATCTATTATAGTTGATAGGCAAAGCCCAGCCCGTTGGTGACGGGGTTGCGATAGACGCGGCAGTTGACGTCGAAAACGCTTTTAATCAGCGGCTCGGTTAGCAGCTCGGCGGGTGTGCCGTGGGCGACGACTGTGCCGTCGCGCAGCGCGTAGAGGTAGTCGCAGTACTGCGCCGCCAGCGACAAATCGTGCAGCGCCGCCAGCACGCTGATGCCCAGCGCTTTGACACAGGACAGGATTTCCAGCTGGTAGCGGATGTCGAGGTGGTTGGTTGGCTCGTCGAGCACGAGCAGGCGCGGCTGCTGTGCCAGCGCCCGCGCCAGCACCACGCGCTGCTTTTCGCCGCCCGACAGCGTGAGAAAGCTGCGCGAGGCGTAGTCGGTCAGGTGCGTGGCTGCCAGCGCTTGGTTGACGATGTCTATGTCCTGTTGCGTGTCGGGTTCGAGCAGCCGCTTGTGCGGCGTGCGACCGAGCAGCACCATTTGAAACACCGTCAGGTCGAAGCTGACCTCGTTGAACTGACCCACCACGCCCATACTGCGCGACACCTGCCGCGCCGGTGCCTTGAGCACGTCGAGGTCGTTGAGCCGTACGGTGCCGGTCTGCGGTTTGAGGCTTTTGTACAGGCTTTTGAGCAGCGTTGATTTGCCGCAGCCGTTGGCGCCGATGAGCCCGACGAACTGCTTTTGCGCCACGCGCAGGCTGACATCGCGCACGATGGCCTTATTGCCGATGGCGACATGGACGCCGTTTACTTCCAGCTTCACGGTTCACCTTCCAAAGTTATAGCTTTTTTTGACGATGATGGTGACAAACAGCGGCGCGCCGATGAGCGCCGTGATGATGCCGATGGGTAGCTCTACGTTTTTGAGCAGCACGCGCGACAGCACGTCGGCCCAGATGAGAAACAGCGCGCCGAACAGTGTGGCGACCGGGATCAGCCGCTTGTGGTCGGAGCCGAGCACGCCGCGCACGAGGTGCGGCACAATCAGCCCGATAAAGCCAATCATGCCCGAATAGGCGACAATCACGCCGGTGAGCAGCGCTGTCAGCAGCATATAGAGCCGCCGGTAGCCCGACAGCTTGACGCCCAGCGTGACGGCCGCCTCGTCGCCCAGCAGCATGATGTTGAGAATGCGGTGCTGGAAGGCGAAGAACAGGCAGACCAGCACAACGACGACCGCCAGCACCGGCAGCTTGCGCCAGCTGGCCGTCGCCAGACTGCCCATCGACCAGAAGGTGACGGTTTTCATGCCCTCGGTGTTGCTGGACAGGTAGACGATGAAGCTGGACACCGAGCCGCACAGCGCGCTGACAATCGAGCCGGACAGGATGAGCTTGACCGAGGTCATGCGTCCGCCGACGCTTGACAGCAGCAGCACGGCCAGCGACGCCAGCATCGCGCCGACGAAGGCGCCGAACGCCAGCCCCATTTGCGCCATCGCCGTGCCGCTGCCAAAGCCAACGAGGATGGCGAAGGTCGCGCCCAGCGACGAGCCGGACGACACGCCGAGTATGTAGGGGTCGGCCAGCGGGTTTTGCACCACCGCCTGCATGACGGTGCCGCACAGCGCCAGTCCGCCGCCGATGAGCACCGCGAACAGCACGCGCGGCATACGCACCTGCCAGATGATGTTGGTAAAGGCGTTGTTGTCGAGGCTGTCGGCGCTGACTAGCGTGCCGTTTGACAGCTTGCTGAGCAGTATCTTGACCGACTGACCCAGCGGGATGCCGGCCTGTCCCACGGTTACCGAGACGCAGACCGAGAAAAATATGACCACCGCCGTGGCGGTCAGCAGCAGCGCAAACGCGCCCCTGCGGCGAAACAGTTGATGAAGCTTTGTGGTATTCACAATCCCCTCTCCCTTGGCCGCCGCGACGACCGGCTCCGGAGGCCGGTGCGGCGACGATGGTTAGTTTTAACTAACCCGCTAGAAGATACCACAGGCGTGTGGGATTGTCAACTGTTTTTTGCATTTTCGCGTGGCGTAAACTGCGGGCGTTAAAGACGCGGAACGCCTAAAGCCGCACGGCTTTCGTCGTGCGGCTTTGGGCAGTGTTACGCCTGTCGGGAGGGACAGGTGAAGGAGCGTTAGTTTCGACTAACTGATGGCAGTATAACAGGTGTCGGCGGTGGTGTCAAGCGTTTTTTTGTTGGTTGTGTTGTGGGGTGTTCTGTCGAAAGTTTTTTCTAGTCTTGCTTGCGCTGGGTGTGGCGGCGCTTGTCCACAACGCTCGAAAAGCGTCTGACGCCAGTAAAAACGACCCTTGTTTAGAGGTGTGCGACAAAGATGGTTTGAGATTAATGATCCTAAACCATCTTTTTATGTACAAAATGCTTAAACTCTTCGCCAAATGGCAAATAATAAACAGAATGCATGATCATCATTGGGATTATTTTCGGCTAAGTTTATCTTTATTTTTTGTGCGGTAAGAAAATCAGGGATAAGACCAAGTGAATTTAAATCTTTATAGGTAAAAGTTTCATCAAATCCACCACAGTTAGTTAATGCACTAACTTCAAATGACTCCGCTAAATCATAGCCACAAAAAACAAAATCATCTGTTTTCTCCGTGCATGGAATTAATTTAAAATCATCAAAACATTGCACACGCAATATCTGTTCTCCGTTTTTAAGGCTACGCGTTTTAGCGGTTTTTTCGTCTAATAAATATCTTTCTGTCGCAGGAAATAGCCCACTATCTACAGACACAATTTCGTTAAAAGGTAGCCTGCTGAATTCTCTATATCCTTCATCTGTGAAAAATCTTGTGCATAAGTAAAACTTAGGATTATCTTGTTCAAGAAGTATCTGATTTCCATCTTTATCATAGATAATATCCCACATAACCCCACCTCGCACAAAAAATAAATACTGTTCAATACTATCATTATAACACATAAAAACAAAATTACCATCCGAAAACACAGTGTTGTCTTTTCGGATGGTAATCAATTTATAAGCGTTCGGGTTTTTCCCTTTTTGTGCTTGGCTAGCCCTGCGCGGTGGCTTCGAGCATCTGCTGCACCTCGCGCGGCATCATTTGCGGTGCCGGGCGGTTGTTTTCGTGCAGCTGTTGCAGCGATTGCAGCGTGTACTTGCGCGTCGGCGCGATTTCGAGCTGGTCGCCGCTGTCGATGCCGAGGTCGTCGGGATAGTATTTGAACACGTAGTTGTAGAAATCGGTGATGAGCAGACGGTCGATGACGACGGCGGCCTCGGCGCGCGTGGCGCTGGCCTTGGGCGACAGCTTGCCTTTATGGCCGGTGACGATGCCGTTTTGCACCATGATATTCATGGCGTTGCGGGCGTAGGTCGCAATCTGGTCGGCGTCACTGAAGCTGGCGCTGGCGTCGCTGCCGCGGTCGTAGGGCAGCTCGATGCGCGTGTTGGCCGCGCGCAGCAGCATGGTGAGCATATCCTGCCGCGAAATATAGGCGTTGGGCTGGAACTTGTTGTCGCCGGTGCCGCCGATGACGTTGAGCTTGCGCGCCTTGAGCACACTGTTGGCGAAGAAGTCGCTGCTCTTGACATCGCTGAACTGCGAAACGCCGGCGGTTGACTCGGTTGGCGCGATGGCGGCCATCAGCATATGCGTAAACTCGCCGCGCGTTACCCGGCGGTCGGGTGCAAATGTGTAGGCGTTCGTGCCGTTGACGACAGCGCGCGCGCTGAGATCAAGCACATTCCAGAACGCCCACTCGGGCAAATCCTCGAAGTATTTGGGCTCGCGCTGCACAATCTGATAGGTGCCAAAGCCGGGCGCCATGACGACGGCAGTTGGCTGCGTCATATACGAGCGCGGAATGATTGTCTTCTTGCCCTTGGCGTCGACCTTGGCCACGTGCAGCTGCGTGTAGTCTGTCACCGTGTCCCAGTCGATGTCATCCTCGCGGATGTACAGCCCGATGATGGGCGCGCGCCAGCCGTTGAGCTCGTCGGCGCTGGCTTTGCGCTTGTCGTCAATCTTGACGGTGTTGGCGCCGTTTTTGGCCGAGTAGGTAAACTTGATTTGGTTGTTGCTGCCGCTCGGAATGGTCTTGGTCAGGCCGGGCAACAGCACGAAGCCCATCTCGGCGTTGTTGGTGAGGATGACTTTGTTGCACGCCAGCTTGGCGAAGAAGCCCTCCTCGGCGATGATTTCGATGGTGTGGATGTCTTCCTCAAAGCAGTAGACGGTCAGGTAGCCCATGGCGTTGCCGTTCAGCGACTGCGGCGCGAACAGCTCGAAGTTGAACCCGCCTGACGCGTCAAGCGCCGGAAAGTCGCTGAGCTTGGCGCCGGTCAGGTCGATGGAGCAGACGCCGGCGCGACTGGTCGATTTGACCGGTACGCCGTTGATGGCCGCCTTTTCCGCGAACTTGTCGGGCGATGACAGCACAGTGACGGGATAGTCGGTGAAAAACACGGCGTCGTAGCCCTCGGCGTCGACAAAATAGCCGTCCTCGGGCATGAGGCAGGTGATTGTAACGTAGTCAACGGCGTCCTCGCGCGGCAGAATGGGCTTGTCGAGCTTGACCTCGACGATTTTGTTGCCGCTTCCGGCGACAAAGGATATCGACGTGCTGTTGTGGGCAAAGAGCAGCGTGCCCTCCTCCTGGTCGTAGGGAAAAGCGGCATTGATGACCATGCGGCTGGGCAGGTCGGCTGACAGCGGGCCGTCAAACTCAAGCAGCACCGCGCTGCCGTCCAGGCTGGTGGTGACGTCGATGCAGGCGGCGGGAATGTGGATTGGCTCCTTGGTCAGCGCCGGAAAGGGCGTGCCGTCGGCCAGCTGCACGGTGTCCTTGACCGTGCGCAGCGCCATATACTTGCCCTCAAACTCGAGCACGTCGTACGTATAGAACGTGTAGAAGTCGCGCTGGAAGGTGTAGACAGCCGCGATTGGCACCGTCTCCTCCAGCTGGGTCATGGCGGCGTCGGTGTAGATGTCGATGACAAAGGTGTCCTTGGTGACGGTGGTGCTTTTCAGCGGGCGGTCGAACTCGATGGCCACGGCGTTGAAATCGGCGAGAAAGAGCCGTGTGACACCGGCCGTCAGCGCCGACGTCCGCAGTGCCAGAACCGGCAGCAGCGTCAGCAGCAGCGCCATACACAAGGTGACAGATAGTGCGCGTGTGGTTTTTTTCATATTGGGTCGCCCTCTTTTCCTATCGCCGTCTGTTGCGGCATGCACGGTCATGTTATGCGTCGCCACTCGGTGTGTCGGTGGTGACAAGGGCATCGGGTTGGGCTTGGGCTATAAAGTCCTGAGCGGCGACGAGCGCGTCCTCGGTGGGCAGCAGCAGGGCGCTGTTGTTGGTCTGCGGCGTTGCGAGGTCTTCCGGGTCAAGCTCCAGCAGATGGGGGTAATAGTTAAATAAATAGGCGAAGACATCGAGGTACAGCAAGCGGGCCAGCACCACGCCGGCTTCGGCACGGGTGGCGTTGCCACGCGGTTTGAGCAGCCCTTTAGAGCCGACGATGATGCCGTTTTGCACCATCTTATTCATGGAAGTCTGGGCGTAGCCGCTGACAGTCTGCCAATCCTTGAAGCTCTCGCAGGTTTTGTCGTCGGCATCGTAGAATATACACCGGTTTTCAAAGCCAAAGATGTTGGCAGCGCGGTCAATCATACACGCCATGTCCTGTCGTGAGATATAGCTATCGGGGTTGAACTTGTTGCCGCCGGAGCCGTCGACAATGCCGAGTTGACGTGCTTTGAGCACGCTCTTGGCGTAATAGCTGTTGGCTGCGACGTCGGAGAACTGTTTTTTGGCCGCCTGCAGTGACGGGAGGGCATAGTCACTATAGCCAATCGCGCTCATCAGCAGTTTGACAAAGTCGCAACGCTTGACGTTGGCCGAGGCGCCGAATTTGTTGCCGCCGGTGCCGTTGGCGATGTTGCGCACATTGAGGTAGTCGATTTCCGCCTTGGCCCAGCTGGGCACATCGACGAAGTTGACGGGCGATGAACCGGCGGCCTCGTAGGTGCCGTTGTGGGAGATATAACCGGCAACAAACATTAGCGCGAAGGAACGGTTGATGCGCGCACGCCGACCGTTGGCCAGCACCTCTTCAAGATAGACATCGTCTGCGTCGAGTAGCGCGTCGGGTGCCAGCACACCGACGACGGTATCCAAGCCAAAGCCGTGGTTATACAAGATGTCATCCGTGCTGCCGTCGAAGGTGAGCGCAATGCTCATCCGGCCCTGCTTGGCGGCTATGGTCATGACCTGTTCATGGCCGGTTGCGAAGCCTGTGAAATCGGGGTACAGGACGTAGCCCATTTCGGGTCGGTTGAAGCAGACTAAGCTCTGCGCAATGCAAAGGTCAGTGTACCGCAGCGCCTCCGAGCCGACATAGTGCAGCTCGATGGTGTCGATGGTTGTGTCTGCGATGTTGATATAGGTGACGTAGTCAGTGCTGGGATAATAGAGGTAGTCCTCCGGCTCAAATGATTTCAGCGACACCTTGCCGGCTTTGTTGGCCAGTGACAGCCACTGTGCATCGGTGGGCGTAATGATGGCGGTGGTGCCCGATTTGACCGCGCTGACCTTGATGCCGTTAATGCTTACGCTGGTTGTCGGGGCAGCCGCGGCCGGCGACTGAACGCCTGCCAGACAGCCAAGCGACAGTAGCAGCGACAGGAGCAGGGCTATGGATCGTGCGCGGGTGGTTTTTTTCATGGTACAGTCCCTCTTTCAACGCGTCAT
Source organism: Oscillospiraceae bacterium (assembly GCA_031549605.1). Lineage (GTDB taxonomy): Bacteria > Bacillota > Clostridia > Oscillospirales > UBA929 > WRAI01. The sequence continues at coordinate 3,736 of JAVBPM010000036.1, read as the reverse complement.
GGCATGCCTGACCGCGATAGTGACACAAGATTATACAGCTTAGTAGGTATTGTCAATTACAAATTGGTTACGTTTGATTACAGTTTTGTTACGATAATGTCCAGTCAATGGGCTTGACGTTGTGGGCGGTTAAGAAGGCGTTGGTTTGGCTGAAGGGCTGGCTGGCAAAAAAGCCGCGGTGCGCCGACAGCGGCGACGGGTGCGGCGCTTTGAGTACGAGGTGATTGGCGTTGTTGAGAAAGGCGGCCTTGCGCTGGGCGGGGTTGCCCCACAGCAGGAAAACGATGGGCTGGGGCAGCCCGTTGACGACTTGTAGCACCGCGTCGGTGACGCGCGCCCAGCCGAGGCAGTCGTGCGACAGCGGCGCGCCGCGCTCGACGGTGAGCAGTGCGTTGAGCAGCAGTACCCCCTGCTCTGCCCACGGCGTCAGGTCGCCGCCGCTCGGCAGCGGCAGGCCGGTGTCGTCGTGCAGCTCTTTGAAAATGTTTTTTAGCGACGGCGGCGGCTCGACGCCGCGCGGCACGCTGAACGACAGCCCCATCGCCTGACCCGGCCCGTGGTACGGGTCCTGGCCGACGATGACGCACTTGATGTTCTCGGGCGGCGTCAGGCGCAAGGCGTTGTACACCAGCTGCTTGGGCGGATAGACGGTGCGCGTGGCGTAGCGCTGCGCCAGCTCGGCACGCAGCGTGAGGTAATAGGGCTTGGCCAGCTCGTCGGCGAGCAGGTCGTCCCAGCTGTTGTGGAAGATGGTCGGCATGGCGGCGGCTCCTTTGTTTAGAAGATGAGGAGGTAGGCGACGATGACCCAGAGTGTGCTGAGCAGTGTACCGAGCAGGTAGTACTCGGCAAAGCGCTGGTCTTTGGCAATTTTGTCATGGCGCGCCACTGATTTGGCGGTCAGCACCAGCCCGATGGCGGCGTATTGGTTGACGGCCAATAGCAGTGCAATGGTGACGCGCTCGAGTACGCCAATCCACGCGCCGGCGTTGACTACGCCGTCATTGTCATCAACTGTTTTAGGATCAAACTTGGTCAGCAGCCGAGCGATGGTCAGCTGTGCCGGTCTGCCGACGAGCAGCAGGAGCAGCACCCAGTTGAAGATGTCGCGCGGCGCACTGTCGATGAACGACAGCAGGGCGCGGGACCAGCCATGCAGTGACAGTGTCATGTCAGAGCAGCCAACGGCCACCATGGCAGCGATCAGCAGGCAAACTAGGTGGGCCAGCTGATCGTAGAAAAATAGTTTAGGCTCATTGGCTGTTATTGTGGGATCCTTCGCCGATTGTACGTAGCGGGATTTGCGCCAGTCAATCACCGCATGGGACACCGCCAGCGCGCCGGCCACAAGCGCCAGTTCCAGGGTTATCACAGATACGAACGCCAGCAGCAGCGCTACCAGATAGAGCGCGCTGTGGCGCAACAATGCGGCGAAGTTGTCGTTCTTAGCCTTGGCTGTTTGGTTGGTTTGCAGGTAAAAGTCGCCGACAATGTGGCCCAGCAGCAATAAAAGCAACAGGTCTTTAGCCATGGCAGTCGGCCCTCGTGCGCTCGATGGTGGCATTGAGTTGGCGCATGGCCTGCTCGTAGGCGTAGTAGCCCGAGGCGCTGAGCGAGTGCGACACGCCCGACTGCGAGATGGCGAGGCTGGCCGCCGCCTGTTTTTGGTTGTGGCCGTTCTGTGTATAGGCGCTGATGACCTCGCGCTGGCGCTGCCACCACTTGCTTTTTTGGTAGTCGCAGACGGCTAGCAGCGCGTTGACCAGTGCGTCGCAGTCGGGGTTGTCGGAGGTCAGCACCACGCTGCCGGTGGCAAATTTTTTGCGGCGGTCGGCTTTTTTGATGGTATCTACGCCGGCGCGCGCGCGGTGATAGGCCGGGCCGTCGGCGCCGACAGACAGCGCGCGGTCGATGGCCGTGTCTACGCCGCCGACACCCAACCCGAAGCGCAGCTGTACCGGCTGTATGGCTTGCGCCAGTTCGTCGACGAGGTTCATAACTTCGGCACCATGATGCAGCAGCCCTTGAAATTCATCGCCCAGTGTGATCATGAAGTCAGACGCTATGGCGTGACTGTACTTGGCGTTGACGGCGGTTAGCGCGGCCTTGAGCTGTTGCTGCACGGCGTCACGGTCGGTCAGCTTGCGCGAATCGACAATGTCACCGATGACGGCGATATAGTTGGTGTGTGCGGTCATATCATTCACCCCTTTTTTGACATTGTATGACGGCGTGACAGCGTTGTCAAGATGTGAACTCAGGAAGTTATATTGTGCGGATATGAGCTTGGCGGCTCATATGTGCGGGATATGCCCTCAGGAGCGCATATCTGCCGCGGTCATTTGTTAACTTCCCTTTAACTCTGGGCGTGGGGGTTGTGTCGGGTGGTTGTTTACGGTATAATTGCCACGAATTGGGATTTTGAAAGGAATGAAGTAGTTGGATTTATTTGATAAATGCATTGCTTTTACCGCTGCCGACGAGGTGCGTGCGGCGGGCATTTACCCGTATGGGCATGAGATTTCCACGCGTCAGCACTCGGAGGTGCTGATGGACGGGCACCGCACCATTATGCTGGGCAGCAACAACTACTTAGGGCTGACCGCCGACGACCGCGTGATTGAGGCCGCCAAGCAGGCGCTTGACGAGTTTGGCGCCGGTTGCAGCGGTTCGCGCCACCTCAACGGCACGCTGACGCTGCACAACGCCTTAGAGCGCGAGCTGGCCGATTTCTTCGGCTACGAGCAGACGATTACCTTTTCGACCGGTTTTCAGTCCAATTTGGGCATTTTGAGCGCGTTGTGCGGTATGCACGACGTTATTTTCTTTGACAACCGCAATCATGCGTCGCTGTATGACGCGGCGCGGCTGAGCTTTGCCAAGCTGCAAAAGTACGAGCACAACGACATGGACGCGCTGGAGGCCAAGCTGAAGGAGGCCAAGCCCGATCGCGGCAAGCTGATTGTTGTGGACGGCGTGTTTTCGATGGAGGGCGATTTGTGCAACCTGCCCGTCATTGTGCAGCTGGCTGAAAAGTACAACGCGCGCGTCATGGTTGACGACAGCCACGGCATCGGCACCATGGGCGCGACGGGGCGCGGAACGGCCGAGCATTTCGGGCTGCGCGACAAGGTGGATGTGCTGATGGGCACGTTTAGCAAGACCTTTGCCAGTCTCGGCGGCTTTATGGCGGCGCCGGCCAAGGTGTGCGACTATGTGCGACACACGTCGCGACCCTTTATTTTCAGCGCGTCGATGCCGCCCAGCAACGTCGCTGCCACGCGCAAGGCGCTGGAGATTCTAAAGGCCGAGCCGCAGCTGGTGGCACGCGTCAACGCCAACGCCGACTACATGCGCGCGGGTTTTGCGCGGCTGGGCATTGCCACCACGCCGAGCCAGGCGCCTATTATCCCCGTGCCGATCGGCGGCGACGCCGAGGCCTTTGTCGCCGCGCACGACCTGCTGGATGCCGGGGTGTATGTCAATCCGGTGATTACGCCGGCTGTTGAGGAGGGGCACTCGATTTTGCGGACTTCGTATACGGCTACGTTGACCGAGGAGCAGCTGGACTTTGCGCTGGCGGGGTTTGATGAGGTGTGGGAGAAGCATGGCTTGAGCCGCGTGTAATCTTACGGATGCACAAAAGGCGTTTGAAAAAATGCAAATAAACACGGAATGGGCAACGGCGCCGAAGCGCCGCTGCCCGTTTCGCGTTTATGAAGTCATTTTTTTCAAAC
>JAVBPM010000002.1:0-98344 GCA_031549605.1 Oscillospiraceae bacterium | reverse complement strand
CAGCCAGCGTCGGCGAGTAGGGCGAAAACGAAGAGGTGGTGTGAATGTGGTTGTTGATGTCGGTGCAAACGCCGCGCAGCGGCGGCGTCATCGTGCGCAGCGCGGTAAGGCGCTCGACCTTGGTGGCTGCATTGAGCGCGTTCATCATCGCACCATATTTTGGCCGCCGGTGACGGCGATGGCCTGACCCGTCTCGTACTGCTGCTCAACACAGTACAGCACCGCGCGGCTGACGTCAAGAGGCAAACAGCCGCGACCCATCGGTACTTTGGCTTCGTAAAACTTTTTGACGTCCTCGGTCGTCTGCGCGCCGGGCACCTTGCCGGCCGACAAGTACTGCACAAACAAGCCGCGTTCGGGGTCTGTCCACAGCGGCCCCTCAAAGTAGTTGCCGGGGCAAATGGCGTTGACCTTAATGCCAAACTCGGCCAGCTCCTTGGCAAACGACTGCGTCAGTCCCACGCCGCCAAATTTGCTACCGGCGTAGGCAAAGTTTTTGGACGAGCCCTCCAACCCCGACTTGGAGTTAATTTCAACGATGTCGGCGGTGTAGGTAGCGTCGGCGGCGCGCTGCAGCTTCATAACCTGAGAGGCATACTTGGCGCAGAGGAAATAGCCCGTGTAATTAACCTTGGTGACAAACTCAAACTGCGCCAGCGTCAGGTCGTCAAGCGAGCCCGAGGTAAGCACACCGGCGTTGGAGACAAACAAGTCCAGCCCGCCGTAAGCGGCAACGGTTTGCTCGCACAGCGCGCGCACCGAGTCCTCACTGGTGACGTCGCACTTGAGCGCCAGCGTCGCGTTGGCACCGTACTGGGCGTTGGCAGCCTCGGCGTTTTGCGCCGCTTTGTCATAGTTGAGGTCGGCATACACTAGATAGCAACCCTCTTTAAGCAGCTGCGCGGCAATGCCCTCGCCAAAGCCCTGGGCGCTGCCGGTAACGACGACAATCTTGCCCGACAGACGACCGGGCCGGTGGTTGTAGCTGAGTTGACCGTTAAGCACGACGGGCAGCACGCCATCGCGGCGGCTGCTCATGCGTTGTTGAATGATGGCTTCCATCGTATCCCTCACTAAATCGCCTTGGCGTTGGCCAGCAGATAGCGCTCGCAGGCCGGCGACCAAAGACCGTTGTTTTGCGCTGCCAAACGCCCCAGCTCTTGGAGCGTAGCGTTGTCGGACGACGCCATATCGGCGATAGCCGTCAGTGGCAGCGAGATGTGGTTGTAAATCAGCTTTTTACCGCCCGCGATGTGCGGCAGGTTGAGCGTGGTGTCAATGACGGCGTCGAGCCCGCCGATGTGGGTAATCATGGCCGACGGGTCAAGGCGACCGGCGGCCATCATGGCCAGCGACTCGCGCATGTCGTCGGTGTTGCCGCCGCTGTTGCCCGCGACGTGCGTGGCGTTGTAGTGCACGTCGTAGAAGTTGAGCTGCGCGGCAAACGCCGGGTTGGTCGGCCCGGCAAAGAAGTTAAGGCAGCCGTCGTAGCCCAAAATGGCGCCCGCCTGCTCGACCACCGCCGCGACCGGCGCGTAGACATAGACGTCGTTGTAGCCGGTGTCGCCCGACAGCGCCATCAACGACGCGACGGCGTCGGGCTGCTTGGCTGTGTTGACGTAGTGCAGCGTCACGCCGCACGCCGCCGCGTCGGCGGGTGAGTAAAGCGCTTCGGCACGCGCCAGCCGCGCGTCGTCAATGTCGGTGACCACCAGCAGACTGGGCCGCACGTCGGCGTGCAGCGCGTAGTCAATCGCGCCCAGCCCCATCGGGCCGACTCCGGCCAACAGCGCCATTTTGCCGCCGGGCACAATGCCCATCTCGTGCGTGTAGCTACCGGCGGTGGTGTGGTAGTTGACGTGAAACCCGCCGACAATGCACGACATCGGCTCGGCCAGCGAGCCCATGTAAAAGGCTTCGCCCTCGTAGGCCAGCAGACAGTCGCGCTCCATCACGGCGTTGGGAATAATGACATAGGTGGCGTCGCCGCCAATGTGCGGAAAGCTGTAGCCGGGCGCGGCGTAGACGTTTTCCGGCTGGTTCAGCGCCGGTTGAATGGAAAATTTGTCGCCCACCTTGAACTTGTGCTGCCACTTAGCGCCCACCTGAACCAGCTCGCCGCAGAACTCGTGGCCGATGATGATGGGGTTGTGCGCGACGTCGTCGGGCACGCGTTTGTGGTCGGCGCCCTGCGAGGCTGCCTTGTATGACGACATGCACAGGCTGTCGGATACGATTTTAGCCAAAATCTCATCGTCGCCCGGCGTTGGCAGCGCAAATTCTACCAGTCGCAGGTCGTTTTTGCCGTAAAGTCGGACGGCTTTGGTCTTCATGCTTACACCCCCAGCTTTTCGCGGCGGATTTTTTCCAGCGTGGTAAAGTTCATCTTGCCGGTGTAGTTGGCCAGCGGCAGGATTTTTTCGTTGATGGCGTCAAGAATCCAGAAGGCCTGCGGATAGTAGTACTCCTCCAGCTCAGGGCAGGGGCAGATGATATTGGGCGCGGCCACCACCACCGGCGGCGCGTCGAGGTAGTCAAAGCAGAATTCGGTGATGTTGCGGGCAATGTCGTTGATGTGCGCGCCGCGCTCACAGGCGTCGGACACCAGCACCAACCGGCCCGTCTTTTTGACCGATTCAATCAGCTTCTCATAGTTGAAGGGCACCAGACTGCGCGCGTCAATGACCTCGGCCGACAGGTTGTGCTCGGCCTGCAGGCGGTCGGCCGCCTCCAGCGCGTTGTACAGCGATGCGCCAACGGTCAGGATGGTGATGTCGTTGCCGACGCGCTTGACATCGGGTTCGCCGATGGGCACTTCGTAGTAGTCGACCGGCACGCCGCCCTCGTGGAACTGCTCGCCAATGTCGTACAGCTTCTGCGACTCAAAGAAAACAACCGGGTCGGTGCCGTTGAGCGCGGCGTTCATCAAGCCCTTGGCGTCATAGGGTGTGGCGGGGTAGACAACCTTGAGGCCGGGGATGTGCGTTGTCAGCGACGTCCAGTCCTGCGCGTGCTGGGCGCCGTACTTAGAACCGACCGAAACGCGCAGCACGACCGGCATGGTCAGCACACCGGCGCTCATGGCCTGCCACTTGGACAGCTGGTTAAAGACCTCGTCACCGGCGCGGCCCAGGAAGTCGCAGTACATCAACTCGGGAATGGCGCGACCGCCGCACAGCGCGTAGCCAACCGAGGCGGCGACAATCGTGCCCTCGGAAATGGGCGAGTTGAAGAAGCGGTGGTAGGGAACCGACTCGGTCACGCCGCCGTAAACGCCAAACGCGCCGCCCCAGTCGCGGTTGTCCTCGCCAAAGGCAATCAGCGTCGGGTCCTCGTAGAACTTGTCGATGATGGCTTCAAACAACGCGTCGCGCATCGACAGCTGTTTGAGCTTGGACACCGGCTTGCCGTTGTCGTCGACGGTCGAGCGCACCTTGCTTGCCAGCTTTTCCAAGCGGCTGTTGTTTTCTTTGGCAATCGTGACGTCGGGCTTGCGATCCTCCATAACCGGTTTCTTCTGGTTGGAGAACATATACTGCCGGATGCTGTCCGGCTCTTTGAACAAATCCATGCGCGGCGAGACGCTCTCGTCAATGGCCAGCTTCATAATTTTGGTAATGCGCTCGGTAATCTCACCGGCCACGCTCTGCAGCTCGGTCTCGCTGGCCTGCTTGCTTGTCACCATGCCGTCGGCAAACTGCTTGATGGCGTCGACGGCCTGCCACGCCTCGATTTCCTCCTTGGTGCGGTAGGTCGAGGCGTCGGTGGCCGAGTGGCCGACAAAGCGGTAGGTGACCGTGTCCAGCAGCACCGGACCGCGGTTCTTGGCCAGAATCTCGCGCTTGCGCTTAAAGGCGTCGATGACGGCAAACGGGTTGTAGCCGTCAATGCGCTCGGCGTGCATCTGGTCGGGGTTGATACCGGCACCGACACGCGCCAGAATGTCGTAGGCCATCGTCTCGCCACTGGTCTGGCCACCCATGCCATAGTGGTTGTTGAAGAAGTTGAAGATGATGGGCAGACCGCCGTTGTGGTCTTTGTCCCACAGCTTGGTAAATTGATCCTGCGAGGCGAAGTTAAGCGCCTCCCACACCGGACCGCAGCCCAGCGACGCGTCGCCGACGTTGCAGACGACCATGCCCGGCTTGTTGTTGACGCGCTTGTACAGCGCCGCGCCGGTGGCGATACCCGCCGAGCCGCCGACGATGGCGTTGTTGGGGTAGATGCCAAACGGCGTAAAGAAGACGTGCATCGAGTTGCCCAGCCCGCGCGTAAAGCCGTTGTTGCGGCCAAACAGCTCGGCCATAAAGCCGTAGAGCAAAAAGTCGACGGCCAGATCCTTGACATTGCCCGTCTTGTTGGCGGCCTCGACCGGCGCTAATGTCGCGCCGCCGAGAAAGTCTTTCATAATTTGGTACAGCGTTTTTTCGTCCAGCGCCTTGATGGCGGCAAAGCCCTTGGCCAGCACCTCGCCGTGGCTGCGGTGCGAGCCGAAAATCACGTCGTCCATGTCAAGCGAGTAGGCCATGCCGACGGCGGCGGCCTCCTGACCCGAGTAGAGGTGCGCCGGACCGGTGTAGACGTAGTTCACGCCGTTGTACTGCTTGGTCGTGCGTACCGAGTAGAGCATACCCTCAAACTCGCGAATGGTCTGCATGTCGTGGTAGATGCCCAGCAAATCGGTCGTGGTGTAGCCCTCGGCCACTGACTCGGTAAAGGTCTTGCCATACTGGTTGAGCTGGATGTCGGAGAAGGTCAGCACGCCTGGCGCGCGCATCTTGGACGGATCAACATATTGACTCTGCGGCATTGTTTGTCACCTCTCTACGTTAATGAAACAGCCCGTCGTGCAGAATTTCTGCCACCGAGGGATGCGGGAAGACTACCTTTTTGAACTGCTCGAGCGATATTTCGCGCGAGATGACGACCGCCGCCGTCGAGATGATTTCGCTGGCCGGGTTGCCCAGCATATGCACGCCAATCAGGCGCTTACCGTCCCACACCAGCTTGCAGATGCCGGTGCCGCCCTCGTTTTCGGCCATGTAGCGGCCGCTGTACATCATGGGCAGCTTTGTCTCGGTCGCGGATAGCCCCTTCTGCTTAGCTGTGTCCAGCGTCTCGCCGATGCCGGCCACCTCGGGGTTGGTGTAAATGACCGACGGGATGGCGTTGTACGTCATGGTGTCCTTGACGCCGCAGATGGTGTTGATGGCCACCTCGGCCTCGCGGTAGGCGGTGTGCGCCAGCATCGACTTGCCGTTGACGTCGCCGGCGGCGAAAACGCCCGGCACGTTGGTCTTTTGTTGTGGGTCGGTGGCCAAAGCGCCGCGCTCCAGCTGTAGGCCGATGGTTTCAAAGCCCATACCCGCCGTCACGGCGCGGCGACCGATGGACAGCAGCACCTTGTCGCAGTCAATCGTCTGCGTCTGGCCGTTCTGCTCAAAGGTGACGGAGCTAGTACCAATGCCGGTCACCTTAGCCGACAGAGTAAAGACAACACCCTTTTTCTCATACGCCGTTTGCAGCAACGTCGAAATCTCGGCGTCGGTCGGACCGGCAATCTTGTCCAGCATCTCAATGACCGTGACCTGACACAGCGCCGAGTTCATCAGTGAGGCCATCTCCAGCCCAATCACGCCGCCGCCGATGACAACCAGATGCTTGGGCGGCTCGGTCAACGCCAGAATCTCGCGGTTGGTCATGACAAAGCCGGACGCCAGTCCGTCGGCCAGCCCGTCAATGGGCGGCACGACCGGCTCCGAGCCGGTACAAATCAGCAGCTTTTTGCCCTCGTAGGTCTGCCCGTCGGCCTCGACGGCAAAGCCGACGGCCGTGCGGCCTGTAATGGTAGCCGCGTGCGCCACGACGGTGACGCCGCCCGCCTTGAGACCCGCCGCAATGCCCGCCACCAGCTTTTTAACCACCTTGTCCTTGCGCCGCACGGCGTAGGGGTAGTCGAGCGTCGCGCCGGTGGTGCTCACACCGTACTTTTCGCCGTCGGCGCGGGCGTAGTCAAACAGCTTGGCGCTGTGCAGCAGCGCCTTGGAGGGAATGCAGCCTTCGTTGAGGCAGACACCGCCCAGCGCGTTTTTTTCAAAAACGGCTGTCGAAAGACCCGCCTTGGCCGCCAGCTGCGCGGCATGGTAGCCAGCCGGGCCGCCACCCAAAATCAGTACATCAAACATGGCTCGACTCCTTAATTATAGTAACGTATAAAAATTCTCAAGGTTTTTGCACAGCGTCTGCAGGAATTTGGACGCCGGCGCGCCGTCGAGCGCGCGGTGGTCGTAGGTCAGCGACAGGCTCATGCTCGAATAGACGCTGAAGCTGGTGCCCTCGGCGCGCACGCGCTGGGTAATGGTGTTGACGCCCAAAATACCCGTCTGCGGCGCGTTGAGAATGGGCGTAAAGCTCTCGATGCCAAAAGCGCCGAGGTTGGACACGGTGAAGCTGCCGCCCGTCAGCAGCTCGGGCGCGATCTTGCCGTCACGGCAGGCGACCGCCAGCGCTTTCAGCTCGTTGGAAATCTCCAGCAGCGACTTGCGCGAGGCGTTGTAGATGACCGGCACCAGCAGGCCCTTATCGGTGTCAACGGCGACCGCCAGATTGACCTCGTTGAATACACGCAGGCTGTCGTTTTGCAGCCAGGCGTTGAGTGCCGGAAAGTCTTTCAGCGTGCGGCTGACAGCGTACAGAATCATGTCGCCCAGCGTAATGCCGCCCAGCACGGGGTCGCTTTTGGCCGTCTTGCGGTAGGCCAGAATCTGAGTGGCGTCAAACGACGCGGTGTGCGTCAGCTGCGCTGTGTTGGACAGCGATGCCATCATGTTCTTGGCAATAATCTTACGCATGGTGGTAAACGGCACATCGGTGTAGTCACCGGCGGCGGCCGCCGTTGGCGTAGCAACGGTGGTCGGCGCGGCGCCCGACTCAATCAACGTGCGCACATCGCGCTCGATGATGCGTCCTTCGGGGCCGGTGGCGGTAGCTTGCGCGGCGTTGACGCCGGCCGTTTCGGCCAGCTGACGCGCGCGCGGCGAGATGCCGGTGGCGCCGGCCTTGGCCGTTGAAGCGACCGGAGCGATCGCGGCCGCGGGTGCGGTGACCTCCTGCTTGGCGGCCGGTGCCGGTTCGGCCTTGTCGGCCACGCCCAAATCGGGCAGCGCTTCACCCGCTTGACCGATGACGCAGACGGGTGTCTGGATCAACACCTCGTCGCCCTCGTCGGCCAGCAGCTTGAGAACGACGCCGGCGGCCTCGCTCTCGACGTCAAAGGCCGACTTGCCCGTCTCCAGCGAGAACAGCACGTCGCCGACGGCCACCGTTTGGCCGGTTTTGACCGCCCACTTGGCGAGAATGGCGCTTTCCTCGGATATGCCGATCTGCGGCATTGTTACAATGTGTGCCATGTCAGTCCTCCTAACAAAGAATTACTTGTATGCCCTTGGATTCAAAGTGTTCAACAGTCGCCTTGTCAAGGCGGTGGGTGGATATCAGCGTATCAATGTGCTGTGCCCGGGCAAAGGTATAGGGCATTGACTTGCCGCTTTTGCTGCTGTCCATGAGCATGATGACACGCTGTGCTTTTTGCACGATGCTGTGCTTTAGCTCGCACTCAAACGGATCACCGACGGTAAACCCGCTGTCGGGCGTAAAGGCCGATGTGCTCATAAACGCGATGTCGATGTTAATCAGTTTCAGTGCCTCGGCACTGCCAAAGCCGGAACAGGACAGCGTTTTGGGGTTGACCGTGCCGCCGGCCAGCATCACGGTAATGCCCGGTTTTTGAGCCAACACGGTCATGGCGATGTTGGGTGCGGCGGTCAGCACCGACAGGTCTTTGTCCGGCAACTGTTGGGCAAAGGCCATCAGTGTTGTGCCTGAGTCAAGGAAAAGTGAGCGCCGCTCCTCTACAAAGGTCAGCGCCGCTACGGCAATATGCCGCTTTTCTGTCGACATCACGCTGACACGGTCGGCGAAAAAATCCTCCGGCTGCGTCTGACGGTTTTGAGCCGTGTTGACCCGCGCACCGCCGTGAACGCGCGTAATCAAGCCGCTGCGCTCCAAGAGAATTAGGTCGCGCCGCACCGTGATGTGCGAGACGTCGGGAAACAGCTCATATAGCTCGGCTGTTCGCACCTCGCCCTTGGAATGGATGTAGTTTTGAAGTTGGGCGTGTCGTTCTCTCACGTTACTCACCTCGCTATGCAATTGTACAATAGAAGAGCAAATAGTTCAATCCGAATGAACAAATAATCATACATTTGATCACTGTCGCCGCAGTCAAACGCCAGAGACCGATTACCTCCCAGATTTCACCATCTTCCGACAGCTGAATATTCTGCCAAAACTGACGGATACTAGAGGTCGGCAAGACTGATTGCATTGAGGAGGTTGTCTAGTGAAAGCGACGGGTATTGTGCGCCGCATCGATGACCTGGGCCGCGTCGTAATTCCAAAGGAAATCCGACGCACCATGAGGATTCGAGAGGGTGACCCATTACAGATAACATTGACACAGATTGATGCTTACATAATGGCGATGATGAAGCTGGCGGACAGGGTTGGGATTAATACATGATGAAAGAATAGGAGAAGAAAAAATGAGCGAAATTACATATTTCAAGGTTGGCGATTATCTGATTCCGGATTTAGTTTTGCCGGAGCAAAAGGAATATCATATTAGTATTTGGGGGCAGCGGCGACTTGACTATTTGAAAAAGCATAAGCGGATTCTTTACACAAATCTGCTGACTTCCTGCAAGCTGTCTGAACATCTGTATGAGATTGATGTTGCCGCTTTTGAGCGAAAAGAACTAATTGTCAATCAGATGATGAAAGATCAGGGCGTGACTGAACAGCTTAAAGCCGATGATATGATAGCATGGGTTGGAATGGCTAATAATATCCGAAGTTGTGCGGACGAGGTAATCCGAAATGAATTGATTTGCGATTAAAAAGCTATAAATACGAGGAATTTTCGGATTCCTCGTATTTTTTGGCTTAAAAAAGTAATTACTATTATGTTGACAATAGTAATTACTTTATGTTACAATAAGATTGACTTTTAAAGACTGGAGGTGATTACGGTTGCCTAAAACAAAAAAGAGTTCCGGCAAGAACAAATTGCCGGAACCTCATCCTATTACTGAATTTCTACGTGGGCAGGCTTCAAAGATATTTGAAGAAGTCGTATCCGAAGACAAAACTGTTCTTGTCAATAAAAACAGTAGACCGCACACCGTAATTATCTCATATGAAAAATACAAAAAACTCGTAGATGAAGGAGCAGATATATAATGAACTTTAATGACAAAGCCAATTTTATTTGGAGTGTAGCTGATTTATTAAGAGGCGATTTTAAGCAGAGCGAATACGGTAAGGTGGTTTTACCATTTACTGTGCTGCGCCGTTTTGATTGTGTGCTTGCCCCTTCAAAAGAAAAAATCCTTGAAATGAATAAGACTTTGACCGTTAGCAATAAAACTCCTGTATTTAAGCGTTTAACCGGACATGACTATTACAATATCAGTCAATACGATTTTCACAAACTACTTGATGACAGTAACTCCATTTCTACTAACTTCAGAGATTACATAAACGGTTTTTCTGATGATGTTAAAGATATCATGGATAACTTTGATATTTTCACTGTAATAGAGAGATTAAAAAAAGCAAATCTGCTTTACCTTATCGTAAGCAAATTTGCTGAATTGGATTTGGACAGCAGCACAGTCGATAACCTTGAGATGGGTTATATGTTTGAGGAATTGATTCGTCGATTCTCGGAGCAGTCAAACGAAACTGCCGGAGAGCATTTCACACCCAGAGAAGTTATTGAACTGATGGTAGAACTCCTGCTCGATCCTGATATGGACGAAATGATGCAGGACGGTAAAGTAAAAACAATTTACGATCCTGCCTGCGGTACGGGCGGGATGCTCTCTGTTGCCCAGAATAAACTGACTGCCATGAATACGAAAATTTCAATTATTCCGTTTGGACAGGAATTAAATCCTGAAACTTATGCGACTTGTAAAGCTGATATGATTTTGAAGGGCAATACAAACAGTGAAATTGTGCTTGGCAACAGTTTTTCCGAGGATGGATTTAAAAATCAGAAGTTTGATTACGAGCTCTCGAACCCGCCGTTTGGCGTGGAATGGAAAAAGGTTGAGCGAGTTATTAAAGATGAGGCTGAAAACGAAGGGTTTAACGGCAGGTTTGGTGCTGGTACTCCCCGGATTTCTGACGGTTCTCTTTTGTTTTTGCAACATATGATTTCAAAAATGACTGCTCCGAAAGACGGTGGCAGTCGTATTGGTATCGTTTTAAACGGCTCTCCCCTGTTTACAGGCGATGCGGGGAGCGGTGAAAGTGAAATAAGAAAATGGATTATTGAGAATGATTTGCTTGAAGCCATTATCGCCCTGCCCGATCAGCTTTTTTACAACACAGGCATTTCTACATATGTTTGGATTTTAACCAACCGTAAGACCGATCGGAGAAAAGGAACAATCCGGCTTGTGAATGGTGTATCATTCTTTGAGAAAATGAGAAAATCACAAGGCAATAAACGCAATTTGATAAGCGAGCAGAACCGTCAAACCATTGTAAATCTATATTCAATGTTTGAACCAGATGAAAATTATAAGGATTTTGATAATTCCGATTTTGGATATTACAAAATCACAGTTGAACGTCCGCTTTTGGATGAAAACGGCAAACCGGAAGCCGATAAAAAGGGAAATCAAAAAGCAGATAGCAGTTTACGAGATACCGAAACTGTGCCGCTTAAAGAAGATATACACGAATATTTTAAGCGTGAAGTGCTGCCTCATGTTCCCGATGCATGGATTGATGAAAGCAAAACCAAGGTTGGTTATGAAATACCATTCACACGGCATTTTTATAATTTTACCCCTTTGCGCTCCAGCGAAGAAATAATGGCTGAAATTAAGACCCTTGAAGAAAAAATTTCAAAAGAGCTTGCGGAGGTGTTGGGATGATGAAACGGTATTCGAAGTATAAGGATAGTGGTATTGAGTGGATTGGGGAGATTCCGAAAGGTTGGGAAAGTATAAAACTTAAATATCTATTTGCAGTTGTAAATGGCGCTACACCGAGTAGTTCGGAGGAAACATATTGGGATGGAAATATTATGTGGATTACTCCTGCTGACTATAAAACAGAAGATATTTACATCAAAACATCCAAAAGAACCATAACCGAAAATGGACTCAATTCGTGTGGAACATCCATTGTTCCTGTTGAAAGCATTATTGTGTCAAATCGTGCTCCGATTGGCGCAATCGCTATTACAAAAAACGAATTATGTACCAACCAAGGGTGTAAAGCGCTTGTTAAGAAAACTATTATCAATGAAAAATATACTTATTATTATCTCTCAATTATGAGCGAAGCTTTAAATATGTTAGGACGTGGCACTACGTTTTTAGAATTATCCAGTGCCGATTTGAGCAATTTTATACAGCCGTTGCCTAACGATGAAATACAAATAAAAATTGTAGACTTCCTTGATAAAAAAACTACCGCAATCGACACCTTTATATACGACAAACAAAAACTTATTGACCTGCTGAAAGAAAAACGTCAGGCTATTATTAGCGAAACGGTGACAAAAGGGCTTGATAAAAACTCTAAAATGAAGGACAGTGGTATTGAATGGATTGGTGAGATACCGGAGGGGTGGGAAGTTATTGCATTAAAAAGGTTATCAGAACTGATAACTGATGGGACGCACCAAACTCCTGAATACATAGACGAGGGGATTCCGTTCTTATCAATTAAAGATGTTTCATTAGGATATTTGGATTTTTCAGATACCAAATATATTTCACACGAGACACACGTTGAATTGTCTAAGCACGCTCCCGTAGAGATAGGTGATGTTCTGTTTACTCGTATAGGCACACTCGGGATATCAATTGTGGTTGATCGTGGCGTACCATTTGACATATTCGTAAGCTTGGGATTAATAAAATTAGATAAAAAAAGAATTAATTCAAAATGGTTGGTTTATAATATGATTTCCCCTCACTACTTCAACTATATTCAATTAGTTAAAGCTGGTGGAGGAACAGCAGCTGCTAAATTTAATCTTGAAAGTGTTGCAAATTCATACATAACAATGCCGACTTTTTCAGAACAAAAGCTAATTGCAGATTATCTTGATACCCAAACTGCCAATTATGATACCCTTATCTCCGATATCCAATCTCAAATTGAAAAACTCAAAGAATACCGTCAAAGCGTTATCAGTGAAGCGGTAACCGGGAAAATTATGATTGAATCGAAAACCGAAGCTGTTGAAGGTAAAACCGCAACCGCTAATTTACATTTTAAACGTCGTGTTTTGGCTGCGCACATTCTAAATGAACTTTGCGATGAACCGACCATGGGTCATGTTAAACTTGAAAAATTGCTGTTTTTGAGTGAATATTGTGCTGAGTCGGATTTGGGTTCAAAATATGTTCGCCATGCCGCAGGGCCATATGACTCTAATGGTTTGCGGTCAATTGATGCTCAGTTAAAAAAAGCTAAATGGTTCGATTGCTATAAAGATGGATTTGGATATAAATATAGAAAACTTGAAAAATCAAATGATTATCTGACCTATTATGATCGATATTTTGATGACCAGCAGAAAGAAAACATCACTTCAATTATTAATATTTTTAAGAGCGCCACTACCGAACAATGCGAAATCGTTGCAACGCTCTACGGCGCATGGAACGACTTTCTGATTAATAATAATACTACTCCCACAGATGATCAAATTGTTGCTGAGGTTCTAAATAACTGGCACGAAAACAAAGTCAAAATCCGAAGTGATAGATGGATGGCAGCACTCGTTTGGATGAGAGCCAACAATATAATTCCCGTCGGTTATGGAAAATCCACAAAGGGAGGGAACGCATAATGCCTATCAAAACCAAAGAAATTACTTTTGAGAACGAGATTGAATATAGCCTGATACAAAACGGTGGCTATATCAAAGGCGATCCAGCTGATTTTAATCGTCAATATGCCGTTGACACAAAGCAACTTTTCACCTTTATGCAAACCAGCCAGCCCAAAGAGTGGGACAAGCTCTGTGCCAAGCATGGCGATGCCGTTAGAGAGAATTTTTTGAAAAAGCTATATAAAGACCTTGATACATACGGTATGCTTCATGTGCTGAGAAAAGGCGTTGTTGACGCTCCCGCAAAGTTTGCGATGTGTTTTTTTCAGCCTGCAAGCACCATGAATCAAACCGATGCCGAAAATTACAATAAAAACATTCTGTCTGTCACCCGTCAGGTTCATTACAGTCTGAAAAATGAAAACTCCCTTGATGTCGTGCTTTTTATAAACGGACTGCCGGTTTCCACGCTGGAGCTTAAAAACGCTATTACAGGTCAAACCGTAGAAAACGCTAAACGGCAATATAAATATGACCGTGATCCGAGAGATCTTCTGCTCGGCTTTAAGTCACGCTGTCTTGTTCATTTTGCTGTTGACACCGATGAGGTGTATATGACAACTAAGCTCGCCGGAGCAGATACATACTTTCTGCCGTTCAATAAAGGAAATAATGGCGGTAAAGGCAACCCTATTGGTGATGGTAATTACCGTACATCGTATTTGTGGAATGAAGTTTTGCAGAAAGACAGTCTACTGGATATTTTGCATCGTTTTATACATTTGCAATCTAAGACTGATGATAAAGGGGAAACAAAAGAAACTCTTATTTTCCCCCGTTATCATCAGCTTGATTCTGTGCGAAAATTGGTAGCAGAAGTTCAGAAAAACGGAACAGGCAGCAATTATCTAATTCAACATAGTGCCGGAAGCGGAAAGTCAAACTCCATTTCATGGCTGGCTCATCACTTGCAAAACCTTCACGGTAATGATGATAAAATCATTTTCAATAGCGTTATTGTAATCACAGACAGACTTGTGCTTGATAAGCAATTACAAGATACCATCTATCAATTTGAGCACGTTGAAGGAGTGGTTGTGAAAATTGATAATAATTCCACGCAACTTGCAACCGCACTGAATACTGGTAAGAAGATTATAATTACTACTTTGCAAAAATTTCCGTTTATCGTAGAAAAGGTCAAAGATTTGAGCGGAAAACGATTTGCCGTTATTGTTGATGAAGCACATTCATCTCAGACAGGAGAAGCCAGCCGAAAATTAAAAGAAATTATCGGTGACGAATACGCTGGACTATCAGAAGATGAAAAGTTGCAAAAAATTGCAGATAATGAAGCTGCTGAAGAAAAAGTTACATCTGACAGTGAAGATGAAATTGCAAGGGAAATGTCTACCCATGGCAGGCTACAAAATTTGTCTTTCTTTGCTTTTACCGCAACACCTAAAGCTAAAACTATGGAGACGTTTGGCACAATGTCACCGGACGGAACACCGAAGGCTTTTCATGTTTACAGTATGCGGCAAGCAATTGAAGAAGGCTTTATTCTTGATGTTTTGAAAAACTATATGGCTTATGAAACTTATTTCAAGGTAGGCAAGACGATTGCCGATGATCCGAGATATGAAAAAAGCAGAGCAAATAAAGCGCTCGGCAAGTTTTTGAGCTTGCATCCGCATAACTTGGCGCAAAAAACACAAATCATGGTTGAGCATTTTCGCACGGTTACCAAAGCAAAAATCGGCGGTAAAGCCAAAGCCATGGTTGTTACCGGTTCTCGGTTACACGCTGTACGCTATTACTTTGAGTTTCAGAAATATATCAAAAAGATGGGGTACGGAAAAGAACTGGGTATCCTTGTAGCTTTTTCGGGTGTCGTAGCTGACAGTGGAGAAGAATACACCGAATATGGGATTAACAAAATTAAAGAAACCGAGCTTCCTAAAAAGTTTTCAAGCGGCGAATATCAAGTGCTGTTGGTTGCAGAGAAGTATCAAACAGGCTTTGACGAGCCGTTATTGCACACAATGTTTGTGGATAAAAAATTACATGGCGTAAAAGCTGTGCAGACATTATCAAGGTTAAATCGTACTTGTTTTGGTAAAGAAGATACTTTTGTGCTTGATTTTGTCAATACAGCGGAAGAAATAAGGGCATCATTCGCACCATATTATGAAGAAAGCACTATTGAAGAAACTACCGATCCCAACATTGTATATGAACTTAAATTTAAATTGGATGAGTTCAGGGTTTATTGGGATACTGAGGTAGAAAACTTTTCAACAGTGTTTTTCAAGACAAACAAAAAGCAAACTAATTTGGATTTTGGCTTGCTTAACAGTTATATCGACCCTGCCGTTGACAGATTTAAAGGCAAAACTGCCGAGGAACAAGATGAGTTCAAGTCAACGCTCATCAAATTTGTCAGAACATATTCGTTTGTGAGCAATATAGTCCGTTTGGATGATGCGGATATGCACAAATTTTATGCCTATGCAAAATGCTTACTCCGAAAATTGCCAAAGGATAATATTGAGCGGATTGACCTTGATGATGAAGTCTTTTTGCAATATTATAGAGTTCAAAAAGTTTTTGAAGGGTCGATTACTCTGGAGCAAGGTAATTCTTTGCCCAATAGCAAGCATGCCGGAAAGCCAAAAAAGGATGAAGAAAAGTCTTTGCTTTCGGAATTGATTGAAAAGCTTAATGAAGTGTTTGGTACAGAGTTTGGCGACATGGACAAAGTGCTTGAGCAATTTGTGGCTGACATGGAAAAGGACGATAACCTTAGGGCGCAGGCAAAAAACAATTCAAAGGAACATTTTAAATTTCCGTTCAATGATGCTTTTATGGGAGTTGTAGTTGACCGAATGATGCAAAATAAAGAGTTTTGCGAAAAAGTACTTGATGACGAGAAGTTTGGCGACACAGTTAAAGATTTGCTCGTAGGATATGTTTATGAGAGGTTAAGACAATAATAGCTATATGGCTTGATTAGCAATAATCAGGCCATATTTTATGTCTATGAATAAATTTCTAAAAAACTGGCAATAATATTAAGTTTGCCTATTGACAAGAGAACAAATATTCGCTATAATGCTATTTGTATTGGTTTGCTTTGCAGTGACCTATACGTTAATTGAATAGCGATGACTGCTTAACTACCAGCCGTTGCGATTACATAACAATAGTTATGGATGAGGAAGAATGCTCCTTGTCTGTTTTGTTATGTCCTCGCAGCGGTTTTTTATTTTCAGCGAGTGTTTTGAACATAGCTCCGTAACACGGAGAACAGCAAATACAATTCATAAAAATCGAAATAGAAAGCGAGTGATGCTCGATAGCACTTTGAAAACTGAATGACCGTCCGAACGGATTACCATCAAGAAAAATGCGCCACGACATGCCGTAAGGCAGCGAGCGCACCAATGATGGAATACGGCACACCTGTCGAGCAGGACAGG
Source organism: Oscillospiraceae bacterium (assembly GCA_031549605.1). Lineage (GTDB taxonomy): Bacteria > Bacillota > Clostridia > Oscillospirales > UBA929 > WRAI01. Next base: position 81,937 of record JAVBPM010000002.1, on the reverse strand, counting down.
CTGTATGCGCTTCCAGAGGAAGCGCTGGAAACCGATTCGGGTAAAGCGGCAAAAAGCAGATGTTTTCCAAGGGAGAGGTCTGTTCTTTTTCGGCTGGTAAAGAGACCTGCTGAAAAAGAAAGCGGCACATAAATTTGACTGTTTGAACAATCAAATTCACAGTTGAAATCGCCGCTTAAAGGGAGTGCAGAAGGAACGGCTGCCACACAACTTTGCCCCGCAAAGTGTAGTGTGTTACACCCTTTTCGGCGATCGATGCGAAAATCAGTCTTGCCGGTCAGGCAAGGGTGGTTTGAGTAGCGGGAAAGCTGCGATTATTTACGAACGGGAGTGAGTAAATAATCGTTGATTTCAAAAGCCGGATTAGGTGTTCTTTGCCGTAGGCAATAAATCGAGCATTCTCTAAATGCGTTCTTATTTTAACACAATTATTCTATGAAAACAACGATTCAAAGGAGGAAAAAATCTATGCCATATGCAATTCTTAGATTTCAAAAGAAAAAGTCCGGTGGAGTGACTGCCAGCTATGCTCATAACGAGCGTAAAAAAGAAGCATACAAAAGCAATCCAGATATTGATACCAGCCGAAAAGAAGAAAACTACCACCTCATCTTGCCCAAGCAAACCTATCTGCGTGAGGCCAAGCGGATGATTGCGGCGGCAAAATGCCGTACCCGTAAAGATTCCACAGTTATGGTTGAAACGCTTATTACCGCCAGCCCGGAGTTTATGAACGCTTTACCCGTTGAACAACAGCATGAATATTTTGAACGTGCGCTCTCATTTGTAGAATCGAAAATAGGTAGAGAAAATATTATTGCCGCAGCGGTTCATATGGACGAGAAAACGCCGCATATGCACCTTGTTTTCTGCCCGATAGTTGACGGCAAGAACGGTAAAAGCCTGTCCGCCAAAGCGATTTTAGGCAATCAGGCACAGCTTTCCAAGTGGCAGACGGAATTTCATAATGTTATGTCTGCACGCTGGCCGGAGCTGGAGCGTGGAATTTCGTCTATGATTACAAAACGCAAGCATATTCCGCAATCGCTGTTCAAACAGGCTGAAAGGCTTGATAAACAGATTGAAGCTGTAGAGTCAGCCATCAATGACATCGGTGTTATCGGGAACGCCAAAAAGCGTGAAGCTGCGGTAAAAATTCTGCATGAATGGTTGCCACGAGCGCAATATTTTACCGCAAAAGTCAAAGAAGTTGACAGCTATATCAAGGATTTAGAGAAAAAGGAAGCAGATACAGAGCAGCGTATTAACAAAGCCGAGGAACGAGGCGAGCAGTCGGCGGGTTATACAGTTTCGCAGTTACAGTCGCAAATGAACGATATAAAAAAGATGCTGCACGAAGAGCGTGAGCGTTCCGACAAGCTACGCCGTCAGTGCCGTAGTCAAGAATCACTTATCAGCCGAATCCCGTATGAGCAGAGAGAAAAGCTGATAAATCAAATGAAAAATAAAAATGAAAATCAACACGAAAGATAGGAGAATGATATGCAACACTATTTTAACACTGATTTTGCCGCACAGTACGGTGTACCGGCAGCGATTATCGCACAAAACTTCTGGTACTGGGCCAGGCAAAACGAAAAAGACGGCAAAAACTATTATGAAGGTCGGTATTGGTTATATGACAGCGTTCGTGAAATGAGTGAGGTGTTTTATTACCTCTCACCCAATAAAATCCGTGGAGCGATTGATTTACTGGTCAAAAAAGGTGTACTTCTCAAAGGAAATTTTAACAGGGTCAAATATGACCGGACAAGCTGGTATGCCTTTACCGACTATGGAACAGCCATTTATCAAACTATCGAAATGGAGATGAGTAAAACCGTAAAAGAATCTGCTTGACTTAACGAACCTATACCAATAGTAGAAGCTATAGTAGACGCAGATATTAATATTCCACAAACTGAAAAAGAATAATTTACCAGCCGAAAGACAACAATAAAGTTAATAGAAATAAATGGAGGTCAGCTTTTGGAAATAAATGTGGATGATAAAAATCGATTGGTGAGTGTTTGGCTTTCAAAAGCAGAAAAAGAGGATCAGAGTATCAAATCACAGCTTCAGCCGCTATACGATAATTATCACAGCCAGAAATATAAAGTTGGCGTGTTTTTATCAGGCGGAGAGAGCTTGTTTGAGCTATCAAAGGATCTGCTTTTGCACAATCGATATAAAGAGGCAAAGATGCGAGAAAATGTCCGCTAATTTTTGCCAAGAGGAGTTTGGGTTATCGCCCACTCCTTACATAGGAATCCATCATTCACTTATTTTCAGATTGTGAAATCTTTTTCGGCAGGTAAATGTGGAATTGTCTACAATCAGCCAAATGTCATTATAATTATTGTAAATAACTCTGCAAAAGTCGTTGATAATTTTGTAATATCATGATATAATGTGGTCATAAATATTGTTGAGGTGATTTTATTTATGATTCGTACTGCTATAAAAGAACTTGAAAAATGGAAGAAAAAGAAAAACAGAAAGCCACTGATCATCAGAGGTGCCCGTCAGGTCGGCAAAACATGGCTGATGAAAGAGTTTGGCAATAACAACTACAAGGAAACGCTATACATCAGCTTTGATAACAATCCGCAGATGAAAGAATTGTTTGAAACCGACATGAAAATTGACCGGATTATAACCGGTCTTGAGTTGTATGCAGGGCATAAAATAGACCCTGCGAATACACTTCTCATTTTTGACGAAATACAAGAAGTACCGAAAGCGTTGGGTTCATTGAAATATTTTAATGAAAACGCACCAGAATATCAGATTGTTTGTGCCGGATCGCTGCTTGGCGTTGCTCTTCATCAGGGAACTTCTTTTCCTGTAGGGAAAGTGGATTTTATGGATTTATATCCGCTTTCATTCACGGAATTTATGCAGGCACTTGGCAAAGAACAGTTTGTCGAACTATTAAATAAAGGCGATTTTGCTATGGCGACCACGTTTAAGCAGGAGTATATTGATCTGCTTAAACATTATTACTATGTTGGCGGAATGCCGGAGGTGGTACAGGCTTTTGCAGACAATCGGGATTTTAATGAGGCAAGGGAGGTACAGCAACGTATTCTGACTGCATATGAGCAGGATTTTTCAAAACATGCTCCGAATGATGTTGTGCCTCGCATCCGCATGATTTGGAACAGCATTCCGGCACAGCTTACCCGTGAAAACAAAAAGTTTCTTTACGGGCTTGTCAAAGAAGGCGGCCGGGCAAAAGATTTTGAGCTTGCGCTTTTGTGGCTTTATGACTGTGGTTTGGTGCATAAGGTTCATCGTGTGACATCACCCAGCTTGCCGCTTAAAGCCTATGAAGATTTGAAAGCGTTCAAACTGTTTATTGTTGATGTGGGATTGCTTTCGTGTATGGTGAGGCTTCGCCAGGACACTTTGATTGACGGCAACGCATTGTTTAAGGAGTTCAAAGGTGCGCTTACAGAGCAATATGTGTTGCAACAATTTATGACTTTGCCGGGAATTGAGCCTTACTACTGGACGAGTGAAAGCGGCACCGCCGAAGTTGATTTTGTGATAGACAACGGCGAAGATGTCATTCCGGTTGAAGTAAAAGCTGAAGTAAATTTGCAAGCAAAGAGCATTAAGGTTTATCGGGATAAATATAACCCGAAGCTTTCGGTTCGCACCTCAATGGCGGATTACAAAAAAGAAGATTGGCTGCTTAATTTGCCACTTTGGGCAATTGAGATGATTGGATAGAGGAGAAAAAAGAATTATGTTAAAAAAAGAGTTTCCAATTCTTGAATATGACGATGACAGAGATGGATTTATAAATCCAAATACAATTCACAAAAAGATAGACATATCTGAAAATGTTGTGATGTGTTTTTTTGGAGATGCTATTGAAAAACTTAAAAATGAATTTCCATATGAAATTAAATACACTTTGAAATTTGAGTCATATTTTTATCCGGTTTATGAATTTGCATATAAAGATAAAAAAATTGCTGTTGTGCATATGTCTGTGGGTGCTCCAATTGCTGCTGGTATGATAGATGAATTAAATGCCATAGGCTGCACAAAATTCATTGCTTGTGGCGGTTGTGGGGTTCTCACAAAAGATTTACCTGTAGGCAATCTACTGATTCCTGTTTCCGCAATTAGAGATGAAGGGACATCTTATCATTATTTGCCGCCATCTCGGGAAGTAATCGCAAATGAATATGCAGTAAAATGTATAGAAAAAACATTGAGCGAAAATGAATTTAACTACATAAAAGTTAAAACATGGACCACTGATGGATTTTTTAGAGAAACAAAGGGCAAAATTGAATTACGCAAACAAGAAGGCTGCACGACTGTTGAAATGGAAACCTCTGCTTTTATGGCTGTCGCTGAATTTAGGAATGTAATCTTTGGTCAAATTCTATATTCAGGGGATGACTTAAGTGGTGAAGCATGGGATAGAAGAGATTGGCATTTGCGGGAGGATATAAGAGAAACAGTGCTTAAATTATCATTAGATTGTTGTCTTGCACTATAAGCTTTTCAAAACAGGAGCCATCTAAAAACGATGACTCTTGTTTTATTTTTCTTGCATCTTTCCAAATCTTATGATACAATGTTATCACACAATAATTGAATCGAGGTGATTACTCTGGAAGTTAAATTGAATATAGCCGGCTACTGCCGAATTTCGGTTGACGAAGAAATGGATCGGGAGAACACCTCTATTGAAAACCAAAAGGCGATTATATCCGATTTTGTAGCAAAGAAGTTTCCCGGTTGCAACCTTGATTTTTATGAAGACCGTGACCGCTCGGGTTACACATTTGAGCAGCGTGAGGGATATATGCAGCTCCGCCCGCAGCTGCTGGATATGACCTATGACATCTTGGTCGTCAAGGATTTCAGCCGATTCTCCCGCCGAAACAGCAAAGGGCTTGTGGAGCTTGAAGATTTGCGTGACGCAGGGCTGCGGATTATTTCTATCGGCGACAGTATTGACTATCCCACCTATGATGACTGGACGGCGATTCAGTTCCGGTTTTTAATCAACGAAATGCCGGTCACCGACACAAGTAAAAAGGTTAAATCGGTCATAGGGCGGCGCCAGAGCGAGGGCAAATGGGTTTGTTCGGTGCCGTATGGCTATGTCATCACCAACAGCAAAACGATGACTTTTGAAATAGATGAAGCGGCAGCTGATGTGGTCAAAAAGATTTTTGAACTCTACAATGCCGGTGACGGCTACAAAAAAATCGCTAACTACCTAACTGACGAGCATATCCCCACACCACGAATGTGCGAAAAGCTGCGCAAGGAAGCACGGGGCGAAGAGTGCAAAATCAAAGCCCGGCCGGAGTGGAGCATCGTAACCGTATCAGAGATTTTATGCAATGATTTTTATATCGGCACGCTGCGGCAAGGCAAATACAAACGCAAGAAAATAAATGGTTCAGATGTTAAGACTGACGAAATGGATCATATCGTGTTTGAAAACAATCACGAGCCAATTATCGACTACCGCACCTTTGCCATCACACAGGAGCAACTTAAAAAGCGTTCTACCACCAACTACCGTGGGGTTAAGAAGAACGATAATGTTTATTCGGGTTTCATCTTTTGCGGTGACTGCGGCAGCCCGATGTTTTCCATGAGCCGCCGGGATTTAAAACCCGCCTACACCTGTGGCAGTTATCATATGCGTGGGCTCAAGGGCTGCACCTCTCACCATACCAGAGTTGATGTTCTGGATAAATTGTTGAAATCCTATGTCCAGAAGGTTCGGGATAACTCGGCAGAAATGCTGGACAAGCTGAATGAAAGCTTAAAAAACGAACAGCAGGCGGTCAAGGAAAGTACAAGCACTCTGGAAATGCTGCAAAATCAGATTTCCGATGCACAAGCGGAAATGAAGATATTAGTCCGGCAGCAGGCCAAAGAGCTGATGCGAAATCCGGATAAGGAAACAGCAATTGACGAAATGTACCGTGAGATGCTGGATGAGCTATCTGACCGGATAGACGGATTAAATAACCAAATTGAACTCACCAGCAATCGTCGCAATACAGTTATCAGAGTTAACCGCATTGCCAAAACTGCACTGGATATATTCGATGATGTGATAAACAAAGAAAAGCTGGATAAAACCGATTTGGAACTCATCATTGATAAAATCATTGTCTATGAAGACCATATTGAAATCGAGCTAAAAGCGGATATTGACGCACTCCTCAAAACAGGCGAGTTGCCACAGGAGAACGCCACAAATTTTCCGCATGACACTAAGGATAGCTTACAGACCCAAGTAATCCAATCGAGTACCAATCGAAAGGATAAGGTCTTTAGTGTCAATGTTATCAGCAGCGGCGACCCGCTGGAGATTTACACCGATAAAGACGGTGAAGTGATTTTTAAGAAGTACTCGCCCATGGGTGAGATGTCGTCATTTGCGACGCAGATTTGTGATACGCTGCATAAGACAAGCGGCTATTCGGCCGTCATTACCGACCGCGACTCGGTCATCGCCGCCAGCGGCCCGCAACGCCGCGAACTCAACGAAAAGCGCATCGGTGAGGATTTGGAAAAAATGATGGAGGCGCGGCAGGTGTATCTGCATAAGCAGAGCGAGCGCGCCATCACCGTGGTCGATGGCAACGACCGCGCCCATGTCGGCGTGGTCGCGCCCATCATGGCCGAGGGCGACGTGTCGGGCTGTGTGGTGTTGCTGCTGGGCGATGCCACAGTGCCGGTTGGCGAGACCGAGAGCAAGCTGGTGCAAACCGTGGCCGGTTTTCTCGGAAAGCAGATGGAAAACTAGGCGCCGCCGCAAGGGAAATACCTTGCGGCACACTTACATAGCCCCAAAATATAATGGTGCGGATGTTGTCGTGAAGTGGCGAAATCGGCGCAGGTAGCAGAAAAGCCGGTGAGTTTTCAGAAATAAGATAAAAAAGCTTGCATTATTTCCTTGCTGTGGTATACTGTAAAGCACTAGGTGCGGTCTGCGCGCCTGACTGACGCGAAAACTCAAGTTGCAGACGGTTGTTTTGAGAGTGGGTATGCCCACTCTTTCGCTTTGAAATACGCTTTTCAAGGGGGTCAGCGGGTGAGCAAAATTGCCGAGCGCGTACAGCAATACGCTGCGCCGATTGCCGAGCAGCTGAACCTTACGCTGTGGCATGTCGAGTACGGCAAGGAAGCCACCGGCTATGTGCTGCGGCTCATCATCGACAAGCCGGGCGGTGTCGGCACCGACGACTGCGAGGCGCTGAGTCGCGCCATCGACCCATGGCTGGACGAAACCGATTTTATCCCCGACGCCTATTGTCTTGAAGTATCGTCGCCCGGCATTGAGCGGGTGCTGCACACCGACGAGCAGCGCCGCCAGTTTATCGGCAGCGACGTAACCATAAAGCTCTACAAACCGATTGACGGCGCGCGCGTGTTTCAGGGCGTGCTGGTCGAGGCGACACCCGACATTGCGATTGACAGTAACGGGCGAAGGCTGGCGTTTGCCAAGTCGGACATCGCTGTAATTCAGTTGCTGTATAAAGGATAAATTCCTATAAAAGAGACACATTTATTTAAGAGGAGGCGCATATCTGCAATGAACGCCGAGTTTTTCGATGCCATAGTGCAAATCGAGAAAGAAAAAGGAATTCCGCGCGAATACATGTACGACAAAATCTCGCAGGCCGTCACCGCCGCGCTGCGGCACGACCCGACCGTCGAGGGCGAAAATGTCAGTCTGGAGCTGGATGAAAAGGCCAAGACCATGCGTATGGTCGTCTGCAAAAACGTCGTAGACGAGGTTGAAGACGAGCATCAGCAGATTACATTAGAAGACGCGCGCGCCATTGACACCACGCTTAACTATGGCGACGTGCTGCGTATCCCCGTTGCCACCAAGGATTTTGGTCGCATTGCCGCGCAAACGGCCAAGCAGGTCATCATTCAGGGCATTCGCGAGGCCGAGCGCGGCATTATTTTCCAGCACTACACCTCCAAAGAGCACGAGATACTTACCGGTGTCGTCATGCGCATAGACTCGCGCAACGGCAACGCCTTTCTGCACGTCGTCGGCGACGAGAGCGGCGAACTTATGCTGCCCTTGGCCGAACAGGTTAAGAGCGCGACGCTGCGCGAGGGCCAGCACGTCACGGTTTACGTTGTCGACGTGCGCAACTCGTTCCGCGGCCCGCAGATTTTCATTTCGCGCAGCAACGCCGGACTGGTCAAGCGCCTGTTCGAGCTGGAGGTGCCCGAAGTGCGCGACGGCATCGTCGAGATTTGCGGCATTTCCCGCGAGGCGGGCAGCCGTACCAAAATGGCAGTGCGCTCCAACGATCCCGATGTCGACGCCATCGGCGCCTGTGTCGGTAATCGTGGCGCGCGTGTCAACAGCGTCGTCGCCGAGCTGGGCGGCGAGAAAATCGACATCGTGCCCTACAGCGACGATGACGCCGAGTTTGTCAAGGCGGCTCTGCTGCCGGCTCAGGTCATCAGTGTTGAAATCATCGGCGAGGATCCCAAGGCCTGCCGTGCCATCGTGCCCGACGACCAGCTGTCGCTGGCCATTGGCAAGGACGGTCAAAACGCCCGGTTGGCGGCGCGGTTGACCGAGGTCAAAATCGACATCAAGTCGGAGTCGAGTTTGCTATGACAAAGCGCGTGCCCCTGCGCCATTGTGTGGCCTGCCGCGCGGAACTGCCCAAGAACCGGCTGCGGCGTGTCGTGCTGACGCCCGACCGGCAGGTTGTGATCGACATCGCCGGCAAGCTTAACGGGCGCGGCGCCTACCTCTGCGGCAACCCCGCCTGTCACACCAAGGCGCAAAAGAGCCGGGCGCTGGAGCGGCACCTCAAGGTGCCGGTCGACGCGGCCATTTACGAGGCGCTCAAAGCGGGGCCGGCGCATGAATGACAAGGTGCTGCGACTGCTGGGCCTTTGCCGCCGTGCCGGACGGCTGGCTGTCGGCGAACCGTCGGTGGCCGAGGCGTCACAGCGCCGCTCAAAAGTTCACCTCGTCGTGCTGGCCAGTGACGCCAGCGACAACACCAAAAAGCGGGCCGAAGCCCACGCCCGCCGCGCAAACGCACCACTCATGGTGCTGGACTGCACAACGCTAGCACTGGGCAAAGCACTGGGATTACCCCTTTGCGCCATGGCGGCCGTCATCGACGCCGGACTGGCGCGTGAAATAGAGAAGAGTATTAACGAAAAAAGCTGAAATGTCTTAGGAGGCGGCGCATACTGTGAGTAACATCAATAAATATCGGGTCCACGAGGTGGCCAAAGACCTCAATCTGCCATCGAAGGTCGTGTCGGACATTCTGACCGACTATGCAACTGCGCCCAAAAACCATATGCAGGCGCTGACCGACGATGAACTGAACCTTGTCTTTGATTACATCACGCAACACCACCAAATCGAAGACATTGCTGTCGTCTTTGCCGAGACCTACCACGAGCCCGAGCCGCCTAAGGCCCCTGAGCCTGAGCCGGTAGCGCAGCCGACAACACCGGCAGCGCCCACCGCAGGGCAGCCGACTGCCCCCGTGGCCGGCGAGCAGCCCAAGCCGGGCCAGCTGACGACGCAGCCGAAGTTTACCGGTGAGCGCACACGCACCGTCGACACGCGCGGCGGACAGGTTGACCTGTCCAAGTACGACGAGCGCATCGACACCGTTGTGCCGCACTACGCCGACAAAATGCAGCCGCAGCAGGGCAAGCAGAAGATTAAGCGTGCCGCTGATAAGAAGCCCGGCTTTGTCAGTCAAAAGCGCCGTCAGGAGGAGCAGGAAAAGATGCGCCGCCTGCAGTTGGAGGCGCTGAAAAAGCAGCCCATTAAAGTCACCATCGGCGACGAGATTTCAGTCGCCGAGCTGGCTTCGCGCATGAAGAAAACGGGCACCGAGGTTGTCAAACAGCTGATGAAGCTGGGCGTAATGGCCAGCCTCAGCCAGATTATCGATTTTGAGACCGCCAGCCTGTGCGCCATGGAATTGGGCGCTAAGGTCGAGCGTGAGGTCGTCGTCACCATCGAGGAGCGCCTCATTGACGACAGCGCCGACGCCGAGGAGGCGCTGCTGCCGCGCGACCCCGTCGTCGTGGTCATGGGCCACGTCGACCACGGCAAAACGTCGCTGCTCGACGCCATCCGCGAAACCAGCGTCACGGCCGGTGAGGCCGGCGGCATCACACAGCACATCGGCGCCTACCGCGTGCCGGTGGGCGACCACAAGATTACCTTCCTCGACACACCGGGCCACGCCGCCTTTACTTCCATGCGTGCCCGTGGCGCGATGGCGACCGACATTGCCATTCTGGTTGTCGCCGCCGATGACGGCATTATGCCGCAGACGATTGAGGCTATTAACCACGCGCGAGCCGCCGAGGTGCCCATCATCGTCGCCGTCAACAAAATGGATAAACCGGCCGCCAACCCCGACCGCATCATGCAGCAGCTGACCGAGCACGGCCTGGTCAGCGAGGAGTGGGGCGGCGAGACCGTTGTTTGCAAGATTTCGGCCAAGACCGGCGAGGGCATCGAGCACCTGCTGGAGATGGTTATGCTGACGGCCGAAATGAAGCAGCTCAAAGCCAACCCCAACCGCGCCGGTAAGGGCACGGTCATCGAAGCGCGGCTGGATAAAGGCCGCGGGCCTATCGCCACGCTGCTGGTGCAGAACGGCACGCTGCGCGTCGGCGACATTATTCTGGCCGGCATGACGGTTGGCCACGTCCGCGCCATGCAAAACGAAAACGGCATGAAGCTGACCGAGGCCGGGCCCAGTGTGCCGGTGGAAATCACGGGTCTGTCCGAAGTGCCGGGCGCCGGTGACCAGTTCTTCGCCGTTCAGGACGAGCGCATGGCTCGCGAGCTGGTCGATCAGCGCAAGCAGGCCGAGCGCGAGGAAAAAGGCCGCTCGGGCACAGCCGTGTCGCTCGACAACCTCTTTGCTCAGATTAAAGAGGGTCAGGTCAAAGAGCTGCGTCTGGTCGTCAAGGCCGACGTGCAGGGCTCGGCCGAAGCCGTCAAGGCCTCGCTCGAGAAGCTGAGCAACGAAGAGGTGCGTGTCAAGATTATCCACGTCGGCGTCGGCGCCATCAGCGAGAATGACATTCTGCTGAGCGCCACATCCAACGCCATCTTGATTGGCTTTAACGTCCGACCCGACCCCGCCGCGCGCGACAGCGCGTCGCGCAACAACGTCGACATTCGACTCTACCGCGTTATCTACGAGTGCATCGAACAGATGGAGGCGGCCATGAAGGGCCTGCTTGACCCCAAGTTCCGCGAGGTGGTGCTGGGTCGTGCCGAGGTGCGTCAGGTGTTCAAGGTCACCGGCGTCGGCACCGTCGCCGGATGCTACGTGCAGGACGGCAAAATCGTGCGCAACGCCCATGTCCGGCTGCTGCGTGACGGCGTTGTCGTGCACGAGGGCGTGCTCGAGTCGCTCAAGCGCTTCAAGGACGACGCGCGCGAGGTGGCGCAGGGCTACGAGTGCGGCATGAACATTGAAAAATACAACGACCTCAAGGAAGGCGACATCATCGAGGCCTACATCAACGAGGAAATTAAAGACTAAATAAATCGGGGCGCACGTTGTGCGCCCCGAACGTCACTAAGGAGGCCATTATGTCCGATACACGCAGCGATCAAATCAACCAGCAGGTGCTGCAAGCGTTGTCAAGCCTGACGCGCTCGCTCAAGGACCCTCGTCTGGACGCCTTCTACACGCTGACACACGCCGACGTCAGCCGTGATTTTCGCCACGCCAAAATCTACGTCAGCGTGCTGGGCGCCGCCGACGGCGGCAAGCAGGTTGTCAAGGGGTTGACCAGCGCGGCCGGTCACCTGCGCCGCGAGTTGGGTAAGGCCGTTATCATGCACCACACACCCGAGCTGACCTTTATTCTCGACGACTCGCTGGCCCACGGCGCCAAAATCAGCAATATGCTGTCCGACATGGGCAAGGAGGAGCGCTATGACGCTGAATGAGGTGGCGGCTCGTCTGACAGCGGCCGACAACCTGCTGGTGTGTATGCACGTCAGCCCCGACGGCGACTGCGCCGGCAGCGCGGTGGCGCTCTGTTTGGCGCTGCGCGCGCTGGGCAAAACGGCGTTTGTCGCCCCGGTCAATGACCTTAGCCGCGAGCTGCAGCCCTATGTGATGCCGCTGCTGGCGAAGACCGACTTTGCGCCCGAGTTCGTCGTGTCCGTCGACACCGCCGCTGGTGAGCGGCTGGCCGACGGCGCGCCGTCACAGGTGCAGCTGGCCATTGACCACCACGTGTCGCACAAGCCCTATGCCGAGCACACCTGTGTGCTGGAACGCGCCTCGTGCGGTGAGATTATCTATGAACTGCTGGCGCCGCTGGGTGTGGCGCTGACGCCCGCGCTGGCCGAGCCGCTGTATATCGCCGTGTCGACCGACACCGGCTGCTTTAAGTTTGGCAACACCACGCCGCACACCCACCAGGTGGCGGCGGCACTGATGGAGACATGCTTTGACGCCGCGCGAGTCAACCACCTTTTCTTCGAGCAGAAGTCACCCGTCCGCATCGCCCTTGAGCAGGCCGTGCTGTCAGGCATGGAGCTGCTGGCCGACGGCAAGGTCGCCGTCATGACGCTGACGCAGGCCATGATGGACGCCGCCGGAGCCGCCGAGGCCGACACCGACGCGCTGTCGGCACTGACGCGCATTGTCGAGGGCGTTCACATCGGGATATTCCTAAAAGAAAAACAAGGCGTGGTCAAGGTGTCGGTGCGGACGCTGCCCGACTGCGACGCGTCGGCCATTTGCGCGCTGTTCGGTGGCGGCGGTCATCGTCAGGCGGCTGGCTGTACAATAGAGACCGATTTGACCGCGGCGCGGCTCTTGCTGCTCGACGCCGTCGGCACACTGTACCCGTCATGCAAGGTATAGCCGTCGTTGATAAGCCGCAGGGCTGGACCAGCCACGACGTCGTGGCCAAGATGCGCGGCATTCTAGGCACGCGAGCCATAGGTCACGCCGGCACACTCGACCCTATGGCCACCGGCGTGCTGCCGTTATTGGTCGGAAAGGCGACGCGCGCGCTGGAGGACCTGCCCGACGGCAAGGCCTACACGGCCACCGTGCGGTTTGGCCTGCAAACCGACACACAAGACATCACCGGCACGACACTGGCCACCAGCGACTTGCGCCCGACACGGCAACAGTTGCTTGATTTGCTGCCTCGCTTTACCGGTGCGCTTAAGCAGATACCGCCCATGTATTCGGCTGTCAAAATCAACGGACAGCGGCTGTACAAGGCGGCGCGCGCAGGCAAAGACATCGAGCGCCCGGCGCGCGACATCGTCATCGAGCGCTTGCAGCTACTTGACTTTTCAGCCGACGAGGCAGTGCTTGACGTCGCCTGTTCAGGCGGCACCTATGTGCGCACGCTCTGCCACGACATCGGCGAGGCGTTAGGCTGCTACGCCACGTTGGCGGCGCTGCGCCGCACGGCGGCCTGCGGCTATACGCTTCAGCAGGCGCACACGCTGGAGCAGTGGCAGCAAGCCGAAAAGCCGCCGCTGTTGCCGACCGACAGCGTATACGGCCATCTGCCGCCGCTGACCGTCGACGACCGTGCCGTGCAGAAACTGCGCAACGGCGCTGCTGTTCCCGTGCCCGCCACACCCGATGGCCGCGTGCGCGTCTATGCGTTGGACAGTACGTTTCTGATGGTCGGGCTTGTCGCCGACGGGCAGCTCAAGGTGGCCAAGGGGTTTATGGAAACTGCCCAAAAATAACCGTGCCAATTTACACAATGTTCACAAATGCCCTCTTGTAAAATGCGCGAAACGTAGTATACTAACAGTTAGCTTCTTAAATGATTAGGGGGCTAACTGTTTTTACGTCAGGAGGGAGACACGTGTTTCACACCCACGAAGAGCGCGCGGGGCCGCCGTTTGATGTACCGGTCGTGCGGGAACTCTATACCCATATCGGCGGCTTGATGCGGCAGCAGCACCGGCACATGGCACTGCTTAACGGTGGACGCGAGGGCAGCTTCCACGGGCAGGGACGGTGTCTGTATTTTATCGGTCGCCAGCCGGGTCTGACCCAGCGGCAGCTGGCCGAGCAGCTGCACATACAGCCCGCGACGCTGTCACCGATGCTCAAGCGCATTGAGGCGCAGCATTGGATTGAGCGCATCCGCGACGAGCAGGACAACCGCAACGTGCGGCTATCGCTGACCGATGAGGGGCAGCGCGCGCTTGACGAGCGGCACAAGGCCATTGAGCGCTATCTCACGCTGACATTTCAGCTGTTTGGCGAGCCCAAGAGCCAGCAGCTGCTGTCGCTACTGCAGGATTTAGAACAGAGCATGGACGCGGCGCTGGAGCAGTGCCGCGACACCAACCCAACACAAGGAGCGTAAACGCGTATGAAGAAAGTACTACCGTATCTCAAACCCTTTAAGTGGGAAATGATTGGCTGTTTGGTGTTTGTCGTGCTGCAAAGCCTTGCCGACCTCATGCTGCCGACCTTAAACTCCGACATCGTCGACAAGGGCATTATGGCGCGCAACACCGACTACATCTGGCGCCACGGCGCCATCATGCTGGCCGTTGCGCTGGGTGTGGTGCTCTGCTCGGTGGCCGCCGCCTACCTGTCCTCCAAGCTGTCGATGGGCTTTGGCGCGCGGCTGCGCAGCGCAGTGTTTGAAAAAGTCGAGAGCTTCAGTCAGCAGGATTTAGACATCTTCGGCACGCCGAGTCTCATCACGCGCACGACCAACGACGTGCAGCAGGTGCAGATGGGCGTTATGATGACCTTCCGCATGCTGCTCAGCGCGCCGGTCATGATGGTCGGCGGCGTGATTATGGCCATGCAGCAGGACATGGAGCTGACCGTCACGCTGGCGATTATCGTGCCGCTGATGCTGCTGACGCTGCTGATTGTCATGCTCAAGGCCATGCCGCTGTTCAGTGTGTTTCAGAAGAAGCTGGATCGTGTCAACCAGGTCATGCGTGAAAAACTGTCGGGCGTGCGCGTCATTCGCGCCTTTATCCGCGTCGACTACGAGGCCGAGCGCTTTGACAAGGCCAACGCCGACCACGCCGATGTCGGCTTGAAAATCGGCCGCGTCATGGCTGTGATTTTCCCCATTATGACCATTTTGTTCAACGGAGCCGCCATTTTAATCATCTGGTTCGGCGGACACCGCATCGAGGTGGGTATGCCCTTTGGCCATCTGCAGGCCTTTATCACCTACACCATGCAAATCCTCATCGCCGTCATGATGGCGACTATGATGTTCATCATGCTGCCGCGCGCCTTTGCGTCGGCCAAGCGCATCCGCGAGGTGCTCGACGTCGAGCCGTCGATTATTGACCCGACCAACGCCGTGGCACTGCCCGAGGGTCCGGTTACCGTCAGCTTCGACAATGTCAGCTTCCGGTATCCCAACGCCGAATCCGACGTGCTGCACACCATCAGCTTTGAAGCCAAGCCGGGCGACACCATCGCCTTTATCGGCAGCACCGGCTCGGGTAAGTCGACGCTGATTAACCTGCTGCCGCGCTTCTTTGACGTCACCGGCGGCCACATCAAGCTGGGTGGCGTCGACATCCGCGACCTGACACTCGACACGCTGCGCCGTTGCATCGGCTTTATTCCGCAAAAGGCGTATCTGTTCTCCGGCACGGTGGCGTCCAATCTGCGCTACGGCAATCCAAACGCCACCGACGAGCAGCTGTGGCAAGCGCTGGAGGTGGCGCAGGCCAAGGAGTTTGTCGAGTCGATGGAAAATGGTCTGGAGGCCGAAATTTCGCAGGGCGGCACCAACGTCAGCGGCGGCCAGCGCCAACGCCTAGCCATAGCCCGCGCGCTGGTGGCCAACACCAACGTCTATATCTTCGACGACAGCTTCTCGGCGCTTGACTTCAAGACCGACTCGCTGCTGCGCGCCGCGCTCAAGCCGCGTTTGACCGATGCCATACAGCTGATTGTCGCCCAGCGCGTATCCACCATCCGTCACGCCGACGCCATTATGGTGCTGGAGGACGGCCGCGCCGTCGGCTACGGCACCCACGACCAGCTGATGACCGATTGTGCGGTCTACCGCGAGATTGCCCTCAGCCAATTGAATGAAGAGGAGGCGGCGTCATGAGCAATTCAAAGAAACACGACCGACCCCAGCGCCGTCACGGCGGCGGCCCGATGGGCGGCATGATGGGCAGCGGAGAGAAGGCAAGCAATTTCAAGGGCTCCATGCGCCGCCTGCTGCGCTATATGCGCCCACAGCGCACCAAGCTCATCATCATGCTGGTGGCAGCCGTTGCCAGCGTTACCTTTAACCTGTGGGGCCCCAAGGTGCTGGAAAAAGGCATCAATGTCATCAGCGACGCTATTTTCCCGCCTTCGGCCATTGCTGTGACCGATCTGGGTATGACCGTCGACACCGCCAAGCAGTTGGAGCTGCCCGTCAACGACGAGGGTAAGATCGAGATTGCCGACCTGAGCGGCACGCTGTCCGGCGACGCCGAGACAACCGAACAGTCGGCCGACCAGCAGCAGGCCATGGGCGCACTGATGCAACAAATTGATTTGTCCAAGGTCAATCTGGCCAACCTGGGGCTGGGCACGGTCAATTACAGCGCGCTGGGCCTGACCCAACCGCTGATTGACAAGTATCAAATTGGCTACGCCGTGGAGGATGGCAAAATCAATCTGGGCCAGCTCAAGCTCAACGAGCAACTGGTGGGCGCGGTGATGCAGGACGTCCAGTCGGGCGAACTCAAGCTGCCCGACAACTTTGACTTTGTTGCCCTGTTCAAAAAGCCGATTGACTTTCCCAAGCTGGGCAATGTGCTGCTGTTTATGCTGGGGCTCTACCTGATATCCGCCATCTTCGGCTGGATTCAGCAGTATGTCATGGCCGACATCAGCCGCGGCGTCATCTACACGCTGCGCAAGCAGGTCGACGGCAAGCTGGCGCGCCTGCCGCTGTCTTACTACGACGGTCAGACGCGCGGTGAGTTGCTCAGCCGGGTCACCAACGACGTCGACAATATTAGCGCCACGCTGCAGCAGAATTTGGTGCAGATGATCACCTCGGTGCTGACGGTAATCGGCGTGCTGATCATGATGCTGACCATCAGCATTCCCATGACCCTAATCTGCCTGGTGGTGCTGCCGCTGGTCTTTACGCTGGTCGGCATTATCATGAAGCGTTCGCAGAAATACTTTAGCGAGCAGTGGGCAACCACCGGCACGCTCAACAGCCACATCGAGGAGATGTACAGCGGCCACAACGTCGTGCGCGTCTTTGGCCATGAGAAGGAGAGCATTGAAACCTTCCAGGCCGAAAACGAAAAGCTGACCAGCTCGTCATTCAAGGCGCAGTTTGTGTCGGGCGTCGTCATGCCGCTGATGAACTTTGTCAACAACCTTAATTTTATCATCATCTGCGTCTACGGCGGCCTACAGGTTGTCAGCGGCAACATCAAAATGGGCAGTGTCACAGCCATGATGCAGTACAGCCGTCAGTTCGTGCAGCCCATTGGCCAGACGGCGTCGATTATGAACGTGCTGCAGTCAACGGCCGCCTCCGCCGAGCGCGTCTTTGAGCTGCTGGACGCCGAGGAGCAGCTGCCCGACAGCGACAAGGGCGTTACACTGGCCGAACCGCTTCAGGGCCGCGTTGCCTTCGAGCATGTCAACTTCCGCTACACGCCCGACAAGCCGCTGATTGAGGACATCACACTCACCGTTCAGCCGGGTCAGCGCGTGGCCATTGTCGGCCCGACGGGCGCCGGCAAGACAACCATCGTCAACCTGCTGATGCGCTTCTACGAGCTCAATGGCGGCCGCATTACCGTCGACGGCACCGACATCACCGACGTGCCGCGCGACGAACTGCGCAATCAGTTTGGTATGGTGCTGCAAGACACGTGGCTGTTCTCGGGCACGATTGAGGAGAACATCGCCTACGGCAAACGCGGTGAAGCCACGCTGCAAGAGGTTGAGCATGCCGCCGACATGGCACACGCCGACCACTTTATCCGCACGCTGTCTGACGGCTACAACACCATGATTACCGACGACGCTGCCAACATTTCGCAGGGCCAGCGACAGTTGCTGACCATCGCCCGTGCATTCCTGTCCGACCCCAAGATTTTGATTCTCGACGAGGCGACCAGCAGCGTCGACACGCGCACCGAGGTGCTTATTCAAAAGGCGATGGACAAACTGATGCAAAACCGAACCAGCTTCATCATCGCTCACCGCTTGTCGACCATCCGCAACGCCGACCTGATTTTGGTCATGCGCGACGGCAATATTATCGAGCAGGGCACGCACGACGCGCTGATGGCACAGCAGGGCTTCTACGCCGAGTTGTACAACAGCCAGTTTACCGAAGCCGAGAGCGCGTAATCAAGTAACTTACATATTAAAACGGCAGCCAACATCCGTTGGCTGCCGTTTTAATATGTAAGTTACTTGTTGCGGTTAATCAGCGACTGCCAGACGTCCAGTTCAATGTCGGCACCGAAGTCGGGCACGCAGCCCAGCCGCCACAGCGACAGTCCGGCAATGTCAAAGGCGTCGGCCAGCGCCTGCTTCTGCATGACCGAATAGGTGTCCTCGTAGAACATGACGTTGCTCAGTCCGTCAGCGTCCCACACCGCTTTGGGGTTGCCGCTGTCGCCGTGTGTGACGGTTGCCGACGGCAGCCGCGCGGCAATGGCGTCGTAGGTGGGGTGGTAGGGCGTGGCGTTTTTGACGCGACCGCCATCCAGCTGCCACTGCACACTGTCAAAGGACACCGCCAGCCATACCTTCTTGGGGTCAGTGCCCGTCGTGGGGTCGGTGGCGTATTTAATGGCGTAGTAGAGCTCGTAAATGGGCGCCGGCGGCGTGTTGACCGCGCCGATTAACTGTTCCTCCTCCGACAGCGACTTGGTGTAGTAGTCGTGCGCCATGACAATCAGCCCGTCGCTGTTGTCGCCCAACACCTTGAAGTCGTAGCCGTTGTAGTAGGATCGCCCATTGCTGCGCGCCGGATGAACGCAAATCATGAGGTTGTAGTTGGCCGGCAGCTTGTTTCGCAGCTCTTTGACAAACTCGTTGTAGGCCTCGCGCACCTCAGCGCCGGCCATGCACTCCAAATCCAGTGTGATGCCCTTGAAATGGATGCGGCCACCGTTTTTGGTTTTAGCGCCGTTTTGTGCCACATCGAGCAGCTCGGTCATGGCCTTGTCGCGCAGCGATGGTGTGTTGAGCAGATGCTCGGCCTTTTGCATGCCGTTGACCGTGCCGACACCGACGGCAATCATCAGGTTGTACGGCACGTTGTGACTCTCGGCCAGCTCGATAATCTCTTCGCTGCTGTTGGGCATGCTGTACTCGTTGTCGTTGTCGGTGCTGGTGTTGAGGTAGACGCTGTCCTCGGTGACCTCGAAGCGGCTCCAACCCATGCTAACGCCGCTCAGCTGTTCAATCATGTCGCGCTGGTCGTAGGACGAAATGGCGTAAAAGGCGTACAGCCCCTCGGCTTTATTCTTCAGTACGCTCTTCAGACTGCATAGAAAATAGGCGGCCTGCGCGCGCGTCATGGCGGCGTCAGAGGTTAGCTTCATATCCTCGGGCAGTAGCTTAAAGGTCTGACAGACGTCAACGCCGCCGTAACGTGAGGCAATGCTGCTCATGTTGAGCAGCGACACGGCGTACTCGGCAAAATCCTTGCAGGTGACCATGGAACCGGCGGTGCCGAAGGTGCTGGTCGACAGCTCGGCACGTTGCAGCCACTGGCTGAAGTCGGACGGCGTAATGGGCATACCGGCGTTAAACTGCTGCAGCTCAGGCTGTGAAATAATGCCGTTGTTGTACAGCCATTGAATGGCGTCTTTGGCAAAGTCGTTGGCGCCCAATTTGTCGGTGTCCTGAACGACGGGCGTCTCGGTGCAGCCGCACAGACAGACCAGCATAAGGCTCAGCAACAGGCACACAACGCTGCGGCGCGAACTCGGCATAGACACCCCCCTTTCTGTAGGGTATAATTATAGTGTATCCGCTTGCGAAAGTCAAATTTACGCTTTCCCTGTTGAAAAAAAGGGCGGCGCAGTGGGGGTATAACCGTGAAATGGATCACAATTGCGCTGTTGGCGGCACTCTGTTGCTGTTTACCGGCGTGCGGTGGGTCGTCGGGTGGCGGCATTACGCGCACCGAGTTTCACCTCGACACGGTGTGCACCATCACTGTCTACGGCACCGGCAAGCCGGCCGCCGACGCCGCCATTACCGCCGCCTTCAAGCGGTGTGAGCAGCTCGAGCAGCTGCTGTCCGCGCAGTGGACGGGCAGCGATGTGGACAAGATTAACCGCGCCAATGGCGCGCCGGTCGCCGTGTCGGACGAGACGGTGGCCGTGCTATCGCAGGCGCAGCGCTACGCGTCGCTGTCGGATGGGCTCTTTGACGTCACCTGCGGCAGCCTGACGGCGCTCTGGAATTTCAGTGACCCGTCCTTTACCCTGCCCGACGACGCGCAGCTGACGCAGGCGATGACGCAGCTCGGCATTGAAGCGCTGCAGGTCAGCGGCAACACCGTGACATTGGCCGACGGCGCGCGGCTCGATTTGGGCGGTATTGCCAAGGGTTACATCGCCGACCAGCTGGCGGCGCTGCTGCGACAGCAGGGCATTACCTCGGCGCTGGTCAATTTGGGTGGCAACATTGTCGCGGTGGGCGCCAAGCCCGACGGCCAGCCCTTTGGCATCGGCGTGGCCAAGCCCTACACGGCGCAGGCGCAGCTGGAGGGCGTGCTTATGGTCAGCGGCAGGGCGGTGTCAACTGCCGGTGTCGACGAGCGCGGCGTGACCATTGAGGGCGTGCGCTACCACCACATCCTTGACATCCGAACCGGCCAACCGGCGCAGACGGGGTTGCAGGCGGTGACTATTGTCGCTGACGTCTCCATGGACGCCGACGCGCTGAGTACAACGGTTTTTTTACTGGGCGAGCGGCAGGGGATGGCGCTGGTTGAGACGCTGGACGGCGTCGAGGCGGTGCTAATCCGCGACGACGGCAGCCTGAGCCTGTCGAGCGGGCTACAAAACAACGACGCCTTTCAAGTCAGCTGACAGCAGCAGAACAAACGCCGCTTCCGGCGAATCGGAAGCGGCGTTACAGCGTGTCAAAAAACTTGTTTTTGGCACGCTGCAGACTGACAAAGAAATGCGCAGGCAAAGAAACGCTGTCCGTCGGCGTACGATGGTACGCTAGGACAACGTTTCTGCAGCAAGTAAAACCATTGTGGCGCAGTGATCTTGTCAATGCGCCGCAAATCTTTAGCGGAGAACCAAAACGCCGCCTTACGTCGCCGCGTACGCTCTTTTCTGACACGGGTTATACGGTGCGCGCTTTTTTGACAGTCTGAAACGCCGCTTCCGGTCAATCGGAAGCGGCGTTATTGTTTGTGTGGCTACAGTGAGATGTCGTCCAGCGCGTCGTCGCCGTCTTCGGCGACAAAAGGCGCGTCGTCGTTGACGGCCTCGGCCATCGGTTCGGGGTGTTCCTCAAGCGGTTCGGTCGGTGTCGGCTCAGCAGGCTGCTCAACGGCCGGTTCGCGCGCACCCATGGCAGCGGTGGTAAACAGCATGGATAGGCCGTACAGCACGGCAAACAGGCTGACGCCGGCGTTGACCAAGCTGTGCCGCAGAATACCGGCGGAATCGACAACGGCGTCGAAGTTAAATGATTTCAGATAGCTGAGCGCCGGCAGCGTGTTGGCGGCGTTGCCCATCAGGCGGAAGATAATGGGGCTGAAAAGACCAATCAAGCCGAGGTAAACGGTCAGTCCGGCACAGAAGCGCATCGTGCCGCTGCGTTTTTGGCGGAAGTACAGACCCGCCAGATAGTAGGCCGCCATCAACAGCGCGGCGCTGGTGAGCAGGTCGTAAACGTAGCTGGCTGTCGTCGGGTTGGAGGAGTTTTCAAAGAAGGCGATAATCAGCCGGAAGCAGCACCAGAAGATGGGCACCAGGTAGGTCATGCTGTACTGTGCGGCCTCGTGGCCCGACAAGCCGCGTAAGGCCGGCCACAGCACGCAGCCTGCCGCCAGCAGTGTCAACACGCTATACAGCAGGTGTGCCGTCAGTCCGCCGCCCTGTCGCAATGCGTCGGCGATGTCATAGGCGGCCGTCGCCAGCAGCACTGTGCCCGCCGCAGCGCGCAGCAGCCAGGGCAGCTTACCGCTCGTCGGCCAGATGTCTTGCTTTTTCGCGCGCCGCGCCAGCAGCAGCATCGCAACGGCAAAAGCGACCGACAAGCCCAGCAACGCCAACGTCAGCGGGTGCCATGGTTCCTTGAGCAGCCCGTTGAGTCCGGCGCTGAGGTGGTCGTCGCCGGTGGTGCCGGGCGGATAGTGCAAGAATGCGTCCTGAAGCTCCAGCGCGCGCAGCACGGCACCGCCGCAGCCACAAACAACGCTGAGCAGGAACATGGTCAAAATCAAATGGTGTTGCTCCTTTCGCTAAGGGGCACGTAGCAGCGGTCGGGCGCAATGGCCTTGTAGGCAGGTCGGATAATGCGGCCGCCGGTCATGACCTCTTCAATTCGGTGCGCGCACCAGCCGGCGACACGGGAAATGGCAAAAATGGGTGTCAACAGCTCGCGCGGTATGCCCAGCATACCATAGACAAGCCCCGAATACAAGTCAACATTGGCACAAATCATCTTGCTGTCGCCCTTTTCGCGGGCGAAGCAGACAGGACTCAGCCTCTCAACCGCTTCCAGTAGCGCCAGCTCGTCGGCCATGCCGCGCTGACTGGCCAGCTGCTGTGCCTGTTGTCGCAAAATAATGGCGCGCGGATCCGATTTGGTGTACACGGCGTGGCCCATGCCGTAAATCAAGCCGCTGCCGTCGCCGCCCTCTTTGCGCAGAATTTTGCACAGGCAGGCCGCCACCTCGTCGTCGTCGTCCCAGTGGCTGACCTCGGCCTTTATGCAGTCAAACATATCCAGCACCTTGGCGTTGGCGCCGCCGTGCTTGGGTCCTTTTAAGCTGCCGATAGCCGCCGCGATAGCCGAATAGGTATCGGTGCCCGACGACGACAGCACACGGCAGGAAAAAGCGCTGTTGTTGCCGCCGCCGTGCTCGGCGTGCAGCACCAGACAGGTGTCCAGCAGC
This sequence comes from Oscillospiraceae bacterium, assembly GCA_031549605.1. GTDB lineage: Bacteria > Bacillota > Clostridia > Oscillospirales > UBA929 > WRAI01. The sequence goes on along the minus strand of JAVBPM010000002.1, from coordinate 58,783 downwards.
TTGGCCTCCTCGTCGGTGTATTGATGGTCGGGCCGCAGCGCGTGTAAAAAATTCTCAGCCATCGTCAGATCATCCTGCGGATAGTGAAAATACAGGCTCTCGCGGTCGTAGTAATGACGTTTGACAGCGTAGGCGTGCGCGACAATAACCGGCAGACGCGCAATCAGCGCCACACTCTGTGCCAGCAGGTTGTGCAACGAGGTGTCGTCAGGTCGCTCGTCGTAGGAATAGAGCGCCAGCACGCCGCGCGCCAGCTTGTTCATGACGTCGGGGCTGGGCGCTTTTAAGATCATGTCCTCGGTAAAACCGCGCGGCAGCACGCGCAGCTCGGCCAGCGCGTCGTTAAAGGCGCGCAGCTGCGCGGCATCGGGCAGCGAGCCAAATTGCAGTAGAAAAGCGGTCTCCTCAAAGCCGAAACGGTTCTCGGCCTGATAGCCGGCAATCAGATCCTCGACGTCAATGCCGCGGTAAATCAGTCGTCCGTCAACGGCATGACGGTCGCCGTCGATAATGTTGTAGCCGCGCACGGTGCCGACGGCGGTGACGCCGGCCATTACGCCGGTGCCGTCGCTATTGCGCAGGCCGCGTTTGATGCTGCTGTTGTCAAATGTCGAGGTATCGAGCAGGTTGTATTTGGGGAACTGCTCGCATATATCTGAGATAAAGGCTTCGGCGCGGGACGGGCTCTGCATAGAGCTACCTCCTGAAGTGATTTCTTGCAATGGTAACAAAAGAAACTTGCGTTGTCAAGGCAATAACCAAAAAAAATAGACGAAAAATGCAAGAAGAAGAAGCTGTTCTTGCAAAAGAGGTGCACGGATGAAACGCTTGCTACTGTTTTCCACGCTGCTGACGCTGTTGATTTTTCTCATTCCCGTCTGTACGGTGCTGCGCGCGCCCGCCGCCCCAGACGCCGACGAGGCACCGACGTTTGCACCGTCGGTGCCGTCGCCCGGTTCGCCCACTCCGTCGGTCAGCCCGACACCGACTGCCGCCGTGACGACGGACGCCGACACAACGGTGCAGGTGCGTCTGAACGATGGCAGCACCGCGCCGATGCCGATGAAGGAGTACCTCTTTTGCGTAATGGCGGGCGAGATGGAGCCGACCGCCAACCCCGAGGCGCTCAAGGCGCTGGCGGTGGCCGTGCGCACCTTCACCTTGCGCAACATCGAACACAACCGCGCCGCGCCGCAGACCACCCATCAGGGCAGTGACGCCGACGTCTGCGCCGATTCGGGCCACTGTATGGCCTTCCGCGACCGCGCCACCGCCATGGCCGACTGGCAGAGCTACACCGACGCGCAGACCAACGCCGACAAACTCGACGCCGCCATCGCCGCCACCGACGGGCAGGTGCTGCTCTACGACAACCAGCCGATACTGGCGGTGTTCCATGCCATCAGCGGCGGACAGACCGAGGCGGCAGCTGACGTTTGGGGCGGCGACTATCCATATCTGGCCAGCGTCGACAGCACCGTGGACGAGCAGGCCAAGGGCTACGCCTCTCAGTTGACCGTCTCGGCCGAGGATTTCAAGGCCAAGGCGTTGCAAACGTGGCCGCAGGCTGATCTCAGCGGCGACCCGTCACAGTGGGTCAGTGACATCCGCCGCAGTGATGCCGGCGGCATCCTCGACTGCCGCATTGGCGGCGTGACCGTTACCGGCGGCCAGCTGCGCACACTGCTGTCGCTGCGCTCGGCGCATATCGATGTGACCGTTGCCGACGTCAAGTTGACGTTTGCCGTCAAAGGCTATGGCCACGGCGTCGGTATGAGCCAGGCCGGCGCCATCGCGCTGGCGGCGCAAGGGCAGACCTATCAGCAAATACTGACCCACTACTACCCCGGCGCGGTCATCGGCAACGCGCCGTAGGACTGTACAGCGGCTCGTGAAAGCGTTATAATAGCGCGAGGCGATGCACCATGAAGGAAATACCGGCCAAGAGCATACTGTCGGGGTACCGCAATGACACGACGTGGTTTGGCTCTAATTATACTATGAATCTCTACCGCGGCTGTTGCCACGGCTGTATCTACTGCGACAGTCGCAGCACGGTCTACGGCATCGACGACTTCGACACCGTGTCTGCTAAAACACAGGCGCTGGAAATATTGGAACGGGAGCTGAAAAGCAAGCGACGTACCGGTATCGTACACTTCGGCTCCATGAGCGACAGCTACAACCCCTTTGAGCGCGAGACGAAACTCAGCCGTGGCGCGCTGGCGTTATTGGAAAAATATCAATATGGCGTCTGCCTGCCGACCAAGTCAACGCTTGTGACGCGCGATGCCGATATTTTGCAGTCGATTGCCCGCCACGCACCGGCGGTGGTCAATGTCACGGTCAACAGCGTCGACGCGACGCTGTGCGCCGCCATTGAGCCGCACGCGCCCGACGGCCTGGCGCGGCTGAAAGCGCTGCAACAGCTGCGAAAACAAGGCGTAGACGGCGGAGTGCTGCTCATGCCGGTGCTGCCCTTTATCTCCGACAACGCCGACAATATTAAAACGCTGGTGGCGCAGGCGGCGGCGCACGGCGCGCGCTGGATTTACGCGGCGATGGGCATGACCACGCGCGATGGCCAGCGCGAGTACTATTTCCAGCAGTTGGACAAGCTGTTTGTCGGCGTGCGCGAGCGTCATTGGCGTACCTTCGGCAGCGAATACAACAACCCGTCGCCGCATGCAAAAGCGCTGTGGGCGCTCTTTTCATCCGAGTGCGAGCGGCACGGGCTGCTCTATCGCATGGAGGATGTTGTGCAGGCTATACGGCAACCCTACGAGCAAAAACAGCTTTCTTTGTTTGATTAGTACTTGATTTTATGCGTCAGTGAGGATACACTAACAGTGTCACACCATTACTAACGGCGCGCGGCTGCCTGTCGCCGTTTACAGAGGAAAAGGAGTCCTATGAATAAACGCACAGTTTATTGCGACTACGCGGCCACAGCGCCGCTGAGCACGGCGGCACGAGCCGCCATGGAGCCCTATTTTGCCGAATGGTTCGGCAATCCCAACAGCATGTACGCACTGGCCAACCAGTCGCGCCGGGCACTCGATCAGGCGCGCGCCGACGTGGCCGCCGCGCTGAATGTCCAGCCGTCCGAGGTCTATTTCACCAGTGGCGGCACCGAAGCCGACAACTGGGCGATCAAGGGCGCGGCCGCCATGACGGCACACAAGGGCAAGCACATTATCGCCTCGCCGCTCGAGCACCACGCCGTGCTGCACACGCTGGAGTACCTGCAAAAAGAGCAGGGCTACGACATCACCTATCTGTCGGTCGACACCAACGGACAAGTGGCGCTGGCCGACATTGAGTCGGCGCTGCGCGACGACACGGTGCTGGTCACCTGCATGATGGCCAACAACGAAATTGGAACGATTTTGGACGTCGGCGCCATCAGCGCGTTGTGCCGCCAGCGCGGCGTGCTGTTCTTCACCGACGCGGTGCAGGCGGTGGGTCACATCCCCGTCGACGCGTCACAGTTTGATTTGCTCAGCCTGTCGGGCCACAAATTCGGCGGCCCCAAGGGCGTTGGCGCGCTTATCGTGCGGCGCGGGCTGCGGTTGCCGCCGTTGCTGCACGGCGGCGGACAGGAAAATAACCGCCGTTCGGGTACTGAAAACGTGCCCGGTGTGGTTGGTATGGCGGCGGCGCTGACCGACGCCGTATCGCGCATGGACACCGAAAACGCGCGGCTGACCGCGCTGCGCGACCGGCTGCTGGCCGGTGCGTTGCAGATTCCCTACACCCAGCTGACCGGCGACCCCGTTAAGCGTCTGCCGGGTCTGGCATCGATTGTCATCAACTACATTGAGGGCGAGTCAATGGTGCTGCTGCTGGACAGCAACGGCATTTGCGGCTCCTCGGGCTCGGCCTGCTCGTCGGGCTCGCTCGACCCCTCCCATGTGCTGCTGGCCATCGGGCTGCCGCACGAAATCGCGCACGGCTCGCTGCGACTGTCGCTGGGCGACAGCACGACCGACAGCGACGTCGACTACATTTTAGAAAAACTGCCACAGGTGGTGGGACGGCTGCGCGATATGTCGCCGCTCAAGCCCGAGTAACGGCAGCAAAGGAGAACGAAAGAAATGCTTTACAGTGAAAAGGTAATGGAACACTTCAACAATCCGCGCAACATGGGCGAGCTGCCCGACGCCAACGGCGTGGGTCAGGTCGGCAACCAAAAGTGCGGCGATATTATGAAAATCTACCTCAAGGTGGAAAATGACACCATCGTCGACGTCCGCTTCCAGACCTTTGGCTGCGGCGCGGCCGTGGCTACCAGTTCGATGGCCACCGAACTGGTCAAAGGCAAGACCATTGAGCAGGCGCTACTGCTAACCAACAAGGCGGTTGCCGAGGCGCTGGATGGCTTGCCGCCGGTCAAAATGCACTGCAGCGTGCTGGCCGAGGAGGGCATCAAGGCGGCTATCAGCGACTACTACCGCCGTCAAGGCATTGACCCTGTGCCCATCGTAGGCTGCGACGGCAACTGCGAGTGTTGCCACTAAATCCATTGAAAAAACCGTCTGCCCTGATTGGCAGACGGTTTTTTTTGTAGACGGGGTGCTACAGCGTCGCAATGATGTCCATGACAGCGCTGGCAAAACGGCTGTCGTAGCTGTTGGAGGTCATGTCGCTGTGGCTATAGACATTTGACGGGAACTCGAAGAGGCAGGCGTTGTAGCCGATTGCCTTGGCGTAGCCGGTCAGGTAGCCCAAACCGCCCAGGCCGGCGTAAGAATTGTTGGGGAAAAATTTGCGGAAGCTCTTATAGGGTGTGGTGCTGTTGCCGGGGGTGATGATTTGCTGGAACCAGCCGTGCACGTCAATGCAGACCTTGGTTGACGCCGACGAATGAGTCACCAGCAGGCTCTTGAGCGCGCGCGCCTCCTTGCACAGCAGCGGTTCGTCACCTGTGTAGTTGCGGGCGTTATACAGCGGTTTAAAGCCGGTCTCAAAGCAGCGGTTGAGGTCAACACCGCCAGTTACCAGCGTGCCGCCGCTATAGCGCTTGGTGGTTGTGCGGCCCGGCCCGTTGTTGGTATAGCCCTCCAGAAAGCCGTCGGGGTTGCCGTAGGGCACGACGATTACCGTCCAGCCACGGCTGTTGAGTGTCGCGACGTCGGCCGACAACCGCTTGAGCAGCATTTCAGCGACAAGCACCAGTTCGTAACCGTCCTTGGTCCAATGATCCTCAAAGGCATGAATGGCAAAGGTCAGCACCATTTTTTTAGCGCCGGTGCCGACACTGTAGGCGCACAGTTCGCGGCCGCTGCCGCTGGTGCCAAAGACCGTGCGCGTGACGTTGGGCAGAATGATGTTGTAGGGCAGGATTTTGTTGTTGATATAGTACGACTCGGGGTTATTCTGATAGGAAACGGTTTTAACCGCCGAGCGTAGCTGGGACGGCGTATAGATTTGCAGCGTAATTGGCTCACTGGCCGGTGTGTATTGGTGGAACGTGGTGCTGAACGAAATGGTGGTGGTATAGCCGTTGAGCAACAGCACGTTCTCCGTCTTTCTCAGCACCTTGTTGCCTTGCAGCCAAACGACGGTAACCGGTCCGGCGATGCGTAGTCCGCTGATTGAGGCGGTCATGGTACCTGATGGCGTCGACGGCGTCAGCTTATCGGTGCCGGTCAGCGCAATGGTCATGGGTGTGAGGCTGAAGGTGTCTTTGTTGGCCGGCGTCAAGAATTTGTTAAAGCGCATCAGCAGCGCGGCACATTCGGCGCGCGTCATGGTGGAACGCGGATTGAGATGCCCAACATCGTTGCCGACGATTAACGCCTGTTTGACAGCCCATTGGAAGGGCGCAACAGCATAGCCTGACACCTTTGCACTGTCACCGAATTGCGTCAGCGAAGAAACCCCGTCAATGCGGTAGCCCTGCATGGCGGCGTAACGGTAGAACACCGACACCATCTGTTCACGCGTAAAGGTTTCGTTTATGCCAAAAAGCTTGTTGCTGCTGCCGTAGATAATATTATTCTTGCGCGCCCAGATGCAGGCGTTGGTATACCACTGACCCTTGGGCACGTCGTCGGCAATTTTGGTATAGCTAACCGCCGGCTTACCAGCCATGCGGTAGAGCACAGTGGCCGCCATGGCGCGAGAAAATCCGTCACCGGGAGAGAAAAGAGTAGGCGCTGTTCCACCCATCAGGCCGTTTTCGTGAACGTACAGCACATAGTTGACAAACCAGCTGTGGGTAAAGACGTCTTCAAAAGGCGGTACCGCTTTTGGCGCAACCGTTACGACGCACACTGCGCTTTGTTCGCCACAACTGACGGTGATGTTGGCTGTACCAATGCCGCTCGCTGTGACGAGTCCGTCGGCCACCGTCGCTACCTTAGTATTGTCGCTCTGCCACACCAACTCGGGCTCGTCGTCCGAGTCGCTCCATGTGGCGGTCAGCTGCAGCTTATCGCGATAATGCAGCGTAGCCTGCTCTTGGTCCAAGGTTAGCGTCGGCGCGTCAGCTGGCGTTGCAGCAACCGTCGGCGGCGATACCAACTGCGGTGTGTCTATTGTCTCGGGCGACGGAGTCGGTGCCGGCTCAATACTGGGAGGCGTTGTATCGGTCGGCGGTGACGTCGGGGGTTCATCTGAGGGATCAATTGACGGTGTTATGGACGGCTCAGCGGAAGGTTCGCCGGGCAGCTCGGTAGAAGGTTCAGCGGAAGGCACAGGCGTTGCACTCTCCTCCGGCACGACGGCGACAACCGGTTCATCGGTCGGCGCAGGCGTAGTGAAATCTTCTGTGGCGACAACAGGTTGCGCCAACAGGAGCAACATTAACAATAAAGATAACAAGCGACGATTCATAGTGACCTCCCGCAAATAGTACACAGTAAATCATACCACAGTATGTGCTAGTCGGCAATAGGATAGCCCAAAAAATTATGTCGACCAATGTTGTTAAAAGTGCCGACAAAAAAGTGGCGGCTGTCACTATAGATTGTGCGCTTTGGCGTTGACAAATGCGACTTGTACCATTAAAATAAGAGGAAAGGCGAAAGGAGAGGATAGCAATGCGCACACGAACGGCTATGGTATTGTTTTACTGTTGCCCCGCGCGGAGCGCTTCTTTGAGTTTCTGCCTTTGCACAGGGTGATTACTTTTCATTTTTTGAAAAGGGTCACCGTTTTTTTTGCCCATCTGTCGATGGGGTGTAGAAAGGAAGTACGGTACATGCTGAAAAACGAAAAACTCAACGCAGTCTATCAAGCGGTTTGCCAGCGCAACGCCAACGAGAAAGAATTTCTGCAGGCGGTGCTGGAGGTGCTCGAGTCGTTTGAGCCGGTGCTGGCGCAAAAGCCGGAGCTGGCGGCCACCGGCGTCTTTGATCGCATTGTCGAGCCCGAGCGTATGATTAGTTTCCGCGTCTGCTGGGTTGACGACAACAACGTCGTGCAGGTCAACCGCGGCTTCCGCGTGCAGTTTAACTCGGCCATTGGCCCCTATAAGGGTGGCGTCCGTTTCCACACGTCGGTCAACGCCTCTATTATTAAATACCTCTGCTTCGAGCAGCTGTTCAAAAACGCGCTGACCGGCCTGCCCATGGGCGGCGGTAAGGGCGGCAGCGACTTTGACCCCAAGGGCAAGTCGGACGGCGAAATCATGCGCTTCTGCCAGTCGTTTATGACCGAATTGTCCAAGCACATCGGGCCCGACACCGACGTGCCGGCCGGCGACATTGGCGTCGGCGCGCGCGAAATCGGCTTTATGTTTGGCCAGTACAAGCGTCTGCGCAACGAGTTTACCGGCGTATTGACCGGCAAGGGTTTGACCTACGGCGGCTCGCTGGTGCGCACGCAGGCCACCGGCTACGGCCTCTGCTATTTCGTCGAGCAGATGCTGGCCAAAAACAACGACAGCTTCGCCGGCAAGAAGGTCGTCATCAGCGGCTCGGGCAATGTGGCGGTGTTTGCCGCCGAAAAGGCCATGCAGCTGGGCGCTACCGTTGTCGCCATGAGCGACTCGTCGGGCTTTATCCACGCGCCGCAGGGCATTGATTTGGCACTGATGCGTCAGATTAAAGAGGTCGAACGCGCGCGCATTGACGTCTACGCCCAGCGCGACACCAAGGCCACCTTTACCAAAACCGGCGCGCAAACGGTGTGGAGCATTCCCTGCGACATCGCGCTGCCCTGCGCCACGCAGAACGAGCTCAATGGCGATGACGCGCAGATGTTGGTGAACAATGGCTGTAAATACGCAGCCGAGGGCGCCAACATGCCCAGCACGCCCGAAGCCGTTACCTGTTTTTTGAACAACGGCGTCGCCTTTGGTCCCGCCAAGGCCGCCAATGCCGGCGGCGTGGCCACGTCGGGTTTGGAAATGAGCCAAAACAGCATGCGGTTGTCGTGGACGTTTGAAGAGGTTGACGAAAAACTCAAAGGCATTATGAAGGGCATTTACAAAGCCGCCTATGATGCCAGCGTCCAATTTAAGTGCGAGGGCAACCTCGTGGCCGGCGCCAACATTGCCGGTTTCATGAAAGTGGCCGAGGCCATGATCGCACAGGGTGCGATTTAATCGAATTTGCAAGATTTCAGAGCGCACGCCATGTGCGCTCTGTCTATGAGGTGAAGTATGGCTAAAGCAACATTGTATCTGGAGAACGGACAGGCCTTTCAGGGTGAGGTGCTGCACTACACCGGCGAGCTGGCTTGCGAGCTGGTCTTCGTCAACTGCGGCATCGGCTATCAGGATGTGCTGACCGACCCCTCGTTTGTCGGCCAGGGTGTCGTCTTCACCGCGCCGATTATCGGCAACTATGGTGTGGACAACAGCGTCTGGGACGACAACAGCGTGCGCCTGTCGCTGCTGGTTGTGCAGGAATTGGCGCGCACGCCCTCCAACTTTCAGGCCGACGCGCCGCTGCCCGAGCGGCTGAAGGCCGTGCCGGTGCTGACCGGCGTCGACACGCGCGTGCTGGTCAAGCTGCTGCGCGACAACGGCCCGATGCGCGCGCTGTTGAGCGACAAGGCCTACGCCACGCCGCCGCTGGAACACATGAAAGGCGACGAAACCTTTAACGCTGTGCAGGCCGTGACCTGCCGGGCGCCGATGACGACCGGCGAGGGTCGTCGCGTCGTGCTGCTCGATCTGGGTACGCGCGCCGCCATTGCCGAGGGGCTGGTAAACGCCGGCTGTCAGGTTGTGCGCCTGCCCGCCACGGCCACCGCCGCCGACATTCTGGCCGAGCGGCCGGAGGGATTGGTGCTGACCAACGGGCCGGGTGACCCGCGCCGGTGCGAGTCGGTGCTGGATACGGTCAAAGCGCTGCTGGGCAAGCTGCCCATCTGGGGTATTTCGCTGGGTCACGAGCTGCTGGCGCTGGCAGCCGGCGCGCAGGTGACTCGTCTGCCCTACGGCCACCGCGGCAACAGCCTGCCGGTGCAGGACGCCGCCACGCGCCACATCCGCGCCACGGTACAAAATCACGCCTTCTCGGTTGACGAGCGCAGCCTGCCCACCACCGCGATGGTCACATCGCGCAACCTCAATGACGGCACCGTCGAGGGTCTCGACTATCCCACCCTCAACGCGCGCGGCACGCAGTATTTTCCGTCGTCTGTACCGCTGCCACTGCAAAAAACCAATGATTACGACGCCTTTGTGGCCATGCTGGGAGGGAACGTCAATGCCTAAACATAACGACATCAAGCGCGTGCTGGTCATCGGGTCGGGTCCCATTATCATCGGTCAGGCCGCCGAATTCGACTACGCCGGCACACAGGCCTGCCGCGCGCTAAAAGAGGAGGGCTGCGAGGTCATCCTCATTAACTCCAATCCCGCCACCATTATGACCGACCCCGAAATCGCCGATCACGTCTACATCGAGCCGCTGACCGTCGAGACAGTCATGAAGGTCATTGAAAAAGAGAAGCCGGACAGCCTGCTGCCCTCGCTGGGCGGTCAGAGCGGCTTGAACCTGGCCATGGAGCTGGCCGAGACCGGCTTTCTCGAAAGCCACAACGTCAAGCTGATTGGCGTCAACGCCGACGCTATTCGCAAGGCCGAGGACCGTTTGGCGTTCAAGGACGCCATGGCCGAGATTGACGAGCCGTGCGCCGCCAGCGTTGTTGTTGAAGGCGTCGAGGCGGCGGTCGATTTTGCCAACACCATCGGCTACCCCATCGTCGTGCGACCCGCCTACACCATGGGCGGCACCGGCGGCGGCATTGCCGCCGACGAAGCGGCGCTGCGCGCGATTGCCGGCAACGGCTTGCGGCTGTCGCGTGTCGGGCAGTGTCTTATCGAGCGCTGCATCGCCGGCTGGAAAGAGATTGAGTTTGAGGTCATCCGCGACAGCGTTGGCAACTGCGTCACTGTCTGCGACATGGAAAACCTTGACCCCGTCGGCGTACACACCGGCGACTCCATTGTCGTCGCGCCGTCGCAGACACTGGCCGAGCGCGAGTTTACCATGCTTCGGGCCGCCGCATTTAACATCATCTGCGCGCTGGACATTCAGGGTGGCTGCAACGTGCAGTTTGCGCTGCATCCCACCAGCTTGGAATACGCTGTTATCGAGGTCAACCCGCGCGTCAGCCGCTCAAGCGCACTGGCGTCCAAGGCCACCGGCTACCCCATCGCCAAGGTGACGACCAAAATTGCGCTGGGCTACACGCTTGACGAAATCCCCAACGCCGTGACCGGCTGCACGACGGCCTGCAACGAGCCCTGCATCGACTACGTCGTTGTCAAGTTCCCGCGCTGGCCCTTTGACAAGTTCATCACCGCCGACCGCGTGCTGTCGACCCAGATGAAAGCGACCGGCGAGACCATGGGCATTGCGCCGCGTTTTGAGGCGGCGCTGCTCAAGGCCATCCGCTCGCTGGAGCAGGGCAAGGACTACCTTGATTACGACATTGCGCCCGAGGACATCGGCGAGGCGCTCAAGCGTGTCGACGACCGCCGCATCTTTGTCATCGCCGCCGCCTTCCGCAACGGATACACCGTCAAGCAAATCGCCGACATCACCACCATTGACCCGTGGTTCCTTGACAAGATTTTGAACTTGGTCGAGATGGAAAAGCAGCTGCAATCGCAGCCGCTGACCGCCGATTTGCTCACCGAGTGCAAGCGGCTGGGCTTCACCGATGCCGCCGTGTCGCGCTTTACCGGCAAGTCGGCCGCCGACATCGCCGCGCTGCGCCGCGAGTGGGGCATCACCATGGCCTACAAGACCGTCGACACCTGCGCCGGTGAATTCAACGCCAACACCCCCTACTACTACGGCTGCTATGGCGCTATTAATGAGGCCGTGCCGACCACCGGCAAGAAAAAAGTGCTCATCATCAGCTCGGGCCCCATTCGCATCGGGCAGGGCATTGAATTTGACTACTGCTGCGTCCACGCCGTGTGGGCGCTGCGTCAGCGCGGCTTTGAGGTCATCATGGTCAACTGCAACCCCGAGACCGTCAGCACCGACTTTGATGTCAGCGACAAGCTGTATTTCGAGCCGCTGACCGCCGAGGATGTCGAAGCCATTGTAGCGCAAGAGCAGCCCGACTACGCCGTTGTGCAGTTTGGCGGCCAGACGGCCATCAAGCTGGCCAAGACGCTGACGTCGCTGGGTGTGCCGATTATGGGCACCGACACCGACGCCGTGGACGCCGCCGAGGATCGCGAGCGCTTTGACAGCATCCTATCCTCCTGCGACATCCCCCGACCGCCCGGAACCACTGTCTTTACCACCGACGAGGCGCTGGCCGCCGGCCGCAAGCTGGGCTACCCCGTGCTGGTGCGCCCGTCGTACGTGCTGGGTGGGCAGGGCATGCAAATTGCCTTTTCCGACGCCGACATCGTCGAGTTTATGCAGCGCATCGGCTCGCTGGCCACTGAGCATCCCATTCTGGTGGACAAGTATGTCAAAGGCCGCGAGGTTGAGGTAGACGCCATCTGCGACGGTACCGACATTCTCATCCCCGGCGTCATGGAGCATCTCGAGCGCGCCGGCGTCCACTCGGGCGACTCAATTTCCGTCTATCCGACGCTGCACATTTCCGACGAGCAGACGCAGCGCATCCACGACTACACCAAAAAGCTGGCGCTGGCGCTGCGTGTCAGCGGCATTATCAACGTGCAGTACATCGTCGACGGCGACGACATCTACGTCATCGAAGCCAACCCGCGCAGCTCGCGCACCGTGCCGTACATCAGCAAGGTGACCGGCATTGCCATGGTGGCGCTGGCCGTGCGCGTGATGAACGGTGAAAAACTGGCCGATATCGGCTGCGGCACAGGCATAGCGCCGAAAGCCAAATTCTACGCCGTCAAGGTGCCGGTGTTCTCCTTTGAAAAACTGCCGCAGGCCGACATCACGCTCGGCCCGGAGATGAAATCGACGGGCGAGGTGCTGGGCGTGGCCGAGGGCTTTGAGGAGGCGCTGCGCAAGGGCTTCACCGCCGCCGGTATGCGCGTACCGCGCACGAAAAAAGCCGTGTTGACCGTCAACGACGCCGACAAGGCCAAGCTGGTGCCCATCGCCGCCGGACTGGCCGAGCTGGGCTACACGCTGTACGCCACCGAGGGAACACACGCCTCGCTGGCGCAGCGCGACATCAAAACCGAGCTGATCAGCCGCATCGACGGCCCGCACTTTAACATTCGCCACGTCATGACGCAGGGCGACGGCATCGATTTGCTGATCAACACGCCGGCACCCGGCCGCCGTCAAATCAGTGACGGCGCAGTCATTCGCCGGCTGGCCGTCGAGACGGGCGCGCTGTGCATGACCTCGCTCGACACCGCCGGCGCGCTGACCATCAACCTCAAGCAGTCCATCGACATGGGCATTGTCGACATCACGACGTTGAATAACAGTTGATTTTAGCCGCGGTTGTGGTATACTGAGAAATGCATGAAGGAGGGGTAGTATGGAAATGGCCTTAATATGGCTGGGTCTCATGGTGGCATTTACCGTGCTGGAACTGTCGACCGTCAGTTTGGTCGCCATTTGGTTTTCGGCCGGGTCACTCGCGGCACTCATCGTGTCGCTGATTACAGACTCGCTGCCGGTTCAAATCGGTGCCTTTTTGCTGGTCTCGATTGTGCTGCTCTACCTGCTGCGACCCTTTGTCCGCAAGCACGTCAACACCCTCAAGACCAGCACCAACGCCGACCGGGTCATTGGTATGCGCTGCCGCGTTGTCGAGACCATCGACAACGCCAACGGCCACGGCATTGTCAACGCCGCCGGCCGCACATGGACGGCGCGCAGCAACGACAACAGCGTCATTGAGGCGGGTCAATGGATTGACGTTCTGGCCATCGAAGGAGTCAAGGTCATCGTCAAGCTCTCGGCACAACAAGATTAGGAGGAGTCAAGTATGGAGTACATTCTGTTAGCAGTCGTCGCACTCGTCGTCGTGGTCATTCTGGCCAACATCCGCATCGTGCAGCAGGCGCGCGCCAACGTCATCGAGCGTCTCGGCGTGTTCCACAAGGTGTGGGATGTCGGCCTGCATTTCAAAATTCCGTTTATTGAGCGCGTGGCCAAGCAGGTGTCGCTCAAGGAGCAGGTCGTCGACTTCCCGCCCCAGCCGGTTATCACCAAAGACAATGTCACCATGCAGATTGACACTGTAATTTACTTTGAAATCACCGACCCCAAGTTGTATACATACGGCGTTGAGCACCCCATGTCGGCCATTGAGACGCTGACCGCCACGACGCTGCGTAACATCGTTGGCGACCTTGAGCTGGACGAGACGCTGACCTCTCGCGACCTCATCAATACCAAAATGCGCGCTATTCTCGACGAAGCCACCGATCCGTGGGGCATCAAGGTCAACCGCGTCGAGCTCAAGAGCATCATTCCGCCGCGCGAAATTCAGGACGCCATGGAAAAGCAGATGAAAGCCGAGCGTGAGCGCCGTCAGGCCATTCTGCAAGCCGAGGGCGAAAAGCAGAGCAAAATTCTCGTCGCCGAGGGTGAAAAGCAGTCGGCTATTCTGCGTGCTGACGCCGCCAAGCAGGCGCGTATTCTGGCCGCTGAGGGCGAAGCGCAGTCGATTGAAATGGTGCAGCGCGCGCTGGCCGACTCCATCAAGCTGCTCAATGAAGCCAACCCCAACGAGGCTGTCATCAAGGTAAAATCGCTTGAGGCGCTGGCCAAGGTGGCCGACGGCCAGGCGACAAAGCTGATTGTGCCCACCGACATTGCTAGTCTCACCGGTTTGGCTGCTTCGTTGAAAGAGGTCGTTAAATAATGGACGTCAAAAAAACAGCCATTGCGCTGTTTAACGGCACATGGGACCTGATTGACAAGGCCGATCGCACGTTGGCCGACGACGCCCAAATGCTGCACAGCGCGCACGCCTCGTACTACCTGTGGTCGCAGGTCGAGGGCTGCCAGCCGGTCAATCTGGCACGTGGCGAGTGGCAGGTGTCCCACGTCTACGCACTGCTCGGCATGGGCGCTCCGGCGTTGCTGTTTGCCAAGACGTCGATGGATACCATTCAGCAGAACGGCATCGGCGACTTTGACCTCGCCTTCGGCTACGAAGCGCTGGCACGCGCCTACGCCGTGCTGGGCGACGCCGACAAGGCGGCCGAGAACAAGACCCTGGGTCTACAGGCCTGTCAGGCCATCGCCAAAACCGAGGACAAGGACTACGCCATCAGCCAGTTTGCCGACATCCTCGGCTAATTCAATCCATCAAAAAATGCCGACCCGTTTGGGTCGGCATTTTGCAGACTGTCAAAAAAGAGCGCACCGTAAAACCGGTGTCAGAAAAAAGAGAAAACGGCGACGTAAGGCTGCGTTTTGAGTTGCCCCTAATGATTTGTGGCGCATCGACAAAGTCGCTGCGCCACAAAGGTTTACTTGCTGCATAAACGCTGTCCTGGCGTACCATCGTACGCCGACGGACAGTGTTTTTTGCCTGCGCACTTCTTTGTCAGTCTGTCAGCGTGCCAATAACAAGTTTTTTGACACGCTGAAAAATGCCGGCCCGAATGGGCCGGCATTTTGTTGTGTCTTATGAGTTCAAAAGTATGTCAAACCGCATGAGGATGGTGGCGCATTCGGCGCGGTTGGCAAAGCCGCTCGGATTGAGTGTTGTTTTCGTCTTGCCGCTGATGATTCCCACTGCCACGGCCCAGCGCATGGGCGTGACGGCATAGGAGCTAATCGCTTTAGCGTCGGTATATCCGGTGAGACTGACGGTGGCAGAGGTGTCAATTTTTCTGAACTGGGCGTAGCGGTATATCATGGCGGCCAGCTGTTCGCGTGAAATGTTCTCATTGGTGCCAAACAGACCATTGCCCTTGCCGCCCACAATGTTGTTCCGGTAGGCCCAGGTAATGGGCTTGGAGTACCACTGGCCGTTGGGCACATCGGTAAAGATAGCCGAGTAGGTCTCGCTCGGCGAGCCCGACATGCGGTAGAGCACCGTGGCGACCATAGCGCGGCTCAACGGAGCCATGGGCGCAAAGGTGGTGCCACCCGCCATACCCGACATCAGACCGCGCTGGCTGACGTAGGCAACGGCGCTATAGAACCA
Source organism: Oscillospiraceae bacterium (assembly GCA_031549605.1). GTDB lineage: Bacteria > Bacillota > Clostridia > Oscillospirales > UBA929 > WRAI01. The sequence continues at coordinate 43,246 of JAVBPM010000002.1, read as the reverse complement.
GTCGCTCTTCGCAACATCGGTATAGGGGTTGATCCACGCAGGCATCGTAATGGCCGCCGTGGTGTTTACCGTTGTACTCGCCAGCGTGTAGTTGGCGCTGGCACTGCCGGTAAGGGCAAGGCCCGATATAACGGCCGGCACGCTGGTGCCCGGTTGGTCGGTGGAGAACTTGGCGGTGAGCAGCGCCGTGTTAAGCGCCACATTGTCGCCCGATACCTTGCCGACCAGCGAATAGGCGCTGGCGTCGACCTCGGCGGCGACGGAGCCGGCCTTGTAATTACGGCTCTTGACCTTGAGGCCTGAAACGGACAGTGACTTCTTGGCGATGGTCAGTGTCGCAGTCTGCGAGCCGGTAAAGCCTGCGCCAGTCGCCTCGACAACCACAGCATAGCTGCCGGCGTTTTTTGGCAGCGTCGTGGAGCCGTTGTAGCGTACCGTATAGGCGGCGCCGGTCGGGCTGGAGGTGACTGTTACGCCCTGCGTCGCGCCGTTGTAGGTCTTGCTCGTGCCGCTAATGGTAAAGGTAACCGGCACAACGGACGCATAAATGGCTGCCGTGGTGTTCACCGTCGTGCTCGCCAGCGTGTAGTTTGCGCTGGCACTGCCGGTAAGGGCAAGACCCGATATAACGGCCGGTACGTTGGCGCCCGGTTGATCGGTGGAGAAAACGGCGGAAAGCAGCGCCGTGTTAAGCGCCACATTGTCGCCCGATACCTTGCCGGTCAGCGTGTAGGCGCTGGCGTCGACCTCGGCGGAGACGTCGCCGGCACTGTAGACGCGGTTCTTGACTGTGAGGCCGGAAACGGTCAACGTCTTTTTGGCGATAGTCAGCGTCGCTGTCTGCGAGCCGGTAAAGCCTTCTCCTGTCGCCTCGACAACCACGGCATAGCTGCCGGCGTTTTTCGGCAGCGTCGTGGAGCCGTTGTAGCGCACCGAATAAACGGCGCCGGCCGGGCTTGTGGAGACGGACACGCCCTGCGTCGCGCCGTTGTAGGTTTTGCTCGTGCCGCTAACGGTAAAGGTGACCGGCACAACGGACGCATAAATGGCCGCCGTGGTGTTCACTGTCGTGCTCGCCAGTGTGTAGTTGTTCCTGTCACTGCCCGTAAGTGCAAGGCCGGAAATAACGGCCGGCACGCTGGCGCCCGGTTGATCGGTGGAGAAAACGGCGGACAGCAGTGCCGTGTTGAGCGCCACATCGTCGCCCGCCACCTTGCCGGTCAGCGTGTAGGCGCTGGCGTCGACCTCGGCGGAAACGTCGCCGGCACTGTAGCCGCGGTTCTTGACCGTGAGTCCGGAAACGGACAGTGACTTTTTGGCGATGGTCAGCGTCGCTGTCTGCGAGCCGGTAAAGCCTTCGCCTGTCGCCTCGACAGTCACATCATAGCTGCCGGCGTTTTTCGGCAGCGTCGTGGAACCGTTGTAGAGCACCCTGTATTCCGCGCCGGCCGGATCGGCTGTGACTGTTACGCCCTGCGCCGCGCCGTTGTAGGTCTTGCTCGTGCCGCTAATGGTAAAGGTAACCGGCACAATGGGCGTCATGGCCGCTTCCAAGTCAAAGAAGTTGATGGTGTAGGTGAGTGTCGTGTCGGCGCCGGCCGCCGTTTTGATGCCGGTGATGTTGACGGTAAACGTGTCGCCGTCCTCAAGAGCGCCCAGCGACGCCAAGTCGGGTCGGAAGGTGATGGCTTTCCTAATACCGTAGCCGCCGTCATCTGAGGCAAAGTGCATGCCGGGTGCGCTATCGACGCCAGCCAGGCTGGGCGTGTTTTTGTCGAAGGTCCATACCTTGCCGTCGCGGGCACGCGTCAGCGTCAGCGTCATAAGCGCTTTGTCGGGCGCGCTGTATGCTGCGCCGAGGTTAATCGACCAAGGGTAGGCGGGTGCGCTGGTCATGCCGTGTTCAAAGGCAAAGTATTGAATGGGAAAAGCGCCGGCGCTTGGCCAGGCAATGTAGGTGTCGGCCTGGGTGGTATACATGGCCGAGGAGTTATCAAAAACGTGCATATTGGTGCGGGCGCCCTGATACAAAATCGAGCCACTGGTGTTCTGGGCAAATCCGAGACCGAAGGCCTGGCTGTAAGGTTTCAAGACCCAACGCCTGTGACCCGCTCGTTCAATGTTGTTTGCACCGGCGTCGGCCATCAGCCCAATGACGACGTTGGAAATATTGGTGCGGCCTGCATTGATGTTGGCATTGCTGCAACCGATAAAGCCCTTGTCGAAAAACGCTTCGGGCATATCGGCCGGCTTGGTGGGCTCGTGTGCAAACTGGTTGCTGGCGGCCAGCAAAACGGCGCCGTGTTGCGCTATATCGTTGAGCTCGCTGGGCAGTGTGACATTGTCGTACGGCACACCGGCGAGGTATCGGCACATAATAATGGCGTTCTTGGCGTCATCCAGGTCGTCGGTGTTCAGTGACCCGGCGGCGTAAGGCACCGTAAAACTGGGCGTTGTGGCGTAGCGCGTGGTGATGTAGCGCGAAAAGCCGGTGTGCGGATGCGCCTCGGCCATCGCCACAATGTCCTCAATGGTATGACCGCGCTCAATGGGCATTGTAGCGCCTGTAAATACGGGGCGTACGACGGCGCTTGGTTCGAGTGCTGCGCCGCTTTGCGCAAACAGTGCCACAACCAGCGTCATGGCCAGCAAGAGAGATAAGTGCCTCTTTTTCATAACAAACCGCCTTTTTCAACAGAATGCAGTTAGTATACACTACATTTACAAAAGGTGCAAGCTACTACAAAGGTAATACGATAAAATCGAGCGCGCCGTCATAGTCGTCGAGTTGTCCGTAGCTGCATGGGCCGGAACGCGGAACAGCGATGCTGCCGGGGTTACACAGCGTGACGCCGTTAATGGCGCTGCGGTGGGCGATGTGTGTATGGCCGAAAAACGCCCACTCGCAGTGGCAAACCGCCGCCGCCTCGGCCAGCAGCCTCAGGCTGCGCTTGACGCCGTGTCGGTGCCCGTGGGTAAGCAGCAGCTTGTGACCATGGTAGACAATGACGCGCGCGTCGGGCGTGGTGGTCACAAAGTCGCAGTTGCCGCTGACGCTGTGGATGGTCAGCGTCGGATAGTAGTCGGCCAGCCGCTCGGCGTCGCGCGCGCAATCGCCCAGATGCAGGACGGTGTCAGGTGTGTGGCGCTCGATGGCGGCGCACATACCCGACAGGCTGCCATGGCTGTCGGAAAAAATAAGTGCGGACAAGGTTATCACTTCCCTGTTGGTGAATATGATAGTGTGAGGACTATGTAGAGGAGGCGTCGGATATGACCGAGCGGGAAAAGAAACTTCAGCAGATGTTGGCCCAAAACCCTAAGGGCGCCAAGGCGGCGGCCAATCTCGAGTCGATATTAGGCAAGCTCAACACGCCCGAGAACCAGCGCAGTTTGGAGGGCTTTAAGCACAGGCCCGAGGCGACCAAGGCCATGCAGGGTGACGCGCAGGCGATGTCGGCGCTGTTGCAAAACATGATGGCCAGCGATCAGGGCAAGCAGTTGATGGAACAGGTTAGGAAAGCCACCGAGGGCGTCTGATGGAGGGCATGGAGAGCAAGCTGTCGGCGCTGCTCAACGACCCGGCCAGCATGGAAAAGGTCATGACCATGGCCAAGAGCCTGTCTGGTGGGCAAAGTGCAGCGCCGGCCGCCGAGCCGGCGTCGTCACACGGCAGCACGCTGCCGGCGGTCGTCAATGCCCTGTCCGGCAGCGATACCGGCGATTTAATCAAAATGATGAGCAGCATAGACCCCAAGATGCTCAACAGCCTGTCGCGCATCATCGGCGAATACAACCGGCCCGACGACGAGCGTGTCCGGCTGCTGCACGCATTAAAACCCTATATGCGCGAGGAGCGGCGCAGCAAGATGGATCAAGCGGTTAACTTAGTCAAGCTGGCCCACACGGCGCGTATCGCCTTAGAAACGTTGGGCGGCGGGAGGTGAGCCTGTGTACAGTCGTTATATGCGGTCGGGCGGTCTGTGGGAGGATGAGGACCCGCCCGCCCGTCCGCCATTGCCCGGCTTTGCCAAAACGCCGCCGGTAGCACCGGCGGCGGCGGCGCCGGTCGTGCCGACCGCCGACCATACGCCGCGTGGCGGTACAGGTGGCGGTCTGTCCTCGCTCTTTCGCAATCTGGACATCAGTGATCTGCTGCTGTTGGCCATAATTCTCTTTCTCGTGCTGGAGGGCGGCGACTTAGAGCTGGTGTTGACACTTGTTTTGCTGGTGATGGGTGGCTTATAAAAAAACGTGGCGCTGCGGCCACGTTTTTTAATTAGGTGTGTTTGTGGCCGAACAGGTGCTTGGAGCAATAGCAGGGCACATCCTTGCACAGCGAGCAGTAGCGGAACTCCATGTCGGGGTCGTCGACGTCGGTCAGTCCGCAGACGGCGCACTTGTGGGTGTAGTCCTTCGCGCGCTTAGCGCGGCTGACCTGCCCATGGTACTGCGCGCGGCGCTTAAACTGCTGCAACGGCTTGCGGCGCAAAATGGCCAGCAGGTCGGGCCAGAAGAAAATGAGGTAGTTGGCCACGGCGACCACCGGTGCCAACCGATACCAGCCCGGCAGCCGGTAGACCTGAATGGCAAAGACAACGGCTTGAAATATGGCGAGGTACTTGACCTTAATCGGCAGAATAAAGTAAATCTGAATTTGCTCGTCGGGGAAGAGCGTGGCAAAGGCAAAGAAGAGCGAGAAGTTGAGATACGTGCCGTCCATGGGAAAGCCAAAGATGGTGGCGGCGACGAGCGACAATAACGCGCCCGAGAAGTAGTACACCGTCAGCTTCATCTTGCCCCATGCCTGCTCCAGCGAGCGACCGATGTAGGCAGTGAACAGCGCGGCAAAGAGAATGAAAAACACGCTGTCGGTGGGCGGACAGAGCAAAAACGTGACAACGCGCCACACCTCGCCGTCGGCTACGGCCGGCCAGTAGAAAATCAGCGAGGCATACAGCTCCGGCTTGGCCAGCATAAAGAGAAACGCAATGACATAGCCGCCGGCGACATAGGTCATCAGGTTGGCAATGCCGTAGCGCTCGTATTTGTAACAGAAACGGTTAAAGGCTTTTCTCATGGCGCACCTCCGAAGCGGTTGTATTTGATGTAGTCGGCCATAATCAGCTCGACAACCATGCCATAGCTCTGCACGCCCTGCGGTTGACCCACCGCCTGCAGATAGCTGTCGTTGATTTGCGTGCTGATTTCGCGCAGTTTGCTGTTGTACTTGTCGTAATGTGCCGACTGCGCGCCCCAATCGGCAAAAACCTCATCGTTGAGCCGCGCGCACACCTCGGCGCGGTCGTCGTCCGACAGCTTGTTGTAACAGTAAAACATCGACTCCAGATAGCCGCTGTAGCGCGTGTCGACGTCGGGCGCGTGGGTGCTGGCGAGATAGGCGATGTAGTTGGCCTCGTTTTCCGGCGCAAAGCCCAGCCGGTGGGCTATCTCGTGGCAGGCGGTAAATGGCAGTGACGACGCCGGGCAGTCGGGATTGACGTTGCACTCACCCGTAAAGGGAAAATACATACCCGAGATGCCCATTGACGACATCAGCCACCAGCCGGTGACGCGCTTGATTGACGGCGTGGCGTTGGCGTAACGGTCGTCGGTTTGTGCCAGCACATCGTAGGCGCGCAGCGCTTGAGCGCCGTAGATCGACAGGCCGCGGTCAACCATGACGCCATGCTCGGCGCGCGTTACCTGCGGCGCGAGCGCCGCCGCCTTTTCCGCCAAATCGAGCGTCACGCGCTTGAGTAGCACGCTGTCGGGCGTTTCGACGTGTAGTCCCAGCGTCTGCGCCAGTGGCGGCGCGACATAGTTGAGACCCCACAGCCAGGTAAAGGCACAGGCCAGTGACAGCGCTGTCACCAGCAGGCCGGCCATGGCGTTGAGCAGCAGGTGTAGCTTGTCGTCGCGGCGGACAAGCCGCACAATCAGCCGCACCAGCAGAAACAACCCCAGCAGCGCGGCGGCGACAACGACCCATTCGTAGAGCGAAAAGGGCACTACAGAACAAAGTATAGCCAAAATGCGCGAGAGAAAACGTCCGACAGGCCGGAAAAAGGTCAGCACCGTCTGCGGCGAGCCGGTGGCAATCAGCCACGGCAACGCTGTACACACCAGCAACATCGCCGCCAGTGTCAGCCGACGTCGCCAGCCCTTACGCCAAATCGCGGCGAACATAGAGCCCATGAGCCGTCAGCTCCTGCTTCAATGCGTCGATATCCATATGGCCGTCGTGAAACAGCGAGGCGGCCAGCGCCGCGTCGGCATGGCCATCGGTCAGCACATCGACAAAGTGTTGCACGGTACCGGCACCGCCCGAGGCGATAACCGGCACGCTGACGGAGTCGCTGACGGCGCGCGTCAGTTCCAGCGCAAAGCCGGCCATAGTGCCGTCGGTGTCCATGCCGGTCAGCAGTATCTCGCCGCAGCCGCGCTCGGCCGCTTGGCGTGCCCAGTCGACGGCGTCAAGACCAAAGGGCTTGCGGCCGCCGTGGGTGTAAACCTGCCAGCCGCGCTCGCCGCGCTTGGCGTCAATGGCGACGACCACGCACTGGCTGCCAAATCGCTGCGCCGCCATGGTGATAAGCTCGGGGTCAAACAGCGCCGCGCTGTTGATAAAGACCTTGTCGGCACCCGCTTTCAGCAGCTGGGCAAAGTCGTCGACGCTGCGCACGCCACCGCCGACGGTAAAGGGGATGGAGATGTGTCGCGCGATGCGCGTTGCCAAATCGAGCAGCAGTGCGCGGTTTTCGTGCGTGGCATTGATGTCCAGAAACACCAGCTCGTCAATGCCGCGCCGCTCGTAGGCGACGGCACATTCAACCGGGTCACCGGCGTCGCGCATATTTTGAAAGTTGACGCCCTTGACGACGCGGTCGCCCTTGATGTCGAGCGCCGCGATGATACGCTTGGCCACCATCAGGCGTCACCTCCGATAAAGCGTTGCAGCATGGCCAGTCCCGTCCGGCCGCTTTTTTCGGGGTGGAACTGCACCGCCTGCACGTTGCCGCGTCCGACCGCCGCGCAGAAGGGCGTCGGGTAGTCGGCTGTGGCCGTGACGATGGACGGGTCAGCTGGCTGGACGTAAAAGGAGTGGACAAAGTACGCCCAAGGGTTGCCGTCGCCCAGCAAGCCGCCTTCGCTTGCCAGCGACAGTCGGTTCCAGCCCATATGCGGCACCTTGAGGTGTTGCTCGCCGGTAAAGCGTGCCGACGTGCCTTTGAAAATGCCCAGACCCGTGGCGCCGGGCGATTCCTGACTGCCCTCAAACAGCAGCTGCAGACCGACGCAAATACCCAAAAAGGGCTTGCCGTCGGCAATAAGGTTGACTATGGGTGCAAAGAGACCGCGCGCTTTAAGTGAGGCGGCGGCGGCGCCGAAGTCGCCGACACCGGGCAGCAGAATGTGCGACGCCTCGGCCAGCGCCGACGGGTCGGCGGTCAGCAGCGGCGTCACGCCCAACCGCGACAGTGCGTTGCACACGCTGCCGGTGTTGCCGGCGTCGTAGTCGATAACGGCAATCATACCAGTGACTCCTTTGTGCTGGTGGTAAACACCTCTTGATAGTGGCGGCGCAGCGCATTGGCGGCGGCCGTGGCGGCGGTCAGGTCGTCAAACAGGCCGAACGCGGTCGGGCCGCTGCCGCTCATGACAGCGCCCAGCGCGCCGTGCTGCCGCAGCGTAGCCAAAATACCGGCCAGGTCGGGAAACAGCGCGTCGCTGGCCATGACATTGTGCAGCTGAGCGGCGGCGGCGTTGAGGTCGCTGTTGTGCAGCGCCTGTATAAACGTGTCGGTGTCGGGTCGATGCGCGATGGCGTCGACCTTGAGCTGGCCGAAAATGGCGGCTGTCGACACCGCCACCGGCGGCTTACACAGCACAACATGGCAGAAAGGCAGCGGCGGCAGCGGCGATAGTATCTCGCCGCGCCCGCGCGCCAGCTGTGTGCCACCATGGACGCAAAAGGCGACGTCCGAGCCGATTTCCGCGGCCAGAGCCAGCAGCTGTTCATCGGTCAGCGCGCCGTTGTGCAGCTTGTTGAGTCCGCGCAGCGTTGCGGCGGCGTCGGAGCTGCCGCCGCCCAAGCCGGCGCAGACGGGCACGCGTTTTTCCACCTGAATATGCAGGCCGGTCGGCGTCATATTCGCGGCGCGGTAATAGGCCAGCGCGGCGGCAACGACCAGATTGCGGCTGTCGCGCGGCAAAAAGGGCAGGTTGCTGGCGGTTGTAATGCGGCCGCTGTTGTTGGTCGTCAACGTCAGCGCATCACAAAAGGCCAGCGTCTGCATGACCGACAGCAGCTCGTGGTAGCCGTCGGGCCGCTTGGCCAGCACGTCGAGCGTCAGGTTAATTTTGGCGTATGCCTTTTCCAATAGCTTCATGGGCGGTCGCCTTTCACAGGTTTATCGCCTTGACGGGGCAGGCCTCGTGACAGCAGTAGCAGCGAATGCAGCGGCTGTTAATGACATAGGCCTTGCGCTGCTTGAGATGCGCCGCCTTTTTGGGGCAGATGCGCACGCAGTCGCCGCAGCCAATGCACTTGTCCTCGTCAATGGTGGGGTAGGGCAGGCGGGCATTGGCCAACCGGTTCATCAACCAGTCGGGGTAGAGAAACTGAAGCGGAAACTGCTTGCCCACGTCGTGGTTGGGTGGTGCAAAGCGCGTACGCAGCGTGGCGACGTCGTCGCCCGACAAATCGAGCTGTTCAACCGATGTCGGCGCCAAGCCGCGCTGCTGCGCGTGGGTCAGCGTGTGTACCTTGCTTGCATCAAGGTACATCAGCCAGACGGCCAGCAAATCGACGGCGTGGGCGTTGCGACCGGCCAGCAGCACGTTGGCGCGCTTGGGCACGCCGCCGCTGGGGCCGTTGCCCTCCATACCCCAAATGCCGTCAATCAGGCAAAAATCGGGTGCCAGCGCCTCATAGAGATCGACAATGCCGGAAAAAAAGTCCTGTCGCGTTTTGTACGCGGCGTGGCCCCGCGCCTTTTGCAGACCCGCCACAGCGCCGTACATATTCTTGACCGCGCCGGTGTAGTGGCCCAGCCCGTGCGTTTTCAGCTTGGCGACGCTGATAACAACGTCGGCGTCGACGATGGGCTGGATGATGTTCAGTCGGTGCGGCTGGCCCAGTGTTGACGGAATGGGCGTGGCGGTTGATGTTGAGTCATAGCGCAGCAGTGCGCCTGTCTGTTCCGCGACGTCGGCCATGCCGGTTACCTTGTACAGCACCTTAGAGGTGGCCATGTTGTACGGGCCGCCGCAGGAGTCGGCGATTTCAACCGTGCAGCCGTGGGCGATGAAAAGTCGACAGAGCGCGGCAATAACGGCGGGATGTGTGGTGGTGGCGTCCTCCGGCTTGCGCGGCATCACCAGGTTGGGTTTGAGCAGAACACGCTGGCCCGGCTTGGCCAGCGCGCCCACGCCGCCAAAGGCGGCCAGTGCCGCACCGACGGCGGCGTCGACCTCCGTTTGGTCATAGCTGGTGCAACGTCCGGCATAGACGCGGGTATCCATAGCCATCCCTCGTTTACAGTGTTTTTAAGAAGCGCTCCATGCGGTCAAAGGCCTCGGTCAGCTGATGGACGCTGGTGGCGTAGCAGCAGCGGATAAAGCCCTCGCCACCGGCACCAAAACCGTCGCCGGGAATGACGGCCACGCCGTGCTCGACCAAAAAGCGCTCGCAAAACTCGACGCTGCTCAGTCCGGTGTCGGCAATGCAGGGAAAGGCGTAGAACGCGCCCTGCGGCTCAAAGCAGGGCAGGCCCATACGCTCAAACGCCGTCAACACCAAATGGCGGCGGCGGTCGTAATCGTCGCGCATGTGCACCACGTCGTTGTCGCCGTCGCGCAGCGCCACGGTGGCGGCGTATTGACTGGTGGTCGGTGCGCTCATAATGGCGTACTGATGGATGCGCGTCATCTGGCCAATCAGCGCGGCCGGGCCGCAGGCAAAGCCCATGCGCCAGCCGGTCATGGCGTGTGATTTGGAAAAGCCGTTGACCACCAGCGTGCGGTCATACATGCCGTCAATTTCGGCAATGGAGACGTGACGCACACCATAGGTCAGCTGGGCGTAAATCTCATCTGACAGCACCAAAATGTTGGTGTCGCGCAGAATTGCGGCAATGGCCTCGAGGTCGGCGCGCTCCATAATGCCGCCGGTCGGGTTGTTGGGGAAGGGCAGGATAAGCACTTTGGTGCGCGGCGTGATGGCCGCCTTGAGCCGGTCGGGTGTCAGGCGAAATTTTTCCTGAGCGACTGTCTCAATGCCCACCGGCACACCGCCGGCCAGTGCCGTCAGCGGACGGTAGCAGACAAACGACGGCTCGGGAATCAGCACCTCGTCGCCGGGGTTGAGCACCGCGCGCAGACAGAGGTCAATGGCCTCGCTGCCGCCGACGGTAATCAGCGTCTGGTTGGCGTAGTCGTAAGTGAGGTTGTAATGGCGGCTCATGTACTTGGACACTTCCTGACGCAGCACGGTAATGCCGGCGTTGGGCGTGTATTTGGTATAGCCTTTTTCCAAGCTGAAAATGCCCTCGTCACGAATGTGGAAGGGCGTGATAAAGTCAGGCTCACCCACGCCGAGGCTGATAGCGTCCTTGTTGGACTCCACCAAATCAAAGAACCGGCGGATGGGTGAGGGCGGCAGACTTTGGGCAATAGTGCCGAGTTGTAATGTAAAGCTCACAGCAGTGTAATCCTTTCCTGACCCTCGTCATTTTGCGGGTAAATCATGCCGTTTTCTTTGTATTTGCGCAGCAAAAAGTGGGTTGAGACACTGGTAACCGAGTCGAGCGGACTCAGCTTCTCGGCGACAAACAGCGCCACCTCTTTCAGTGTGCGGCCGGTGATGAGAATCGAAAAGTCGTAGCTACCCGACATCAGGTAGAGGCTCTCGACCTCGTCGTATTGATAAACGCGCTCGGCCACGCGGTCAAAGCCGTTGTCGCGCTGCGGCGTTACCTTGACCTCCAGCAGCGCCGTGACCGTCTCGCGGTCGGTCTTGTCCCAATCGATTTTAGCCTTGTAACCCAAAATGATGCCCTGCTTTTCGCAATCGGCAATCACAGCCGCCACCTCGGCCGCGTCACGGTGCAGCAGCGCGGCAATTTGCGCGGCGGTCAGGGTGCTGTCGGCTTCCAGCAGCTTGAGAATATCAATCATGGGGCACCTCCTTGTGATAATTGTAATATTATATGTGTTTCGCGCCGTGACGTCAAGCCGTACATCGGCTGACAGGCGGTTTTTGCGGCCAGCTACGGCTTGCCAACAATGGGTGTTTGTGGTACAACGATATGGAAGAGATAATGACAGAGAAAGGCGTGAGTATATGAAGGCGTTATGTCTGTTGCTGCTGCTGGGGTGTTTGACTGGCTGTGGTGGCCGTCAGGTGTCGTCTCCCACGTCTGATCTGCCTTTGGCGCAATGGATTGGTCAACGGCCTGCGCAGGTGGCCGTGTGCGGCAGCTATGACGATGCCAATCCGCGGGTGCGCGTTGGCTTTGTCCGTTTTGACAAGGACTACCGACAGCCCACAGGCGGGCAGGGATTTTTGCTCTGCAGCCAAGTTGCGCCGGTGAGCTATGCGAGCGGCAGTGATGCCTTTGACAACCGCGCGCTGTTTACCGCCGCCGATCAGCAGGTCATTGTTGCATCAACCGGCGGCGAGGAGTTGGAGGTTGTATCGGTCGACGAGCTGTTTGTGCTGCTCTTTGACGAGACAAACACGGGATTGTACCCCGCCGGTGAGGACGACCCTCTGGGAGAGAACTCGGTATTTTTAGAGCCGCTGATGGGCTACGGCCGACTGAGCCAGTTGCTCGACCCCAACGCGGGCATTGACAAGGTGCGCGTAAACAACCCGGACGGTACGCAAAACGACGGCGATGTCTATGTGTTTCCGGCGCTGGTGACACAGGTCGACGGTGACTACCGGCTGTATCACATGACCCGCAACACGACCTACGCGCTGACCGAAGAAGTGCCCGAACGGCTCAAGGCGCTGGCTGTTACCGTGTCGCAAGCAGAAGTGGAGAACGGCAGTCGGCCACTGGTCGACAGCGGCAAGGTGGTCATCGCGCTGGTGCGTGTGCCCGACCCCGAGACGATGGCGCTGGAGCTGGTGACCTACGCGCTGCTGCCGTAGTTGGCAATTTTTATAGATTAGGGCCGGAGCGTTGCGCTCCGGCCCTTCAGCGTGTCAAACAACTTGTTTTTTGACACGCTGACAGACTGACAAAGAAGTGCGCAGGCAAAGAAACGCTGTCCGTCGGCGTACGACGGTACGCTAGGACAGCGTTTCTGCAGCAAGTGAAACCATTGCGGCGCAGCGACCTTGTCGATGCACCACACATCGTCAGTCGAGAATCAAGACACGGCTTTGCGTTGACGTCTCCTCTTTCTTCTGGCACCGGTTTTACGGTGCGCGCTTTTTTGACAGTCTGTAGGGCCGGAGCGTTGTGCTCCGGCCCTTTGTGTTGTCAGGTGGTGGGTTCGGCGTCAGTTTTCTTGGCTTTGGCCGCTTTTTTGGCCTCGGCCATGGCCAGGTTTTCGGTCACGCGAAAGCGTGTAATCTCCTGCACCAGCGCCAGAGGCAGCGGCTGGCTGTTGGGCAGCTGGATGGCGCCCTTGGAGGTTTTGTAGTCGACCAGCTTGTCGCTGAAATGCTCGACGCCCGAGGAGCCGGGGTAAAAGCCGATGTGGTTGCTGTGCGCGCAGAAGTGGACGAGGTTGCCCTGCTGGTAAAGCGTGGGCATTTGCCAGCTGATTTTCTCGCTGGCGTCGGGCGCCGCTTCGCGGAGAGCGGCGCGCAGCTGTTCAAGACGCGGCCGTTGCTCGGCAGGGCACTGGGCAAGGTACTCGTCGATGGTGGTATAGGTACTCATGGGTGTGCCTCCTTTATCATATCGTGCGATGCAGCTGTATTATATAGGTGTTGCCGCGCCTTTTCAATAAAGTATTGACATCTGGTGTGCAATGGTATATATTTATCGTCCGTGACATTTCACGATTGCTTTGTTGCGCCGTTTTTTCTGGGAGGGGAGTGCTTATGCCCGCGCGTCTGAGTAGTGCTAAAAAAGTCGTCGGGGTAAAGCAGACGCTTCGCTCGCTACGCGAAGCTGCGGTTGTCACTGTCTTTGTGGCCGCCGACGCCGAGGCGCGTGTGCTTGACCCTGTGCTGGCCGCCTGCCGTGAGGCGGGGTTGCAGCCGGTTTGCGTAGAGACCATGGCGCAGCTGGGACAGGCCTGCGGTATTGACATCGGGGCCGCCTGTGCCGCGATATTAGCGTGATTTTTACCGAATACTGTCAACGGTATTTGATAAGAATATAACGATTGAGGAAAGGAGAACATTCATGCCAACCTTTAACCAACTGGTGCGTAAAGGCCGCGAACGCGTGACCTACAAGTCGACCGCTCCGGCACTGCAGAAGGGCGTCAACACGCTCAAGAATGTCGCGACCGACATCTCGGCTCCGCAGAAGCGCGGCGTTTGCACGGTCGTCCGTACGGCTACGCCCAAGAAGCCCAACTCGGCGCTGCGTAAAATCGCCCGTGTCCGCCTGAGCAACGGCATCGAGGTCACCGCCTACATTCCCGGCGTTGGCCACACCCTGCAGGAGCATAGCGTCGTGATGATTCGCGGCGGTCGTGTCAAAGATCTGCCGGGCTGCCGTTACCACATCATTCGCGGCACGCTGGACACCGTCGGTGTCGCCAACCGCAGACAGAGCCGTTCCAAGTACGGCGCCAAGCGTCCGAAAGCGGGAAAGTAAGCTAAGCGCTGAGCCATGCGTGGCGAACAAAATGCTTGCATTTTGAGAACCCGAACGCAGACCTGACGATTGTCCCGAGGGGACAAACGGCAGGGCGGAGTGAGAGCATGAGCGAAGCGTGCCACAGCAAAACTTAGCCACCTTTCGACGCAACCATGAATTGTTTAGCCCAAGGATTTGCCTTGTTTGCATACAGGGCGCGACGGGAGAAAAATTCATCTTTCGAGTACCTATGAAATCTATTTATTAGAAGGAGGGAAGTCAAGTGCCCAGAAGAGGGTTTATTCCCAAAAGAGACGTGCTGCCTGATCCTGTCTACAATTCCAAGCTGGTGACCAAACTGGTCAACTCCATCATGGAGGACGGTAAAAAAGGCGTAGCGCAGAAAGTCGTCTATGGCGCTTTCGACATCATCCGTGAAAAATCGGGTAAAGAACCGCTGGAGGTGTTCACCGGCGCGCTGGAGAACATCATGCCGTCACTGGAGGTCAAGGCTCGCCGTGTCGGCGGCTCGACCTACCAGGTGCCCATTGAAGTGCGTCCCGAGCGTCGTCAGACGCTGGGTCTGCGCTGGTTGACCAACTACACCCGCAACCGTGGCGAAAAAACGATGCGTGAAAAACTCGCCGGAGAAATTCTCGACGCGTTTAACAGCACCGGTAACGCCGTGAAAAAGCGTGAGGACACCCACAAGATGGCCGACGCCAACAAGGCGTTCGCGCACTATCGGTGGTAAAGAACTAAGCGCTGAGCCATGCGTGTCAACAAAAATGCTCGCATTTTATGAACGCGTGACTCATGCGCCGCCGCTCACGCAATTTGGAATTGAAGGAGTAACCATATGCCTCGCCAGATATCCCTGGAGATGACCCGCAATATCGGCATTATGGCCCATATCGACGCGGGTAAAACGACCACCACCGAGCGTATTCTGTTCTACACCGGCCGCAACTACAAGTTGGGCGAAACCCACGAGGGCAACGCCACCATGGACTGGATGGAGCAGGAGCAGGAGCGCGGCATTACCATTACCAGTGCCGCTACGACGTGCGAGTGGAAGAAACATCGCATCAACATTATCGACACACCGGGCCACGTCGACTTCACCGTCGAGGTGGAACGCAGCCTGCGCGTACTCGACGGCTCCGTGACGGTTTTCTGCGCCAAGGGTGGCGTTGAGCCGCAGTCGGAAACCGTTTGGCGCCAGGCCGACAACTACGGCGTGCCGCGCATGGCCTATGTCAACAAGATGGACATTACCGGCGCCGACTTCTTCAACGTCGTGCAGATGATGCATGACCGCTTGAAGTGCAACGCCGTGCCTGTCCAGTTGCCCATCGGCAAAGAGGGCGACTTTAAGGGCATTATTGACCTGATTGGCATGAAGGCCTCGGTCTACTATGACGATTTGGGCAAGGATGTCCGCGTTGAAGACATTCCCGCCGACATGGCCGACATTGCCGAGGAGTACCGCGGCAAGATGCTGGAAGCGGTCGCTGATTTCGACGATGAAATCATGGAGCTCTATCTTGAGGGCAAGGACATCGACGAGCAGCAGATTAAGACCGCCATCCGCAAGGCGACCATCGCCGTCAAGTTTGTGCCCGTTCTGTGCGGCACATCGTACAAGAACAAGGGTGTTCAGCTGTTGCTCGACGCTGTCATCGACTATATGCCGGCGCCGACCGATATTCCCGATATTAAGGGCATCAACCCCGATACCGAGGAAGAGGACAGCCGCGCCAGTGACGACAGCGCTCCGTTCAGCGCGCTGGCGTTCAAGATTATGACCGACCCCTTTGTCGGCAAGCTCTGCTTCTTCCGCGTCTATTCGGGCACGATTTCGCAGGGTAGCGCCGTCTACAACGCCACCAAGGACAACCGCGAGCGTCTCGGTCGTATCCTGCAGATGCACGCCAACGAGCGCACCGACATTGATGTCGTGTACGCCGGTGACATTGCCGCCGCCGTCGGCCTCAAGAACACGACGACCGGCGACACGCTGTGCGACGAGAAAAAGCCCATCATCCTCGAGTCGATGGTATTCCCCGAGCCGGTTATCCGCGTAGCCATTGAGCCGCGCACCAAAGCCGGTCAGGAGAAAATGGGCATTGCACTGTCTAAGCTGGCCGAAGAGGATCCCACCTTCCGCGCCTACACCGACGAGGAAACGGGACAGACCATCATCGCCGGTATGGGCGAGCTGCACTTGGAAATCATTGTCGACCGCCTGCTGCGTGAGTTTAAGGTGGAAGCCAATGTCGGAAAGCCGCAGGTCGCTTACAAAGAGACCATCCGCCGCGAGGCCGATGTCGACATGCGCTACGCCCGTCAGTCGGGCGGACGCGGCCAGTTCGGTCACGTCAAGATTAAGGTCGAGCCCAACGAGAGCGGCAAAGGCTACGAATTTGTCAACAAAATCGTGGGCGGCGCCATTCCCAAGGAGTATATCCCCGCCGTCGACGCCGGTATCCAGGGCGCGATGCTGTCGGGCGGTCTGGCCGGTTACAACGTCGTCGACGTCAAGGTCACGCTGTACGATGGCTCCTACCATGAAGTTGACTCGAGCGAAATGGCCTTTAAGATTGCCGGTTCTATGGCTTTCAAGGAAGCCTGCAAAAAAGCCGACCCCGTGCTGCTCGAGCCGATTATGAAGGTCAGCGTTATGGTGCCCGACGACTACATGGGCGACATCATCGGCGACCTCACCTCGCGCCGCGGTCACATCGTTTCGATGGACGCGCGCAACGGCAGCCACCAGGTCATCTCCAACGTGCCGCTGAGCGAAATGTTTGGCTACGCCACCGATATGCGTTCGCGCACCCAGGGTCGCGGCCAGTACACCATGGAGCCCAGCCACTACAGCGAGCTGCCCAAGAATGTGCAGGAGAAGCTGATCGAAGGCAAAAAGTAAATGACAGCTCCCGCCTTTTGTCGCTTTTGGACAATTTAGAAATACCCTATTGCAAAAAAAAGACTTATCGGTTAGAATGTACGCGAACGTAACGGATAAGAAAACAAGGAGGATATAAGCAATGGCCAAGGCAAAATTTGAACGCAACAAACCCCACGTAAACATTGGTACCGTAGGCCACGTTGACCACGGTAAGACCACCCTGACCGCCGCCATCACCAAAGTGTTGGGCATGGCCGGCAAAGCCGACTTCCGCTCCTACGACTCGATCGACAAGACCCCCGAAGAAAAGGCTCGTGGCATCACGATTTCGACCTCGCACGTTGAGTACGAGACCGATACCCGCCACTACGCCCACGTCGACTGCCCGGGCCACGCCGACTATGTTAAGAACATGATCACCGGCGCCGCGCAGATGGACGGTGCCATCCTCGTCGTCAGCGCCGCCGACGGCCCGATGCCCCAGACCCGTGAGCACATCGTGCTTGCCCGTCAGGTCGGCGTGCCCTATATCGTTGTCTTCATGAACAAGACTGACCAAGTCGACGATCCCGAGATGCTGGAGCTGGTCGAGATGGAAATCCGCGACCTGCTGAGCAAGTATGACTTCCCCGGCGACGACACCCCGATCATTGGCGGCAGCGCCAAGATCGCGCTGGAGTCGGCCTCGACCGATACCAACGCGCCCGAGTACGAGTGCATCAAGAAGCTGATGGACGCTGTCGACAGCTACATTCCGACCCCGGAGCGTAAGGTTGATCTGCCCTTCCTGATGCCTGTCGAAGACGTCTTCACCATCACCGGCCGCGGTACCGTTGCTACGGGCCGTGTCGAGCGTGGTAACCTGAAGATGGGCGAGGAAATCGAAATTGTCGGTATCCGCGAGACCCGCAAGACGGTTGTCACCGGTATCGAAATGTTCCACAAGTCGATGGATTACACCGAATCGGGTGACAACGCCGGCCTGCTGCTGCGCGGCATCGCCAAGACCGACATTGAGCGCGGTCAGGTTCTGTGCAAGCCCGGCTCCATCAAGCCGCACACCAAGTTCAAGGGTCAGGTCTACGTCCTGTCCAAAGAAGAAGGCGGCCGTCACAGCCCGTTCTTCGGCAACTACCGCCCGCAGTTCTACTTCCGCACCACCGACGTGACCGGCGTTATCCAGCTGCCGGCCGGCGTCGAGATGTGCATGCCGGGCGACAACGTCCTCATCGACGTCGAGCTCATCACCCCGATCGCTATCGAAAAGGGTTTGCGCTTCGCTATCCGTGAAGGCGGCCGCACCGTTGGTTCGGGCGTCGTCACCGAGATCGCCGAGTAAGCTATTGTCCAACCGCTGCCCCCTGTGGCAAACGCCGCAGGGGGCAGTTTTACAAGTCGCACGTTTTATGCTGGAAGGAGGGCACACGATGCTCGACTGGCTGCCCAATACAGATTTTGCCCACGCAGTTTATGTTTTTTTGATTTCCATGGTTCCCATTATTGAGTTGCGCGGCGCGGTACCTATCGGCATAGGGTTGGGGCTTCCTGCCAATGTCGTGCTGCCTGTCGCTATCGTCGGTAATATACTGCCGGTGCCCTTCATCATTATTTTTATCCGCCGTATTTTTCACTGGATTAAAACCAAGACCAAGTTTGGCCAGAAAATCGAGCGGCTGGAAACAAAGGCGATGAGCAAGGCGGATCGCATCATTAAGTACGAGTGGCTGGGGCTGTTTATCTTTGTCGCCATTCCGTTGCCGGGAACCGGCGCGTGGACCGGCGCGCTGATTGCCGCACTGCTTGATATTCGGCTGAAAAAGGCGCTACCTGCCATCGCGTGCGGCGTCGTTGTGGCCGGCATCATTATGACCTTGCTGGGTGTTGGCGTGAAGAGCGTCGCCACAGGCGGGTAAAGGGTACATACTGAAGCATGCGCGCATACCATGGTGCGGAGGCGAGTGGTATGCGCGTTATTGTTGAAGTAATCGTGGCGCTGTTGGCGTCGTTTGGGCTGCTGGTGTTGGCATGGCTGGTGGTCGGACAAATCAGAAAAAACCGTGCCCTTCCACCCGTATACGCTGTGGTGGCGGCTGATGGCATTGAGCCGGCAGCCCTGCAGCAGGTGCTGCAGGCGGTTAAATGGCACCAGCAATGGCGTACTATGACGATACAGCCTGTTATTGCATGCGAACAATATAACGATTTGTTGATGAAAATGGCGCGTCAATACGACGCCGAGCTATGGCTGGCCGAGGCCGAGCCGGAACAATAACACTACAGCACCTGCCATGGAGTGATGGCAGGTGCTTTGTCAATCTGGTCGTTGAGTTTACCGTTCAAGAGTGGTATAATCGACACAATATTTTGAGTTAGGAGGTGGGCCGTTGCAGCGCGAGACCTATGCCGGCGAGGTACAGTCGGTGCTTTTTCGTAACGAGGAGAACGGCTACACCGTTGTGCAGCTGCTGACCGAGGAGAACGCCGAAATTACCGTAGTCGGCATCATCCCCTACGCCGCGCCGGGCGAGCAGATTGAGGTGGCCGGCGTGTGGACAAGCCACCGCAAGCACGGGCAGCAGTTTAAAGCTGACAGCGTGGAGCGGCGGATGCCGGCGACGTCGGCGGCCATATTGACCTATCTGGCCAGCGGCGCGGTTAAGGGCGTTGGGCCGGTGACCGCGGCGGCGATTGTCGCGGCGTTTGGCGACAAAGCGCTGCAGGTGCTGGAAAACGAGCCCGAGAAGCTGGCCACCATCCGCGGCATTACCAAGAAGAAGGCACAGGCCATTGCCGACGAGTTTGCGCGTCAGAACACCGTGCGGCATTTGATGGAGTTTCTCAGCGCCAACGGCTTTTTGCCGCATTTGGCCATGCGGATGTACCAATTATACGGCGATAAAGCGCTGGAGGCGCTGCGCGCCAATCCCTACTTAATTTTAGAGGGCCGCTATGACCAGCAGTTTTCTCAGGCCGACGCACTGGCGAAAACGTTGGACATTGAGCCGACCTCGGCCATCCGTGTCGAGGCAGGGTTGCTGTGCCAGCTCTCATTTAATGCCAATCAAGGGCACTGCTACCTGCCGCGTGACGCGCTGGTGTCGACCACAGGGCAGCTGCTGTCCATCGGTGTAGACGACGTCGACATCACGCTGGACAACATGATTGACGCCGGCCGCATTGTGGAAGAACAGCAGCGTTGCTATCTGCCGCAGCTGTTTTCCGCCGAGCTGGACGTGGCGCAGCGGCTGATGACGCTTTTTGAAACGCCGCCGCCGCCCGTCGGGCCTTGGCAGCGACTGATTGCCGATATGGAGCAGGAGTCGTGCTTGGAACTGGCAGAGAGCCAGCGCACGGCGGTCAGCGAGTGTGTGGAAAATTCGCTCTTTGTGCTGACCGGCGGGCCGGGCACCGGCAAGACGACGACCATTCGCGTCGTGGTCAATCTGTTTAAGGCGCTCAATCTCGATGTGGCGCTGGCCGCGCCGACGGGGCGCGCCGCCAAGCGCATGAGCGAGCTGACCGGCCACGAGGCTACCACCATCCACCGGCTGCTGGAGTTGTCGTTTGATACGGCCGGCGACAGCATTCGGTACAAATACGACGAGGAAAACCCGCTCAAGGCCGATGTGCTGGTCATTGACGAGATGTCGATGGTCGACATCCAGTTAATGCAAGCGCTGTTGACGGCGGTCAAACCGGACGCGCGTGTGATACTCGTCGGCGACGCCGACCAGTTGCCCAGCGTCGGCCCCGGCAACGTGTTGCGTGACATTTTGCGCTTTGGCCGGTTTGCCACCGTGCAGTTGAACGAGATTTTTCGGCAGGCGGCCGCCAGCCGTATTGTTGTGGCGGCCCATCAGGTCAATCGAGGCCAGTCGCCCGACATCAAGAACGACGGCGATCTGTTTTTACTCAAGCGCGGCAACGACGACAGCGTCGCTACCACGCTGGTTGAGCTGTGCCAGACGCGGCTGCCCAACAACATGGGCTTTGCGCCCGAGCAGATACAGGTCATAACGCCGACGCGGCGCGGCAGCTGCGGTACCTACGCGCTCAACAAGGTGTTGCAGCAGGCGCTCAACCCGGCTGACGACGCCAAGCCCGAGCGGCGCTTTGGTGACAATGTCTACCGGCTGGGTGACCGCGTGATGCAGATTAAGAACAACTATGATCTGGAATGGGTGGACGGGCGCAACGAGCTTTCGGGCCGTGGCGTATTCAACGGCGACATTGGCACTGTGACCGGCTTTAAGCCGGCTGAGCAGGCCATGACCGTGCTGTTTGCCGACGACCGCGAGGTCGACTATCCCTTTGAGTTGCTGTACGAGCTGGAGCTGGCCTACGCCATGACGGTGCACAAGGCGCAGGGCAGTGAGTTTCCCGCCGTGCTGCTGGTGGCCATGCCGGCGCCGCCGATGCTGCTCAACCGCAAGGTGCTGTACACCGCCATGACACGGGCGCGTGAGTTGCTAATCTGTGTCGGGCAGCAGGGTATTATTGACCAGATGGTGGCCAAAAAGCAGGGCAGTAAACGGCTGACCTCGCTGCGCTTGCGGCTGGAGGAAATGCAATAGAAAAACGCGGACGTGCTATCAAAGCGCGTCCGCGTTGTGTTACGCCGGGATGGGGGCGGAAGAGAAATATTCAAATGTGTAGGCGTGGAAAACAAAAAATAGTACGAGCAACAGAAACCCAACTGCGCCCGTGACTATACCGGCAATGGCCATGCCACGCCCTGTACGGACAGAACGAGGTGATGTGCAGAGGCTCACAACACCAAAAACAAGTGCCAACACCTGTGGTACTATGATGGCAAAAAAAGGAATGGAGCAAATGCCGCAGACCATGGAAGCAATCGACAGTCCGGGTGTTTTTTCGCAGGGTTGTGCGAGCGGCGGGAAAGGTGTACCGCAGCGGTGACAGCCTGGTTGCCCGTGCACGACCTGCGTGTGACAGACCGGACAGAATAAGGCAAACTGATTCATAGTAGCGCTAACCTATGTTGTAGTTGAAATATATAGTGCCGTTGGCCAACAGAAGAATCATCAGTCCTACGCCGACAAAGCCCAAAACGATGCCTGCAATAGCCATGCCCTTGCCCTTAGCGGGGCGCATCTTGACTTGGTTAAGGCCGACAAAACCAAAAATTACGGCCAGCGTGCCCAAAATGATGCCAAACAGGAACAGGCCGACAATGCCGCAGACCATAGAGGCCACAGCCATTCCCGAGTTTTTGAGCGGCATAGGATAGGGTTGGTGGTATCCGTATGGCTGCTGGTATGGCTGCTGATAACCGTAAGGTTGTTGGTACGGCGGTTGTGGGTGGTTTTGAAAGTGTTGACCCTGATACGGCATATTGGCAGCGGGCTGCGCCGGTTGAGCGGGTGTGGCTGACATGGGGGTTTGGCAGGTGGGGCAGAACTCCGCGGTATCGGCAATCACATTTTTACAGTTGGGACAAATGGCCATACATGCAGCTCCTCTCTTTTGCTTCATTTTATCACAATGCAAACGAGATTGCAATTATCATGACGTTTAATTGGCTTTCTTGGTGAAGCTTCGCACATCCAGCGCGTTGAGCGCTGTACCCAGCGCGGTGCCGATGAGCATGGCCCAAATGGCGCCCATGAGGCGCAGCGACGGCTGTGCTACCGCCAGCCATGTCAGCGCCAGCTGCACCAGCCCCGACACCACCGTGTTGGCGGCGGCGCGGCGCTGCTTGCCGACGGCGTTGAGTACGCTGCCGGTCACGGCCTGATACGAGGTCAGTAGAAAGTCGGCGCACAGCAGCGTCATCATGGGCGCGCTGATGCTGTTGTGAAACAGCGCATCGACAATGGGTTCGCCGAACAGCGCCAGCAGGGACAGTAGTGGCACCATAATCAGTGTCGTTGTCTTGAGCGAGCGGTTGATATACTGTCGCACCTGCCGCGGCTGGCGCTTGGCCACCGCCTCGGAGATGCGTGGCACCATCACCAGCGTCAGCGCCGTCACACACGCCATGGGCAGCGCGATGAGCGGAATGACCATGCCGAACACCACGCCATACAGCGACAGCGCCTGCGACGACGGCAAGCCCGACACCATCAGCCGCTCGGGGATAATGATGGCGTTGGCCGAGCCGATGAGGTTGAGTGACAGCGCCGACAGCGACACCGGCACGGCAATATCGGCAATGCTGCGGCGCAAGGCGCGTGGCGCCTGGCCTGTGCCGGACAGGGTGCGGTGTGCCATGTCGCGCCGGTAGCAGATGCGTAGCAGCGTGGCGCTGACAATCTCGCAAACGACCAGACCACAGACAATCAGCGCCACCGTGCGCTCGGCGCTGTTTTGCTTAAAGCTGGCCACCAGCACCAGTACGGCGGTGCTGCGGACGATTTGCTCGACCATCTCGCTGAGTGCGGGCGGGTGGACGTTCTTTATGCCGTAAAAGTAGTTTTTATGGATGTTTTCAATGCCGGTAAAGAAGATGCAGGGCAGTAGCATCAGCAGCCCCAGCCGCGTGCGCGCGTCGCTGAGCAGGTGGACGCTGATGGCGTCGCTCAGCAGCGCTATCAGTGCCGCGACGACGAGAAAGACGGTGAAAAACAGACGCAGCGCCGTGGCGACCAGCTGGCGCAGCCGCGCCGTGTGTCCGGCGGCCAGCTCGGCGGCCGACAGACGGCTGACCGCCACCGTCAGGCCGACCACCACAATCGACATGATGACCGAGTAGACGGGCATGACCAGCTGGTAAAGCCCCATGACCTCCGAGCCAATCAGCGCCACCAGCGCGACGCGGTAGAAAAAGGCGATAATCTGCGACGCGACGTTGACCAGTGTCAGCAGCGAGGCGGCGTAACCGGCCGAACGGGTATTGACCTTCAAAGCAAAAGCACCCCCTCACAGACAAGGCTATGAAAGGGTGCTTGGTTTTAGACGCTTACTTGACGACAAAGGGCTTGAAGCCGCGGCCCAGCACCTCGTGTGCGTTGGCCAGAATGATGAAGGCGTCGGGGTCGGTGCTCATAACCGCTTTTTTCAGCGCCGTCATCTCGTGTCGGCGCACCGCGCACAGCAGAATGGTCTTGGTTGTGCCGGAAAAGGCGCCGGTGGCCTCGACGGCAGTCGCGCCGCGCTTAACCTGTGTGGTGAGCACCGCGCCCATCTTGTCGGGCACGGCCGTGACGATAAAAGCGGCGGTGGCGCTGTCCATGCCACTCAGCAGCGCGTCGAGCGTCGAGCCTGACACAAACTGCACGACCAGCGCGTAGAGCACGGCCTCGGGGTTGCCGAAGATGGCGGCCGAGCCGATGATGATAAAGAAGTTAATTATCATACCGATTCGGCCGACCGACAGGTGGCTGGCCTTTTTGTTAATCAGCTTGCTGATGATGTCGGTGCCGCCGCCCGTGGCGCCGCGCGAAAACACAAGACCCAGACCGATACCGGCCAGCAATCCGCCGTACAACGCCGCGACCAGCGTGTCCGACACCTCAAAGGGCGGCTTAGACGGCAAAACGTCGATGGCCACCGAGGAGACTAGCACCGAAAAGGTGGTGCGCAGCAAGAACGCGTGTCCCATCGAGCGGTAGCCCATGATGAAAATGGGGATATTCATCAGCATGGTCATAACGCCGATGGGCAGGCCAAACTGGCTGTTGAGTACCAGCGCGATGCCCGACAGGCCGCCCATGGGAATGAGGTGCGGCTTGATGAAATAAACAACGGAAACGGCAAAAATCAAGTTGCCCAGCAGAATCAGGGCGTAATCAATGACAATAGACCACGTTTTTTTGTTGTTCATGGCGTTGCCTCCAGTATGATTGACATGAGTTGCTCGAGTCGCGCGTGCTCGCCGGTGAGGTACAGGTAGCCAAACAGCGTCTCCAGCGCCGTGGCCGCCGCATAGGCCTCGTGGTCGGCGTATTTGGGCGGCTTGTGCGACTTGGCGTTGCGGCCGCGCAGATACAGCGCGCGCTCCTCGTCGGTCAGCAGCGGCAGCACCAGCTGCGCCGCCTGCGCCTGCGCGGCGGCACAGACGAGTCGCGTTGTTTCGCGGTGCAGCTTGGCCGCCGTCGGCGCGCCGTTGAGGCACAGCTGTGTACGCAGCATGAGGTCGTAGACGGCGTCGCCGACATGGGCCAGCGCCAGTGTGCTGATGCCGTGCAGATCGCCGTGTTGATACTGCGGGTCGAGCAGATTCATCCAGACACCCCGTTCAGTTTGACTATATCGCCTATTATAATACAGCTTTCGGCGCTCGTCCAGTGCGAAAGTTTGACGCCGCCGCGCTTGACAGTATTCGCCACAGGGCGTATAATAAACCGAATTTTGAAGACGGGGTGCTGGCCTTGAGCCGGCTGAGAGACTGTGTAGACACAGTCAACCCTTGGAACCTGATGCAGGTAATGCTGCCGTAGGGAGAGTGGACCGTTTATTGGTCCTTCCAAGGTCATCCCCGGAAGGAGTGGTAAACATGAGGAAAAGCCTATCCCTGCGCGCCCTGGTCGAGGGCGCCATGCTCGTGGCCGTCGGCATCTTGCTCAGCTATGTCAAGATGTTTGACATGCCGCTGGGTGGTTCGGTCACCGCCGCGTCCATGCTGCCGGTCGTACTCTACGCCGTGCGCTGGGGCACAGTACCCGGTCTGATTGCCGGATTTGTCTACGGTACGCTCCAAGGTTTACTGGGCAGTTTTGTCGCGGTGACGGTTTGGTCGTTCCTGCTCGACTACGGGTTTGCCTTTATGATGCTCGGGTTTGCCGGACTGTGCTACCGTCGTCAAAGCGGCTTAATCTGGGGCGGCTTGATAGCCGGTGTAGGGCGGTTTGTCATTCACTATATTGCCGGTGTCACGGTTTGGGCGCAATACACACCGGCGGGCAAGAGTATGTGGGTTCACTCACTGCTGTATAACGGCTGGTATATGTTGCCCGAAACGCTGATTGTTATGGCCGTTGGTGCCATGCTGATGGTGCCGCTTAAAAAGTACATTACCGGCGGCGATTTGCCGTCATAAATAACGCGGGCGGGGTCACACCCGCCCCCATTTATTACAGCGAGAGGAGTGTGCCGATATGGGTTTGTGTGACGCCGTGTTGCTGGCGTCCGACATGGACGGCACGCTGCTGACCAGCGACCACCGTGTGTCGGCGGCCAACCGCGCCGCCATCGAGCGTTTTATGGCCGACGGCGGTCACTTTGCCGTGGCGACCGGTCGGTCGTTGCAGGGCTTTGCCACCATTGAACCGCGCGTGCCGTACAACGCGCCCTGCATACTGAGCAACGGCAGCTGTGTCTACGACTACGGCAAGCAAAGCGCGCTGGTCACGCGGCCGCTGCAACACGACTACCGCCGCGTTTGCCGCGCGGTGCTGGACGCCTTTGACGGTCTGCCGCTGGAGGTGCACAACCTCGACGCCATTTATGTCTACCAGCCGACGCTGTACAGTCAGGGGCACTTCGACGCCATCGGCGTCACGCCCGTTGTCTGCGACGACTACGACGCGTTGCCTGAGCCGTGGCTCAAGGCGCTGTTTACCGACGACGAAAATCGGCTGCAACAGGTGCAGGCGTTTATCCAACAGCGCTACGGCGATTGGTTTGACTGCGTTTTTTCACACAAGTATCTGCTGGAATTACAGGACAAGTCGGCCAACAAGGGTGCGCTGGTGGCGTGGCTGGCAGAGCGGGTGGGCGCGCGGCGCGTCTATTGTGTCGGCGACGGCGAAAACGATTTGTCCATGGCCGAGCGGTTTGACTTTTTTGCGCCAGCCAACGCCGTGCCCGCCGTCAAGGCCAAGGCGCGGCAGGTGGTGGGTCATTGCAACGACAACGCGCTGGCGCAGGTCATTGCAGGCATAAAGCGGGATTTGGAAACGGAGGGCAAGCGGTGAAGGATATTCAGGAGTTGTTTGGCTGTAAGGTGTTTAACGACGCCGTGATGCAGAAGCTGTTGACAGCCGACTGCTATCGCCAGCTCAAGGCCACCATCGACGACGGCAAGACGCTGCCGCCGGAGTTGGCGGGTGAGGTGGCGACGGCCATGATGGACTGGGCGCTGGACAACGGCGCGACTCATTTTACCCACTGGTTCCAGCCCATGACCGGCGTGACGGCGGAAAAACACGAGTCCTTTATCACGCCGCAGCCGGGCGGTGCTGTCGGCATGGAGTTTTCGGCCAAAATGCTCATCAAGGGCGAGCCTGACGCCTCCAGCTTCCCCAGCGGCGGTCTGCGCGCCACCTTTGAGGCGCGCGGCTACACGGCGTGGGACCCGTCGTCCTATGCCTTTATCAAAGACGATACGCTGTGTATTCCCACGGCGTTTTGCTCGTTTACCGGCGAGGCGCTGGATAAGAAAACGCCGCTGCTGCGCTCGATGGAGGCCATCAACCGCGCCGCGACGCGTGTGCTGCATTTGTTGGGACACACAGCGGTCAAGCAGGTGCTGACCAACTGCGGCGCTGAGCAGGAGTATTTTCTCATAGACAAGGAACTGGTGTCCAAGCGCCGTGATTTGATTGTCTGCGGCCGCACGCTTTTTGGCGCCAAGCCGCCCAAGGGTCAGGAGATGGAGGACCACTATTCGGGCATCATCAAGCCGCGCGTGGCCGCCTATATGAAGGAGCTGGACGTCGAGCTGTGGAAGCTGGGCGTAACGGCCAAGATTCGCCACAACGAGACGGCGCCGTCGCAGCACGAGCTGGCACCGGTCTTTGAAACGGTCAACATCGCCTGTGACCACAACCAGCTGATTATGGAAATGATGAAAAAAGTCGCCGACCGGCACGGGCTGGTGTGTTTGCTGCACGAAAAGCCGTTTGACGGCGTCAACGGGTCGGGCAAGCACAATAACTGGTCGCTGATGACCGACACTGGCGACAACCTGCTCAAGCCGAGCAAGCAGGGCGACAACAAGCGCTTTTTGCTCTTTCTCTGCGCCGTGCTCAAGGCCGTTGACGATTATCAGGATTTATTGCGGCTGAGTGCCGCGACGGCGGGTAACGACTGCCGGCTGGGTGGTTCTGAAGCGCCGCCCTCGATTATCTCCGTCTTTTTGGGCGACGAGCTGACTGATATGCTGGCCGCCGTGGTGCGCGGCGAAGCGGCGTCTACACGCGACAAAAGCGATATGCACGTCGGCGCCGACGTCATTCCCATCCTGCTGCGCGACACGACCGACCGCAACCGCACCTCGCCCTTTGCCTTTACCGGCAACCGGTTTGAGTTCCGCATGGTCGGCTCCTCGTTGTCGATTGCCGGGCCGAACTTTGTACTCAACACCATTGTCGCCGATACGCTGGACAGCTTTGCCGACGCACTGGAGCGCGGCACGCCGCTGGACGAGCTGCTCGCCGACACCGTGACGCGGCATAGCCGCATAGTCTACAACGGCAACAACTACACGCGCGAATGGGCCGAGGAGGCCGCCGCGCGCGGTCTCGAGCTGCTGCCGACCGCCGACATGGCGCTGGCCACCTTTGTGCGCGACAAAAACGTCGCTTGTTTCGAGCGGCAGAAGGTGCTGACGCGCGGTGAAATTCGCTCGCGTTGCGATATTTTACTCGATTTGTACAGCAAGGCCATTCGCATTGAGGCGGCCACCATGCTCGATATCGCGTCGCGTGATTTGTCGCCGGCAGTGATCAGCTGCCTGTCCGATGCCGCCGCCGGGCTGAACAGCCTTGGGGCTGCCGGCATCAAAACGCCCAAGCTGGCGCTGCGCGTGCGCGCCATTAGCGACAAGCTGGAAAAGCTGTACATGGCCATGGAAAAGCTGTCGCAGGCCGCCGGTCGCGCACTGGAGGTCGACGGTGCCGAGCAGCGCGCCACCACCTACCGCGCCAAGGTCATTCCCGCTATGGCGGCACTGCGCGCGGTTGCCGACGAGTTGGAGCCGCTGGTGGGCAACGACTACTGGCCGCTGCCCAGCTATGGTGATTTGCTTTACAGCGTGTAAAAATAGCGTACTATATTACGGCGGGTGATTGTTTTATGGGCAGCACGTGGCAAAAACAGACGATACTCGACTGTCTGAAGCAAGCGAACGGGCATCACGTCACCGTCGACGACGTCATGGAGCAACTGGCGCGCGACGGCAAAAAGGTGAGCAAGGCGACGGTCTACCGCTATCTCAAGGAGCTGGAGCAGGACGGCGAGTTGCAGCGCTACTGCAACCACGACGGGCAGAGCGCCTGCTATCGCTATGTCGCGCACGGCACCTGCAACCATTGCCATTTGCGCTGCGACAGCTGCGGCACGCTGTTTCACATGGAGCTGCTGCACAGCGCGCAGGTGACGGCTGAGGCGCTGGCGCACTACGGCTTTACCATTGACGAGCATCGCACTGTCTTTTATGGCCGCTGTGCCGCCTGCAAAAGAGAAGGTGAGCCCCCTGTTATTTAATCGAAAGAGTGTCATGGCGCTTTTCTGGCCGGTGCTGGCCGAATCGCTGCTGACGACGCTGGTTAGTTTTGTGTCGGCCGCTATGGGCAAGGGCATTTCGGTGCACACCATGCCTGCGGTCGGCCTTGTCATATCCATCAACATGGTGCTGTTTGGTCTGTTCATGGCCTTTTCCAGCGGCATCACCGTTGTCGTGGCGCAGGCGTATGGGCGCGGCGACACGGGGCAGGCCGCCCATGCGGCGGCTCAGGCGGTGGTGGCGGTGGCGATGGCCGCCGCTTGCATTGGTCTGGTGTTGGGCGTGCTGCGGCAGCCTATGATTTCGCTATTGTTCGGCAGCAGTCATCCCGCTACACAGTCGCAGGCGAGTAACTATCTGCTCTATTCGCTGGCCACGCTGCCGTTGTGGGCCATTTACTCGGCCTTGTCGGGCATCATGCGGGCGCGCGGCAACAATGTCAGCCCCATGATTGCCTCCATTTTAGCCAATGTGGCGCTGGTAATTGTCACCTTCTTCTGCATGAATGTGCTGGACATGGGCATTGATGCGCTGGGCTGCGGTCTTGTCGCCAGTCGGGTCGCCTGTGCCGGCTACCTGATGTTTGTGCAGTGGCGCGGCGACGGCACGATGCCGCTGGGCAAGTTATCGCTCAAGCTGGATATGGCGGTGCTGCGGCCAGTGCTGCGCATTGCCGTGCCGGCGGGCATGGATTCGCTCTTTTTCAACGGCACCAAGCTGGTTGTCATGGTTTTTATGTCGGGCATGGGCGAGGCGGTGCTTAACGCCAATGTCGCCTGCAACAACATCACCTCTCTGCTGCTGTTGCCCGGCGGCGCCGTGCAGGTCATTGTCGTCACCATGGTGGGACAGGCATATGGCGCCGGCCGCTTTGACGAGGCCAAGCGCTATATGATTAAAATGACCGGCTTGGCCTGTCTGCTGCAGGCGGCCATTTCGCTGCTGTCGTGGCCCTTCCTGCGCGTGTTGATTGCCATGAACGTCGACACCACCAGTGCCATCGGCGCCGAGGCCGCCAAGCTGGCCTTTCCCGTGCTGGTGCTCTATTCGATTGTCTCGATTGTCTTTTGGGCGCCGTCGTTTGTCACGCCCAATGCGCTGCGCGGCGCGGGTGACGCTGTGTACACCATGAAGTCGTCGCTTGGCTCGCTGTTTGTGCTGCGTTTGCTAGGCTCGTGGCTGCTGGGCACGGTTTTGGGCATGGGGCTGCTGGGCATCTGGCTGGCCATGATGGCCGACTGGGTTGGGCGCGCCTGCTTCTTTGTGCCGCGCGTGCTGTCGGGCAAATGGCACAAACCAGCGGACGTCGACGCCGAGCCGAAGGCTGTCTGAGGTGAGTGAATCAACTTAGGTGTAATCAAAATGTAACATAAACCCGTTTACAGAACAGCGACAGCCGTCTACAATAGTATTGTCCAAAAATTACCAGTTTTGGATTGAAACAGTATTGCTTGAGGTGAACGCTTGAAGACGTCAGTACCAATTACTGTCACCATGCTTGGCGATTTTTCGCTGGACAACGGGCAGGTTACGCTGCCTGATAAGTCTGACCGAAATCGGCAGGTGTGGTTGTTGTTGCAGTTTTTAATCTGCAACCGCAACAAGGTGATTACGCCCGAGCGGCTGGCTGACGTGTTGTGGGGCGACAACCGCATTGAAAACACCGGCGGTGCGCTGAAAAATTTGGCCTACCGTTTACGCACGGCGCTCAAAGCGTTTGACAACGGCACGCCGCGCGACTACATACTTTTTAAGCAGGGCGCATATTACTGGAACAACGACAGTCCCGTCGTGGTTGACAGCGAGTGCATGGAGGCGCTGTTTGATGAGGCCGATCGGTTGTACACCGACGACGCGCAAAAGGTCGAGCTGTTGATGCAAGCGGTGCAGCTATACCACGGCCGCTTTCTGCAGCAAAATGATTTTGAAACATGGGTGCAGCCGGTCAACGCCTATCTGCACGATCTGTACGTTTCCCACGTTCAGCAGCTGTGTGACCTGCTGCTTGAGCAGGGCCGTGAGGCCGACGCCGACGCCTTGGTAGCGCGCGCGCTGGGCGTTGACGCGCTGGATGAGAAGCTGCACCTGCTCAAAATGAAAACACTGGCATCGCTGGGCAAGCACCAGCAGGCCATGGCACACTACGAGTATGCCGCGGCACTGATGTACAAGGAAATGGGTGTGCGGCTGTCGCAGCCGATGCGCGATATGTATGCCGTGGTGGCCGCCTGTGTGGCCGAGGCCGACGCCGATTTGCAGACGATTAAACACGATTTGGACGAGGGGTTAAAGGCGCATGAAGCCTTTTACTGCGGATACGAAATATTCAAAAACATTTACCGGCTGCAGGCGCGGCGTCTTGACCGTGTGCAGGACACACTGTTCATCGGCTTGCTGACGCTGATTAACAGCAAGGGCGGCGACCTGACCGGCGACGCCTGCGAAAACGCCATGGATTGCGCCCGTCAGGCGCTGGTGACCTCGCTGCGCAAGGGCGACACCATTGCCCGCTACAGTCGCACGCAGTATGTGATTATGCTGTCCAGCCTGTCGATGGACGACTGTGAGATTGTTATGAACAAGATTTTTAAGCGCTTCTATCAGCTCAGTCGCAGCGGCGCCGTGCAGCTGCGCCACAAGTTCATGCCCATCGAGGGTGAGAGCGAGAGCTAGTCTATCGTGTCAAAAAGCATCGAAGTATAACGCTTTTGGTATAGACAAAAGGCAAATTGCCAGTTACAATAGAAAGGCCGAATTACGCGGCCTGTTTTTGTTGACCGCAGTTGGCCGGCAACCCGTGAGGATGAGAGTGAAATCGTTATGAGTTTGAGGATGATTAGGAAGCGCCCGTCGCCGCGTAAGATAATCGGCATTGCCATGATTGTCGTCGGGCTGCTGATGGTTCTGTATTTTCTGTGGATTAACTTTGCCGGCAACCTGCTGCGCAGTTGGTACGCGACGCAATACGAAAAGGGAAACATCAAAGTCGACCAGTTCGGCGACTTTGACAGCATAGACAGCTGGGGCGATGTTGTCTTTGACGGGCAGGGGTTGAATTTTGGCGAGGATGACCCGACCGTTGACGACGGAACTTTTTACGGCGACGATCCGTCTCATGTATGGGAAGGAGACTCGACAGTACCCTATTCCGACCGCGCGCAGTATAAAAACAAGGACTTCAAGCTGTCGGTGCCGCGTATGGGCGTCAACGCCTATGTCGTGGACGGCACTACATGGCAGAAGCTAAAGAGCGGCCCCGGGCTATTTTCCAACTCGGATATGCCCGGCCCCAACCCGACCCAGCGCGTCATGATTGCCGGTCATCGCACCGGCTACGGTTCGCCGTTCTACAACATCGACAAGCTGCAGGTGGGCGACAAGGCCTATGTTACCTTTGGCAAGAAGGTCTATGTCTATGCCTTTGAGTCTTTTGTCATTACCGGTAAGCGCGACTGGAGCCATATGGTGCGGCGCGAGTACAGTGAGCTGATTCTCACCTCGTGCCACCCCAAAAACACCTCCGACAAGCGGTATATAACGGTATTTAGGTATGTCGAGACACTGACCAAACCATAACATTTGAGACTCCGAAGTGAGGTGTGTCCCGTGAAGAAAATGTGTACGCTGGTGGTTGTGCTGACGCTGTTTGGCGTCTTTGCCGCCAATGCCGCCGCCGCGCGCCTGTTTACCGGCGCAAAATCCAAAATTGACGCTGTCAGCGCCGACAGCGGCTACATCACCGTGACCTGCACCGCGACACTCAATAAAAAAATTAAGGTGCAGATTACCAAGGGCGGCTCGACCCATACGTATGATTTATTTGGCGAAAAGCCGACGCGCTATCCGCTACAGGTGGGTAACGGTACCTATAGCTGTACGGTGCTGGAGAACATTCAGGGCAATGAGTACGCGATTATTCAGACTGCCGAGTTTACCGCCGCCATGAGTAACCCCAATGCCCCCTTTTTGGTCAGCAGCCAGATTGTTGATTACACCAACACCAGTAAGCCGGTTATTGACGGCATTAACGCCGTGACAAACGCAAAGACGGTGTTTGAAAAGGTCGACCGCGTTTACAATCTCGTGGCTCAGCGCATGAGCTATGACTACGACAAGGCCAAAACGGTGCAGGGTGGCTATGTGCCGTCGATTGACACCGTATGGTCCTCGCGCAAGGGCATTTGCTACGACTATGCCGCCGTCATGGCCTCGATTTTACGCTCTCAGGGCATTCCCACCAAGGTGGTGATGGGCTACGTCAAGGGCAACGCCTACCACGCCTGGGTTGAGGTGTACATTGACAAGGTGGGTTGGGTGGCCACCGGTCCCATACAATTTGACGGCAAGAAATTTTCGCTGATGGATCCCACCTTTTTATCCACGGCCGGTGTTGAAACGGCCACCAATTACATCGGCGATGGCAGTAATTATCGCAAGACAGATGAGTTTTAGCTCCGAAATATGAACGTGAGGTGTATGCGACTTGGGTAAGGCGAGTAAGCGCGTTTTATCGGCCGGCGATGTGTCCATTTTCTGTACACAACTGGCCATGATCCTCAAGGCCGGCGTGCCGCTGCATCAGGGTGTGGCCGCTATGGTCGAGGACACCGGCGAGGGGCGCCTGAAGAAAATTCTGGTGCAGCTTGACGAGCTGCTGCAGCACAATATGCCGCTGGGCGAGGCTATGGAAAAGGTAGGCGGGTTTCCCGACTATCTGATAAGTATGCTGAGCATCGGTGATGTGTCGGGTCGGCTGGACAGCGTGCTGTTCAAAATGGCCGACTACTACGAGCGCGAAAAAGCGATGAAGGAAAAGGTGCGTGGCGCGGTGCTCTACCCGGCCACGCTGTTCGTCATGATGTCGATTATCGTAGTGCTGCTGGTCACCAAGGTGCTGCCCATGTTTGAAAAGATTTTCAATCAAATTGGCGGCAACATCTCCGATGAGGCCAATGCCGCGCTCAAGCTGGGCATGATTGCCGGCACTGTCGCCATGGCCATCATCTTGTTCCTGCTGGTGCTGCTGGTGCTGACGCTGATTGTCGCCAAAACCAAAAAAGGCAGCCTGCTGCTGAGTAAAATTCTGCTCAAGGTGCCGGTGCTGCGCGGGTTGGTGACCAAAATGGCGGCGCGTAACTTTGCGTCGGCTATGTCTTTGATGCTCTATTCGGGCGTTGACGTTGACAAATCACTCGAGCTGTCGGGCGCGGTGCTCAACAACGAACTGCTGGCGCGCAAGCTGGAACAGGTGCGCGCTCGTGTGCGCGACGGCGTGTCGTTTACCGACGCCATTGCGCAGGCGGGTATGTTCCCGGGCCTGTTCTCGCGCATGGTCAGCATCGGCTTTAAGACGGGTTCGACCAGCGAAGTGATGGAAAAGCTCAGCCTGATTTACGAGGATGAAATTGACACGTCACTGAACAACATGACGTCGCTGATTGAACCTATTCTCGTCGGCATTCTGGCGCTGATTATCGGCGTAATTCTCATTGCCGTCATGCTGCCGCTGGCCGGCATCATGACCAGCATCGGGTAAGCTGCCATGAAGCGTCGCAAAAGTCGTCTGTTCACGCCCAGCTTCATCTTTTCGTTGGTGCTCTTTATTGTTGTCTTTGCCGTTGTGACGATTTCGATTATCAATGGCGAAAAGGGCTACGGTGAGGAGCGGCTCAAGGTGGCGCAGGAGGCGGTGGTGCGCGCGGTGGTGTCCTGTTACGCCATTGAAGGCGTCTACCCGCCCAACGTGCAGTATCTCAAGGATCACTACGGCTTGTCGATTGACGAGACGGCCTATTTCGTACACTACGAGACCTATGGGTCCAACCTGATGCCGAAAATACAGGTCTTTTCCAGGTTTGCTGAATCGGGCAATCCGTGACTAAGCGTTGTCTATCACGATGAGGAGGTGACCCATGAACGATAAGAGGCACAGTTCTTCGGTGCTGTTTGTGATTTCGCTGTACCTTGTTTTTGCGTTGGTCGCCATTTCTGTGGTCACTATCGGCGGTGGCGTGTACAAGAAACTAAGTGCCGCCATTGACGACAACTTTGATATGCGCACGTCGCTGTCCTATGTGGCGGCCAAGGTGCGCGGCGGCGACGCCGCCGACCGGCTGCACATCGACAATACGCTGGGCGTGCCGGCTCTGGTCATTGACAATGCTGTAGACACCACGGTCTATCAGACGTGGATTTATTTCCATGAAGGCAATCTGTATGAGATGCCGGTGCAGCAGGGCGTTTTCTTTAAACCTGAGCAGGGCACGATGTTGGTGCCGCTGAAGGGCTTTGAAATGTCGCTTGACCAACAGGGCGGCTTGCTGTTAAAGGCCGTCAACTCGCAGGATGAGAGCTGCGAGCTGTACTTACACCTGCGCTCGACGGTGGGAGGTGAGTCGCCGTGAAAGCACGCATCAACTCCAGCGTCGGCGCGCCGCTGGTGGAAATTATCATTTCCCTCGTTGTATTTATCATTTGCGGCGCCATCTGTATGGCGGTATTTCTCAACTCGCACTTTACCGGCAAGTACGCCGCCGACATTACGACAGCCAACTTCAAGGCCGCATCGGCCATTGAACATTTGCATGGATCGGAGTCTGATTTGACGCAGGTGCTGGGTGGACGTCGCACGTTTGAAAAGGGCGCCGTTGTCTACATCGTCGGTTATGACGAGGACTGGAAAGTCGTTGATGACGAGCCGCTGTACGTGCTCAAGCTGAGCGTTCACACAACCGAGGTCGCCGGCCAGCAGCTTCTGACCGGTAAAGTGACGGTCGAACGCACGGAAAAGTATCCCTTTTTGGAAAAAAGCTCGACCCAGCTGGCCGTCCTGCCGGTCGGCGTGCTAAGGATGGTGAGCCCATGAAAAAGAAAGTCTCTGTCCATGTGGGCGGCGCCTCTATTCTGGTAGTGTTTTCGGTGCTGTTCTTTGCCGTTTTCGGCTCGCTGTCGCTGTCGTCGGCACACGCCGACCTGCGCCTGTCGCAGAAGGCGCAGCAGTCGACGCAGGAGTATTACACCGCTGACGCGGCGGCGCAGCAGCAGCTGGCCAAGCTGCTGACCGAGGTCACCTCAAGCGATCAGCCGACCCAGCTGACGGTGCAGGTCAACGACCGGCAACAGCTGCTAGTAAGCGCAATACGGCGCGGCGATGAGGTCGCTGTGCTGTCATACCAACTGGTGCGGGTTGGCACCGACATTTACGAAGAAAGCCCGGGCGACCTGTATGGCGGCGGGCCACTGGAGGTAGGCTAGATGCTGACGAAAACCATGCTCGAGTATTTGAGCGAGGCGGCTCAAAAGGGTGCGTCCGACGTTTTTATTGTCGCTGGTGAAGAATTGTGCTTCAAGGTGCACGGCTTGATTGAAAAACAGGGTGGCGACCGGCTGATGCCCGACGACGCCTATCTGCTGGTCAAGCAGATTTACGACATTGCCGGCCGGGCCGACCGCTTTGCCGACTTTGAGCGCGACGGCGACGACGACTTTTCCTTCTCGGTGCGCAACATTGCGCGCTTCCGTGTCAACACCTACAAGCAGCGTGGCTCGATTTCGGCCATTTTGCGCGTCGTGGCGTTTGAGCTGCCCAATCGCAATGCGCTGGGGCTGCCGCCCAAGGTGCTGGAGCTGGCGCAGCTCAAGAGCGGTCTGGTGCTGGTCACCGGCCCTGCCGGCAGCGGTAAATCGACGACGCTGTCCTGCATCATTGACCAGATCAACAGCATGCGCAATTGCCATATCATGACGCTGGAGGACCCCATTGAGTTTTTGCACCGCCACAACCAGAGCTTGATCAGTCAGCGCGAGGTGTCGCTCGACACCGACAGCTACCTCAAGGGGCTGCGTGCCGCGTTGCGTCAGGCGCCTGATGTCATCCTGATTGGTGAAATGCGCGATCCAGAGACCATCAGCATTGCGCTGACCGCCGCCGAGACCGGCCATTTGGTGTTCTCGACGCTGCACACGCTGGGCGCCGTCAACTCGGTGGACCGCATCATTGACGTGTTCCCGCCCGCGCAGCAGCATCAGATTCGGTTGCAGCTGTCGATGGTGTTGCAGGCCGTTGTGTCGCAGCAGCTGCTGCCGACGCTCGACGGCAAGCGCGCCGCCGCTTTTGAAATCATGCTGGCCAACAGTGCCATTCGCAACATGATTCGTGAGTCCAAGGTGCATCAGATGGAGTCGGTCATCTTTTCCAACGCCGCCGCCGGCATGCAGACGATGGACGCCTCATTGGCCGGACTGGTCAAAAAAGGCCTCATCAGCGAGGAAGCCGCCATGATTTTCGGAAACAATAAGGAGAGCCTGCAACGCATGCTTCGCGCGCAGTAAGTTTTTATTTGGAAAACTAAGGAAAAAAACGGGTGAAAGAGCCGCAAACTATTGCGGCTCTTATCTTTTTCCCTTTGACAAGAAGTGGCAAAATTTTGCATTTTTTGGTAGTGAATAATGGGAACAAGAGTTGTAACATAAACGTCATAAAAATACGCGCAATTACGTGTGAAATAAATGGCTGTGTGACTATCGCGTGACCGGCCTGTGTTAGTTTAGAAACGTAAACTGCGGAGTGGCATCTGCTGCCGCCGTTTTTAATACATAAAAAACAGAATTCAATTTTGTGGAGGTCCTATAAATGAACATGTCGATTGCAAAGAAAAACTTGAAGCAGGTTTCAGCCTTTGTGCTGATTCTTGCCATGCTGGCGTCCTTCTTCACTTGGGCAATGCCCGAGTCGTCGGCGGCCAACATCACGGCGAACGTCACCTCGACGTCCGTCTTTAAAATCTTTGACTCAGATATCGGTGCCTACAAGCCGTTGGGCAACGGTACGCCGTTGTGGTCATATGGTGTTTACCGCATCGACATTGACTGGAAGGTGGCGCAGAGCGTCAGCGTCAAGAGTGGGGATGTCTTTACCATTCCCGTCACCTTCAGCGGCGGTGTGCGCATGTGGAACAGCAATGCCTATGAGGACCCCAACCGCTTCACCTTCAACTTTACCGACTCGGCCAGCAATGTTGTTGGTAAGTTCACCTTCAAAACGGCGAATGGTAGCAACATTTCCGATGTTTACAACACCAATTTCGTCATTGAGGCGACCTTTACCACCAATAGCCTTCAGGGTCTGAACGACGTCAAGGGTCATTTCTACCTTGACTTCGAGATGGTTGCCAAAGATACACAGGATATTACGTGGACGGTCGGTACGGCAACAGGCCACGGTAGTATCGACGGCGAGGAGGATCAGCACACCGGGCCTGTAAGTAGCTCGCCGCTGACCAAATGGGGCAATGAGTTTTTGCCCGCGCATCTCATTGAGTGGTTTGTGCCCATCAATGTGAGCAAAAAAAGCTATGCACCCTCGGACAATTCGGTTAAAATTGTTGACGCGCTGTCGCCGGGCCAAAAGATGGCACCTAAGCACCAGCGCGATTTGGAAAACAGCGTCAACAACATCTCGACCACGTTGCCTGTGTTCCAGGTTAACCGCGCCGTTGGTTCGTTTGGCAAGACGCTGGGTCAGACCTCGGGCGATGCCTATTTGCGTCTGTTTGAGGTCGACTACCAAAAGGCGCATCAGTACCTGTATGAGCGTGTGCAGCTGGTTCACTCGGTACTGAAGTCCAAGAATAAAGACGAGTTTATTCACATGGACTGGTATGACCTGCCCGACCCCAGCACGGTGAGCTATCCTTCGAAATTTTCCCCTGGCGTTGAGGTGGCACTGGAAAATATCATTACGTGGGGCTGGAACGAACTGAACAACCCCAACTACGCATGGGTACTGGATGAGATTCTTGGCGTGAGCTCGCTGAAGGCGTGCGGGTACAAAACCTACGAAGACAATGCGACGTTGCTGGCGCGCTTTATAAAGCCGGTTGCTGTTAGCAATATCAACAGCATTACCGTTACTGACGGCGGTTTTACGCTTGATTTGAAGCCGGATGCCATCAGCCAAAGGACAATTTGGGCCGTCTACGACAGCGCCATCACCGACCCGTCGTTGGAAACCTTTTCCAATACAGTTACGCTGACGTCTAAAGGTTCGACAACCCGTCAGGATTCCGACGTCATCTTCAACATGACCGGCGGCGGCGACGCTTCCGGCCATGACAACGCGATTACCGTTACCAAAAAGAATCCGGGCGGCGAAGTGCTGCCGGGCGCTATGTTCAATGTTACCATTTACGAAGGCACCAGTAGCACGGTCAAGTTTACCGAAGACCTCATAACCAACGCCAGTGGCTTTGTCACCACGCGCTCGTTGGGCCACTACAGCGTCAATGATACCATTGTCATTACCGAAACCGATGCACCGGAGGGCTATACGGAAATTGCCTCGCCGGTTACCTTACATATCGATCCGCTGAACAACTATGCCGTGACCTCGTGCACGCCGGCCGACGCCAGCACCGACTGGTTTACGTTGAGCGCCAACAGCACGGGCAACATTCAGTTCTGCGCCATTGACCAGCCGGAGGTCACCGGTATTGACTACACGCCGACCGCCACCAAAATGGTTATGGGCGACGAAATTACGCTGGTCGACGACATGTTTAACTTCGGCATCTACGATGCCGCTACCGGCACGCTGGTTTCCAGCGGCAAGAGCAAGGCCGACGGATCTATCGTCTTTGAGCCAATCCACTACACGGCCGAGGGTACCTATTACTATATCGTTCGTGAGCTGGGACCCGCGGCACCCGGTTGGACGCTGGACGTCAATGAATATCCGCTGACGGTTACCGTTTCGCGCGTTGGCGGCGCGTTGGTCGCCCGTGACAACGGTTCGTCCACCTTTACCGCCACCGAGGCGGGTGCGCCCACCTCGCCCGGCTTTGCACAGGGCGACACTTATAAAGTGATTAAGTATGTCGCTTATACTGACCCCCAAGTCGCGGCGGGCGACTTCTCCAACTACTTTGAGTTTGAAAACTCGAAAAAGGAAAAGTACTTTGCCACCTGCAGCGATTATCTGACCGATGTGCCGCCTAACGACTCGGTGATGACTGTTAAGTTAAACCGTGACGGTACGCTTGTGGCGCTGGCGCATGTCATCGACTCGATGCTGCACAGCGGTGCGCTGACACTGGCCGAGTTCAACAATATGTTTGGATTCTCTGGCGGCACCACGCCCGCGATTACCTCGGCTCAGTATGCCAGCACCATGATGAAGGTCATTGTGTGGGATAAGGAAACTGACCAGAGAACAAACTGGGATTATGACCAGTTGTCGTGGATTAACAGCAATAATAACCGCTGGAACAGCAACCACTACAATGCCGCACTTGCTGTGCTGGGTGATATTATTACCGCTTACAATACACCGGCGACAGCTGACCCCAGTCTCAGTCTGTCGTACACCTCCACGGGCACCACGACGGGTGAGATTGCCATCACGCGTGTCGGCCCGGCGGCTAAAAATCCGATTACCAAGCTGACCTGGACGGCGGTGCCCGGCCTGGTCGTTAAGTACAACGGCGCCACCATCAGCAGCGGCGCCACCATCAGTGACATCAGCAAGCCGATTACTGTTGAGTATGCCGGCACCGAATCGCTGACCTTCCAGATTGCCGATACCGGCACCAAGTATTTGGTGGGCGGCACGCTGCAGGGTCGTATCATGCAAACCTCGTCGGGTCAGAGCAAACATCAGGATCTGCTGGTTACCTGCGCGCAGTTCAAATCGCTGGGCGGCACCCTGGTGATTTCGGCCGACAGCAACGAGGATATTGTCTTTACCAACCGTTATGAGAAGCCCTACACCCCGACTAATATTGTGCTCGACGCGCAAAAGATTGTCGAGGGCGACGCGACGTTGACGGCTGGCATGTTCCACTTTGCCGTTTTCGATGCAGTGACCAATGAACAGGTGGCCACCGGCACCAACAATGCCGCCGGCAAAATTACCTTCAGCCCCATTGAGTTTACCAAGCCGGGTACATACAACTACTATATTAAGGAAACAGGTCCGGTCGATCCCGATTGGACGCTGGATACCCGCGCCATCAACGTGACTGTGACCGTCACCGCCGCCGGCGATGTGCTGACCGCCACGCGCACGACCAAAACCGCCAGCACCGCCTATACCACCAACGAGGGCTCGCTGGGCATTGCAACACCTGTCGTGACGACTGGGACCAGCTACAGCGCACAGGAGGTATACCCCTTTATCAATGCATCGGTCAAGACCTTTGTGACCAACAAGATTATTACCGTTAAAACAGGCAGCAATCCCACAAACTACGGTATGGCCAGCGACTGGACTTGTGCCAGTGGCAACGTCGGCGACAGCTATGCGCTGAAGACGACCAAAAATGGCTCGCTGCAGGCGCTCCTCGTGGCGCTGTCCCGTATGAACAACCCGGGCAGCGTGCAGGCCGACGAGTTCAACAATATGTTCGGCTTTGACGGCAAGAGCGGCAACCCCGCTCCCATTACCGAAACCGAGGCTCGTGTTGCCTTGCTCCACGCGCTCAACTACGGCTCCGACACCGATCAATCCGGCGGCGCCAAGACGTGGTCGACCATTTCGTGCATCGTTACGCCGTATGGCATGACGCAGGCGCACTACGACCGCGCGATGTCGGTGCTCAACGGCATGATCACGGCCTACAGTGCCAGCCAGAATACCTCGCTGAGTGCCGCCTATACCAAGACGGGCAACACCACCGGCGAAATTGCCATTACCCGCACCGGCTACGCCAACCCCTACGCCAAAGCTGTGCTCACATGGGCAACGCCTAACAATGGTACGCTGACCGTTAAATACGACGGCGCTGTCATCAACAGTGGTGCCGAGATTGGCAATCTGAGCAAAAAGGTTACCGTGGAGTACACCGGCACGGATACACTGTCCTTCAATGTACAGGATAATATGCGTTACATCGTGCCCGGCACGCTGAAGGGTGCTTTGCTGAAAAACAGCACAAACGGCGCCCGCACCGATGTGGCCATCGGCACCATGGAAACCAAGTTTGCCGGCGGCACGCTGAACGTCAACTGCAACAATGACGTCTTTGTCAACCGCTACAAATACACGCCCAAGTCTTACATCATTATCAAGGGCAGAAAGCTGATGACGGGTGAAGACCTGCCTGCCATGACGGCCGGTATGTTCCACTTCGCCATGTACGACAAGACCACCAACGCGCAGGTGGCCACCGGCACCAACGACGAGTACGGTGTCATCACCTTCACGCAGATTAACTACACCGCGGAGGGTGTTTACAACTACTATGTCAAAGAAATTCCGCCCGCGCCCGTGGGTTGGACGCTGGATACCAAACAGTATGATGTTAAGGTCGTTGTTTCCTACATCAACGGCG
Organism: Oscillospiraceae bacterium; assembly: GCA_031549605.1. Taxonomy (GTDB): domain Bacteria; phylum Bacillota; class Clostridia; order Oscillospirales; family UBA929; genus WRAI01. The sequence continues at coordinate 820 of JAVBPM010000002.1, read as the reverse complement.
TTCTGTCGGCGCGCAGCGTCGGCGACACCTCAAGCGGCTTTGTCGGGTTCTCCTCGGGTGGCGCAACCGGCCCCGCCATTATCGCTGGCGAGACCTATACCGTGCAGCCGAGCACTACCTGGCCGAAGTATCCGACGCTGCCCAGCGTTGGTTTGAACAAATACTTCCCGGTCAAGAACAGCAAGGGCACCGTTTACAACGTCATGTGCGCCGACTACGTGCCGGCCAACCCGCCCGCCGGCGCTTCTATGACGGAAAAATACAGCCGTGATGGTCACATTACGGCGCTGGCCGTCGCCCTGTGTGGCGAAACAACCAGCGGCTACTTGACCAATGCCGAGTTTAACAATTTGATGGGCTTTGCCGGTACAAGCGGCACGCTCTATGCGCTCAATGACGATCAGCGCAGCCTGCTGATGAACTGTGTGGTTTGGGCCACGGATACAGATCAATCCGGCGGCGTCCGTACATGGAGCGATTTTGAGAAGTACAAAGCCTTTACGCAGGATCACCTCACCCGCGCCATCAGTGTCATGACTGACATGATTGCCAAGTACGCGGCCAACACCGAGTCGGTTATTACAATGGCCTATGCAGCCACCGGCGCTGGCAAGGGCGAGCTGTCCTTCACGCGCACCGGCTTTACGGCCAAGAGCCCCAAAACGACGCTGACCTGGAACGCGCCGTCTGACGGCACGCTGATTGTCACCTACAACGGCAGCGTTATCTCCAGCGGCGCCAGCATTACTGACATCACTAAGAAGGTGACCGTGCAGTACAACGGCAGCGACGCCATCACCTTTACGCTGTCCGATGACGG
>JAVBPM010000017.1:0-50334 GCA_031549605.1 Oscillospiraceae bacterium | reverse complement strand
GATGTTGCCGTCAATCACAGACGCCAGCGAGCCGTCGCCAATCTCGGTGGTGCTGGCGGACGGGGTCATGGTCGCCTGCGACACCTTTTGCAGCGCTGTCCACTGGGCATAGAGCGTTGTCGCGGCGGTAAAGGTGCTGGTGTCGGTAATGCGTGTGCCCCCCGAAGCGGCAGTGAACCAGCCGGTAAACAGATAGCCCTCGCGGCGCACGACGGGCAGCGCGCCGATGGCGGCGTCAGCCGGCACCTTGACGGTTTCGGCTGAAACGCTGCCGCCTTGCGGATTAAAGGTAATCGTCAGATCGGCTGTTTTCCATTTGGCAAACAGCGTGGCATTGCCGGTTACGATATCGGCGTCAAATAGCCATTCGGTGGTGCAAGCAGCCTCTTTATACCAACCGACGAAGGCGTAGCCCGTACGCGTTGGCACGACCGGCCTTTCGAGCAGCACGTCGGCCATGGCGTAGGTGTCGGGTGCCAGCGTCGAGCCGCCCTGTGTATCATAGGTTACGGTGTAACGGGTGCCCGTTAGATTCAGCGCCACGTTGTCAAAGTAAGCGCGGTTAACGGTGCTGCCCGTGGTGCCGACGCCTACGTAACCGGCGTTGGCATAGGTGCTGTCGCTGGCTTCAATGCGCAGCGTGTCGTCAAGGTAGACCTTGAAGTCGTCGCCGTCAGCCACCACCTTGACGTGGTAGACCTGACCTGCCTGCAGGGCGGGAAGGGCGGTTTGCTTGATGATGACGGCGGCCGGCGTGTTCTTGACCAGTCGGATGTTGGGCGCGGCCGCGGCAGAGTCGAGAATGACCTCATAGCATTGCGAGGTCGAGCCGGTGCTGGTGCTGCGGAACACCAACGAGGCGGTCGGAGAGGTGGCCGCAAACGAAATGTCAGCCTCGTAGGTAAAGTTTTTGGCGCGCTCCTCCTTTCGGAAGACCTGGCCGCTGGTGGCGCCGCCTTGCAGCTTGCCGCTCTCAGCCGACCATGTACCGTTGACAGGCGTTGCCCAGTAGTCTAAGCCGCCGGAGAACTTGTCGAGGAACGACACGGTCCCGACATCAACCGAAACGACGGCTGACAGCTCGGACTGGCTGGCCTGTTTGACCGCGCTGACACGGTAGTAGTAGGTGGTGTTTTCCGACAGCGACGCCGCGTCGGTGTAGGTCGCTGATGTCACCGGCGTGGTGTTCAGCGTTTTGAAGGGGCCGGACGCAGATGTCGCGCGGTGGATGTAATAGCCGCTGACATTGGGAACGGCGGTCCACGACACATCGACAGCTGTGGTGGCGACAGCGTTGCTCAAGGTGGCCGTCAGGCCGGTGGGCGCCTTTAGCAAATCAAGAGACGAGGCACCGACATTGTCGATATTGACCGTGCCGTTGCTGGCCATCAGACCCATATGGCCGGTGGTGTATGTGCTGTCCTCGGCGCTGATGACTGGTATGGCCGCGCCGTTGAGAAAGACGTCGAGTGCGCTGCCCGCCGCCTTAACGGTCAGCGAATAGGTGGTGCCGGAGGGCAGGGTGGCCGAACCCAGCTCGGTATTCGGCAGCTTGAGCAGCTTGACCTTGGACGCGGCGGGGTCAATGACCGCCGCATAGCCCTCAGTGGCGTCGGCGTTGGCGCGGAAGACAAGGCCGCCACCCGCGCCGGTCGAGGCCGGGGTCACTTGGCCGGTGTAGTAGAAGTCGCTGCCCGTCTCGATGTCGCGCATCAGGAAGTTGCGGGCAGACGCGGCGGTATAGCCGGTGATTTTGGTGTCGTTGTTGAACCAGGCGTCGGTTTTGGAGTAGCTGGCGCCGACTTTGTGCCAACCGGCGTAGTCGCCGCCGCCAAAGTTGTCGTAGAAGGGCTGGTCTGTCGACTCATTGACCGTGATGGTAACCTCGACCTCGTCATCGGCGACCAAATTGGCGTCCTGCGCCAGCTTGACCGACACATTGTTGCCGTCTGTCAACAGCGAGCAGGCCACGGCCGTCCCGTTAATCTTGACGCTGGCGGTGACAGTGGTTGCGGTTGTTGCCAGTGCTTCAGGGAAACGGAAATCGAGTGTGCCGATGCTCATGGTGCCGTATTTGACGGTCAGCGTGTCGGTCTGCACCGTCTGTGTGTTGGCAATCGTCTGTTTTTGCGCAAACGTGCCCCAGCCGTCGCCGTAGGTGAAGTAGGCGCGGATATCCTCGGGCGTCAGGTTGGGCTTGAAGCCGATGGTTTTGGCCGGTACGTTCTTTTCAGCGCCGGTGGCAGCCGTCAGCAGACCGTAAGTAATCAGGTCACGACCGTAATAGGAGCCGCACTCGACCTCGTTCAGCGGGTCGTAGCCGACGCCGTTGTGACGGTCGCGAATGGAGTAGATGGTGGCCAGCGCTTTGTCAATGTTGCCGGTGTACATGTTGACAATGGCGCCGACGTAGGTGAAGCCGTGCATGTCCTCGTCGAGGAACTTGGCGACGTGCGCCGGTTTGTCGTTGTTGGGCCACCAGCCCAGCATGGTGGCCGCGTCGGTCGGCTTGGCAAAGCCGCGGCCGGTGATGCGGTTGTTGATGGGGTAGAAGAAGCTGTACTTGAAGACCGAGTTGTTGGACGACTGAATGCGATCGAGCGGCAGCAGCTCGCCCAACCCGTATTGATAGGCGTGGCTCTGGCCCAGCATGTGGTCGGCCATCAGGCCGGGGCCGACCTCGGTGGCGTCGTCGCCGTCGCCGTAATAGTCCTTGCCCTCCTGGTAGAAATACTCACCGTTGTACGATCTGCTGTTGAGGATTTCGCGACCCGATTCGTACAGCGCGTGGTATTTGGAGGCCGACGCGAAGTCGCCCATGATAAGGGCCATTTCCTCGCTGGCACGCAGTGCCAAATGGTACAGGCCGGTGACGCGCACCCACAGACCGCCCATCTTGCCGTCGAGCGTGGTGAAGTTGACGTATTCGTTGACGCCGTCCTCGTCGGGATCCCAGGTGGCAATCGAGCCGTCCATGGCTTTCTTGGCTTTGGGCCAAATGGTGGTGAGGAAGCTGGTGTCGGAGGAATAGAGGTATTCTTTATACACCGAGGCGATGCCCACCAGCGTGCCGTCGGTGGCCGGACCGGTCCAGTTTGCCCAGTCGCCCGACACCGTCGGGGTTGCCGGCGCCGGAACCGACTCAATACGGTTGCGCATCAGGCCGCTGCTCAGCTGCAGGTTGAAGTCCTGCTTCCGCCAGCGGCGCGCCAGCTCGGGATACATGTTGGATAGCGTCTCCTGATAGTTCCAAACGTGCTGCGCGTTGCCCTCGCAGCAGCCGGAGCCGGGGTTGCCGTCGTAGACGCCCTCCCAGGCGTAAATCTCACCGTTTTTGGTGAGGAACATGGTGGGCGAACGCAGAACGTCCGAGGTTGACGTCACCGCGTCGATGAGATAGTAGGGCAGGTTGGAGTCGTACATGGTGTCGCGGTATAGATAGGTCTTGTCAATCAGCGCCGTCTTGCGGTCGACCAGATCCTTCATAACGCTGGTGACGTCACTGTAGAAGTTGACGTAGCGGCGCGACACATCGGTGGCGTTGCTGCCCCAAATGTCCGAGCCCTTCATGTGCGGGAAGTACCACGACCAGGTGAAGGTTACGGTTTTTTTCTCGCCCGCCTGCAGTGTGACCGGCGCACAGACACCGGCAACCGGCGAGGACGCACTGGCTGTTGTTGCGCCGTCGAGTGAGCCGGTGGTCGAGACCTGATCCATCAGGTTTTTCATGTTGGCGGCACCGGCGCTGAAGGAGGAGCCGGCGGCATTGGTTTGCAGACACAGACTGCCCACCTGCAACGTGCCCGCCGCCGCGCCGGTGGCGTTAAGCGTGACATAGCTGCCGTATTGGCTGCTGGAGGTCGCGGTGTTGGTGCGCGTGCCGACCAAACCGTTGGCCAGCGTCGACAGCACCGACACGTCCAGCGCGTGGTCGGTCGTGTTTTCCAAAATAATGTTAAACACACCGGCTGGCAAAATCGAATCGCGTTCGCTCATCGGCACCATCGGGCTCATCATTTCCAGTGTCGCTTTGACCGGCGAGCCGCCGGTCTGCGAAAACTCGTAGGCACCGATGGGGTACTGCGGCGTGGCCACTACCTTGTCGTAGTAATAGCTCTGCGGCAGACTGGTGCTGCCCTTCACGCTCCAGCCGGTCATATCGCCGGTTTCAAAGTCGCCGTTGGCAAAGGTGGAAGCCACCTCGGTGCCGCCGGCGTCCTTGAGCTGGATGTAGTCGACGGTGATATGGCCCCACGAGCCGGTCGCGTTGTCGGCAATTTCAAAGTACACGTTGCGACCCTGATAGGCCGAGACGTTCATCGTTGTGTTGGCAAAGGTGTTGCTGTTGTTGCCGGTCATCTTGACCAGCACGTTGCCGGTAGATGCGTCGCACAGCGCCAGATACACCTTGCTGCTGTCGCTGCCGCCGCACATCAGCGCCGTCACCTGCGTACAGGCGGCGGGCAGCACAAATTGGCTGCTGACGATGGAGCCGGTCATGCCGTCATTATAGGTGCTGCCCAAAAACGGCGCTGTGTCGGTCGAGCTGACGTGGTAACTGCCGTGCTTACCGCTCACGCGGCTGTTGCTCAGCGGCTGGTTTTCCGTCCAGTTTGTGCTGCCGCCGCCTTTGCCCTGCAGCACCTTGGTCGTTTTGGTGCCGTTGTCGTTGATGACCAGCGAGAACGCGCTGTTGTTGACCATCACGTTCGTGTCGCCCAGAATACCAATGGGCCATTTGTGAGGCTTGGCGTTGCCGTTAAAGAAGATGACGCCCGTGCCAATGCCCGACAGCGGAAAGTTATAGTTGGCCAGCGTGCTGCCGGTGAAGGTGCGCACGGTGTCTTCCGCCGCCTTGGTTTTGGCGATGAAGTCGAGCTGCCCGGTTATCTGTCCGGCCTCCTGTGTCGGCGCGGCGCCGGCCGGAATGGCCACGAGCGAGAGCAGCAGGGTCACGCACAAAAAACAGGACAGGTAACGGTGGGTGGTTTTGCGTTTCATAATGTAATCCCCCTTTCGAATCTTTCTAGCACACGGTATCTGTGCCGCAGTCGTTTTGATCCGGTGCACACGCCTCTGGGTATAGGTACATTTTGTTGTCGGCCTTCAGCCAAGTGATGGGCGTGTTCAAATAGACGCGCAGAAACTCAATGCTGACGTAGGCGGTGCCGTTGTGTTGAATGACCTGATTGTCCAGCTGCTTCTTCTCGCGGTTGGGCATCATAAACCAGTTCTCGCCCAGATTGACCAAAAACGACTGGTTGTTGGCGGTGTTGCCGATGCACTCGTGGGTGTTCGGGTCCCAGTTGTACTCGCCGCGCATGGCTTCTATCATCGCCGCGAGGGGGAGATACGGCGTGTCGCCGACTAGTAGAGGCGCGGCGTCCTTGAAAACGACCGGCCACTCAAAGATAAAGACCTCCAGATTGGCCGCGTCAGTTGTGACAATGTCGGTATCGGGAAAGGGCGGTGGCGTTTCGCCGGGTGCTTGTGTGGCCAGCGCGAGCGGACGCACCGTCGTGTGCGGCAGCGAGTCGTCGGAACGACAGCCCACCGGCAGCGACAACAGCAGTGACGCCGCTACGCCTATGAGCACGGCGCGGGCACGCATTAGACGCATTTTCCTCACCTCGCTCTTACAGATTGCGGATGGCATCGGCCGGGTTTTCTCTGGCGCTACGCAGCGCCGGCAGCAGGCCGGCCAAAATGCCGCCGACCAGCGCCATGCCCATGCCGATGGCCAGTGTAAGCCATGTGGCGGTAATGTTTAGCGGCGTACCGGGCGAGACAATTTCGCCGATGGGCACAAGCCAGAGAACCAGCATCGAGACTACCGAGCCGCACAGGCCGCCAATCAGCGCTGTCAACACCGACTCGGTCATGATTTCGGCGGCGATTTGCCCGTTGGTCCAGCCGACGACCTTGAGAATGCCGATTTCGCGGCGGCGCTCCACCACGTTGGAATACTGGCCTTTCACAATGATGATAAAGAAGGCAGCGGCCAGCAAAATGACAAACAGGCTGATAAAATTCTCGTTGATGCCCAGCACCTGCGCGGCGGGCACATAGCAGTTGTATGTAGACACAACGCCGTTGGTCAGCGTTTTGACGTCGTTCATGACCTGCGGCTGGTATTTGGCGTTGGCCACCTCGACCAGCACGACGTTGAACAGGTTGGCAATCGGTGTCTCCAAGCGGCGGTTGATGGCCGTCTCGGCGTCTTGGAACGACATATAAATATCGGCCTTGCCCGGTCGGATGCCCGAATTGACGATGCCGACGATGGGGTAATCAACGCCCGACACCTCTACTTGCTGACCCACCGCCAGACTGCGTGCCTTGGCGTAACCGGCCTCGACCATGACAACGTCTTTGTCCTGCGGCGACAGGAACCGACCGTCAATCAAGTCGTTGGGCGAGCAGGTGGTGGTGTAGACAGCCACGGTGTTGGTGGTGTCAATGCCGCCGACCGAATAGACGTGGCGGTCCTCGACCGATTTTAAGCGGAACAAGAGATAGGCCGACGCGTCGCGCACGTAGTCAATCTTGCGGATTTCTTCAATCACCGGCTGCTGAAACAGGTTGGTAAACAGGCTGTCGGCGATAAAGCCCTCGGCTTTTTGGTCGTACGGCTTGAGGCTGGCCTCGTCGTACTCCTTGAATTGGGCGGTCACGCAGCCGACCGGACACTCGGCGCCCGCGCCGGTTTGCACCGGTGAATAGAACATAAAGTGTGTGCCGGTTGTGGTCATGATGTTGTCAGACGCGTCGGTCGACAGCAGCACCACGCTGAGCAGCACGACGAGAATGACAATGGCAAAGAAATAGCTGATGATTGTGACCAGACTTCTTTTTTTGCGGCGCAGCAGCTCACGCATGGCGCACTTGAAATACACGCCCATGACTACACCCCGTTCTCGGTCGCGGACAGCTGACCGTTTTCCAGCACATAGACCGAGTCGGCGATGTGCAGCGGAAAGTGGCCGTGCGCGGCGACTACCAAAGTGGCGTTGGCTTCCTTGACGTATTCAACCAGCAAATCAACAATCTCACTGGCGGTGGCGTCGTCGAGGTCGCCGGTGGGCTGGTCGGCAAAAATAAGCTTGGGTCGGTGCACAATCGCGCGCGCGATGGCAACGCGCTGCTGCTGGCCGACACTCAGCTCAACCGGCAGGTTGTCCTTGCGGTCGGCCAGTCCCAGCCGATCGAGAATGGCGTTGACCTTGTCGGCGCGCTGCTGGCTCGACAGCTGGGTGTGCAAAATGGAGGCCTCGACGTTTTCAAAGGCGTTCCAGGTCGGAATCAGGTGAAAGCTCTGAAACACAAAGCCCATGTGCTCGCCGCGAAGGCGTGTCTGTGCCGCGCGGCTGAGAGACGCGTAGTCCTGCCCGTCAAACGACACGGCGCCCGAGTCCTGTCGCTCGATGCCGGCCAAAATCGACAGCAGCGTCGACTTGCCCGCGCCGCTCTTGCCTGTGATAATACAAATTTCGCCTTGGAGCACCTGCAATGATACGCTATTGAGCACGCGAATCGTCTCGACACGCGGCTTGTAGGTCTTGTTGACGTCGCTGCACACCAGCAACTTGTCCTGTGTCATTAACGGTATGCCTCCCTAGTTTATACTACTCCACTTCCAGTATAGGGCGTCTGGCCGGCATGTCAATACAATTATCCGCCATCACTGTATAAAAATATGAACCTATTACCATAACTGGTTTGGTGTTGACAGCGCTGGCTCAATAAAATGGAGGATTGTAAACTAGTTATGTAAACCTATAACAGGCTCTTTAGATCGTTGTAAACGGGCTTGCATCGCCGTGCGTTTATCGAAACTAGAGTCTTGTCATTTTAGCGCTGTTCATGTACACTGTTCGATAAGAGCTGGAGGTATTCAATGTGCATACTGTACTGAAAATAGAGGGCATGACCTGCGCGGCTTGTGTGCGTGCCGTTGAACGCGTCGTCGGCGCGCTGGACGGCGTACAGCAGGCGGCGGTTAACTTTGCCACCGAGACGCTGTCAGTTGACTACGACAGCCCCGAAACGCTGGAGCGTGTGGCCGCTGCGGTGGAAAAGGCGGGCTACCACGTTGTTGACATGGAGGACGCGCGGGTCGGCAGCGCCGAGCAGTCGCTGCGCAAGCGATTGCTGTGGTCGGTGATTTTTACGCTGCCGCTTTTTATTGTCGCCATGCTGCCGATGGTGGTAACGCTGCCCGAGGCGATTAATCTTGAGCATGTGCCGGTGTGGTACGGCCTAATGCAGTTTTTGCTCTGCGCGCCGGTGCTGGTGATTAACCGCGACATCTTTTTCCACGGTATCGTAAATCTGTTTAAGCGCACGCCCAACATGGACAGCCTGATTGCGTTGGGCTCGGGCGCGTCGTTTGTTTACAGCCTGTACGAGTGGGCGCGCGCGATTTTTGACGAACGGCACGCCCATTATTTCTTTGAAACTGCCGCCATGATTGTCACGCTGATAACACTGGGCAAGTTTTTGGAAGCGCGCGCCAAGGGTCGGACGACCTCATCGCTGCAGCAGCTGCTGGCCTTAGCGCCGCAGACGGCCGTGGTGCTGCGCGAGGGTCAGCAGGTCGAGCTGCCGGCGCATGCCGTTGTCGTGGGCGACACCATGCTGGTCAAGCCGGGCATGACCGTGGCGGCCGACGGCATGGTGCTGGCCGGCGAGAGCGCCGTCGACGAGAGCGTGATGAGTGGCGAGAGTCTGCCACAGGACAAGAAAACGGGCGACAGCGTTATTTGCGGCACGCGCAATGCCGAAGGTTCGCTGACCGTGCGCGTGACGCGCGTGGGCAAGGACACGGCGCTGGCACAGATGGTGGCGCTGGTCGAGCAGGCGGTGGGTAGCAAGGCGCCGATGGCGCGGCTGGCCGACCGGGTTAGCGCGATTTTCGTGCCGGTGGTTATGCTGCTGGCATTGCTGTCGGCTGCCGTTTGGCTGCTGACCGGCGCGGGGGTGGGCACAGCGCTGCGCGTCGGGGTGTCGGTGCTGGTCATCGCCTGTCCCTGTGCGTTGGGTCTCGCGACGCCGACGGCCGTTACCGTCGGCATGGGACGCGCCGCGCGCATGGGCATACTGATTAAAAACGCCGAGATTTTGGAACGGCTGCACGCCGTAGACCGCATCGCCATTGACAAAACGGGCACACTGACCGGCGGACGGCCCGACGTGACTGACGTTGTGCCCGCGCACGGCTGGGAGGAGGCGACACTGCTGGCGCTGACCGCCACTGCCGAGAGCTACAGCGAGCACCCGATTGCCGCTGCAGTGACGCGCGAGGCCAAGCAGCGGCAGCTGCCGCCCGAGCCGGTGGAGTCGTTTCAGGCGCTGCCCGGCTACGGGCTGACCTGCAAGTGGCGCGAGCTGCCGGTGGTCATCGGCAACGAGCGGTTGATGAACAAGCACCGGCTGATGACGCCGGCCATGAAGGCCGACGGCGAGCGGCTGGCCGACCAAGGCAAGACGCCGCTTTTTGTCGCTGTTAACAACCAGCCCGCCGGTGTCATTGCCGTGGCCGACCGCGTGCGCGACACCAGCGTTGCCGCCGTCGAGGCGCTGCAGGGCATGGGGCTGGAGGTGTATATGCTGACCGGCGACAACAGGCGCACGGCCGCGCATATTGCCCAGCAGGTGGGCATTGACACCGACCACGTGCGCGCCGCCATCTTGCCCGACGGCAAGGGCCGCGCCATCACCCAGCTGCGGCTGGGCGGGCACCGCGTCGCTATGGTGGGTGACGGCATCAACGACGCGCTGGCGCTGGCACAGGCCGATATCGGCTTTGCCGTCGCTTCGGGCAGCGACATTGCCGTCGAATCGGCCGATGTCGTGCTGATGAAAAACGACCTGCGCGACCTCAAACAGGCCATTCTGCTGTCGAACGCCACACTGCGAACCGTCAAGCAGAATTTGTTCTGGGCCTTTGCCTACAATGTGCTGGGCATTCCGGTGGCCATGGGGCTGCTCAAGGCGCTGTTTGGCGGGCCGCTGCTCGACCCGATGCTTGCCGCTGCGGCCATGAGCCTGTCGTCGGTGACGGTGGTAGGCAATGCGCTGCGCTTAAAGAAGGTTAAATTAGAAAGGAGCACTTCCCATGACAACAGTACTCAGGCTGAGCGGCCTTAGCTGCAACAACTGCGTGCGCCACGTATCCGATGCGCTGCTGGCGTTGCCCGGCGTAATTTCGGTCGACGTATCGCAGCACTGCGCGACGGTCGAACACAGCGAAATCACGACGCAGCAAGAGCTGCGCAATGCCGTCAGCCGCGCCGGATACAGCGCGTCATAGTCCATGGGTATAATTGAATTGGTGTTGCTGGCCGTCGGGCTGGCGATGGATGCCTTTGCCGTGGCGATGTGCAAGGGCATAGCCTGTCGTCGGCACGTCGGCCGCAGCGCGCTTGTTGTCGGGCTTTATTTTGGCGCGTTTCAGGCGCTGATGCCGCTGATTGGATATTTTTTGGGCAAATCGGCGGCACAGTACATCGAGCGTTATGACCACTGGATTGCCTTTGCGCTGCTGTTGTTTATCGGGCTGAAAATGTTGATTAGCAGCTTGGAGAAGGACGGCGACAAGCAGTCGTCCGACACGCTGGCGCCGCGCGCCATGCTGCCGTTGGCTATTGCCACGTCGATAGACGCGCTGGCAGTTGGTGTCACGTTCTCACTCGTCGATGTCGTGCTGTGGCTGGCCATTGGGCTGATTGGTGTCATTACCTTTGCGCTGTCGGCCGTCGGCGTGTGGCTGGGCAGTGTCGTCGGCGCCCGCTTCAAGCGTCTGGCAGAAGGCGTGGGTGGCACAGTGCTGATTCTCATAGGCGTCAAGATACTGCTCGAGCATTTGGGCATATTGAAGTTATAGATACAGCGCGGCTTCGCATTCGCGGAGCCGCGCTGTTTTTGTGTTCATGCCAAAGCGGTGCGTGGCATCGTCAGCGAGCGTCTATCTCAATTGGGCAAGACAATAGGCTCAATGGTCACATGACTGGGCACGCGCTGCTTGTTGAGAATTTTCCAAGCGTAGTCGATGGTTTCCTTTGCGCCGGTGGGCTGGAAAAAGCTGACCGATACCACCTCTTGGCCAATCTGGCTTTTCTCCACCGCCGTGCCGGGCACGCCAATAAACCGTACGCCCGTGACACGCAGCTGCTGGCACGCCACCGCGCTGCCGTAGGCCATCGCGTCGTTGTGCGCGAACACCATATCCACCTTGGGGTTGAGAATGAGAAAATTTCGCATATGCTGCTCGGCACTGTCGCGCAGCCAGTCGGCGTAGAGCACGTCGACAACTGTGATGTTGCCCGCCGGTGTAATGGCCTCGCGAAAGCCGCGCGAAATGTCGTTGGTGCGCGGCGAGTCCTTCAAGCCCCCGATTTCCAGCACGCGTCCACCGCTGCCGCCCAGCGCGTTTTTAACCGCCTCGCCGGCCATTTTTCCTATTTTATAGTTGTCGGCGCTGATGAACAAGGTATAGTTGGCCGGATAGATGTCCTGATCCAGCACGATAACGGGAATGCGCTTGTGCGCCGCGCCGATGGCCGCGGCCACGGTGTTGTCCACGGGCGACACAATCAGCAGGTCAACGCCCAGCTTTTGCATGCGCTCAATGTCCTTTATCTGCCGCTCGGCACTGCGGGCGGCATCGGCGGTAATCAGCCGGACATTTCCATCCTGTGGCATAAGGTCATGGATTTCGTTGTGAAACGCGATGCGCCACGGCTCAATCAGATTGGCCTGACTGACGCCGATGACGTATGCGTATGAGCCGGTTTTTAATTCGCCCTGCTGATAGTCGGTTGTGCAGCCGGAGAAAAGCAGCAGCAGGCCGACCAGCACTGTCAATCGTCGCATGAACGCTGGCTCCTCTCCCGAAACTCGCTGGGGCTTTCGCCGGTCATTTTCTTGAAGGTCGAACTGAAATAATGCTGGTTGCTGAAGCCGACCTGAGACGCAATGGCCGACAGCTTGAGGTCGGTATGTCTCAGCAGCTCAATGGCCGCTTGCATGCGGCGGTTGGTTAGCAGGTCGACAAAGGTCGCGTTCTTGTATCGCTTGAGCACGCGGCTGATGTAAGACGGGGAAATGTTCAGCGCGCTGGCCGCGGCGTTCAGCGAAATGTCGGTGTGCGCGTAGTTGTCGTTGATGTAAGAAAGTGCATGGTCCAAGTGCGGCGCCTGCCGTCCGTGCACCATGTCCATCATTCGCCGGTAGACCTGCGGCAAATCGGCGGGGTCATTCACGTAATCGGTGGTCGTCAGGCAGTCGATGCCCAACGTCGCCTTAAATTGGTCGTGCAGCCGCTGGCAGCACACCTCGTCGGGCGCGTGACGGGTCAAGGCAAAGAAGTGCAACCGACCCTGACCGCCGGTTAAAAAAACGTCCTCATGCGCAAGCTCGGCGCGCAGCAGCTCGGCGCAGGCGGCGGCATCAAGCCGTATATCAAGCGCGGTGCTCATATCCGGCGCCACCATTACGGCAGTGAAGTGGTTGGGGCATTCGACGCCCCAGCCCGCGAGCTGGCGAACGACCTGCTCGGCCGACAGCCGACCGGCGATCCAATCCTGTCCCAGCCGAAGCAGCAGCAGCTCACGGTTGTCTTTCAGCAACGACTCCGATTCAAGCGCGTGTGCGCGCGCCGCATCGTCCTGCAATTGCGTGATACAGGACGCCAGACAGCGAAACAACTCTTTTTCCTGCACCGGCTTCAGCAGGTAACGCTCAACGTGCAGCGCGATTCCCGCCTGCGCGTACTGGAAGTCGTCGTAGCCCGATACGATAATGCACTTGGGGTCAAGCCCGTTGCATTGCATTTTTTCAAGCAGCGACAAGCCATTGAGGCGCGGAATGTTGATGTCCAGTAGCAGGATGTCGGGCCGTGTTTCAAGGGCCAGACGCAGGGCCGTTTCGCCGTCGTCTGCTTGCGCACACAGCGTGAGGGGCAGGTCGGATGCTTCAATCAGGTGGCAAAGACCTCGGCGTATTTTGGGCTCGTCGTCAATCACCATCACCTTCCACATGGGGCGCATCCTCCTTTCCTTGTGTGTGCCGCTGGTGGAACTGCTCCAGCGCGGCACTGTCTTCTGCATACGGGTGCAGCAGTTCGCTGGTAATGCCACCGACATCGTTGAGACAGAGGCGCAGGCCATATCCGGCGCCGAAATGTAACCGTAGACGCGCGTCGACGTTGAAGGTGCCATAACCGCTCGCCTCGTTCTGCTCCTCCAGCGCCCGGTTGAGGTTCAACAGCTTTTGCGCCGTCATGCCGACGCCATCGTCGATGACACGCAGCCGCAGCTTGTCTTCGTGCCGGTCAATGACAATGTCGATGTGGCCCGGCGAGTCCTTGGGCTTAATGCCATGGTAGATGGCGTTTTCAACAAGCGGCTGCAGGATAAGCTTGATGACCGGGCGCTCCAGCAGCTGCTCGTCACATTGAATGGAAAAGGTGATTTTGTCCTCATAGCGGACTTTCTGAATGGTCAGGTAGCTCTCGACGTGGGAAATCTCATCGCGCAGCGTGATAACCTCACGGCCACGCGACAGGCTGACGCGAAACAGCTGCGTCAGCGCGCCCACCGTCTCCACGATGTCGTAGGCCTCGTACTCGCGCGCCATCCATTGAATAGAATCCATCGTGTTGTACAGAAAATGCGGGTTGATTTGCGCTTGCAACACGGCCAACTCGGCTTCGCGCTTGCTCTTTTGCTCGACGACAATCAAGGAAAGCAGCTGGCTGATTTTGGCGGTCATGGTATTGAAGCGCTGCCCCAGCTGGCCAATCTCGTCGTTGCGCCGGTAGGAAAACCGCACCGTTAAATCGCCCGTCTCCGCTTGCTGCATCAATCGTTGCAAGCCCTGCAACGGCTTGGCGACCGACCGCGTAATCAAATTGGCGGCTACAAAACCGAAAGCCAGGACGACCGCCGCGACGATGAGGATCATGTTTTGCAGCGTTCGCGCCGCCTGTGGCGGCACACCGGCAGGAAACAGCGTCACGGTTTTCCATCCGGTTTTGGGCGACACCGAAAAGAGAAACAGGTAATCTTCTCCGCTAATGGTGGCTCTGAACGGCGCGGGGTCGACCGTCTCGTCTGTTTGGAACCAATCTGTCCGCACGCGGTAGATGGCGGGGCTAACCGGCGTCAGCACAAACTCTCCGTCGGCGTCGAGCATAAAGATCGAGCCGCTTTTGTCCAGCTGCAGACCGCTCAACAGCTCCTCAAGGCTTTCCAGCGTCAAGTCGATGGCGACCACGCCCAGCGGCTCGCCGTTGTTGGGGTCAACCACCGCCTGTGAAATCATGACGACGTCGGAATCGGCGTACTGCTTCCAGCAGCGCAGATTGCGCCCAATCGGGCGCGGGTAAATCATGCGTTGTCTGGGCGTTCGTATCGCGCCCTGATACCAGCCCTCCAGCGTCAGCGAATCACGGGTGATGCAGTAGAGCTCGTTGGAAATATAGCCCCCGTCCTGCCGCACCAGCACAATGCCGCCAAGGCTCATCCGGCTGTCGACGCCGACATAGGAAGACAAACGGTTGCGCAGGTTGGTTTCCAGTGTCAGTCGAGTGGCGTCGTCGCTGTTTTTGTTGCGCAGGTAGGCCAGTGCGGCGGGATCCTGACTGATGTACCGTATCAGGTTGTCGGCGGACCAAACGTATGTATCGACATTGTTTTGCACTTGCTGTAATAGATTCATGTTATAGGACAGCACCTCGGCATCGATCGCGCGTCCGAAATAGATGCTGCCGAATATGCTGATCGACAGCACCGAGATGAGAATGAGCACAACAAAGCTGAGCAGCAGCCGCGAACGCAGGGAATACAGCCAGCTCATAGCCATTCTCCTATTCGTCCAAGAGTGCCCGAAGTCTACTGATACTCGAGCCATTCGTTCAAATACATCATAGACGCTTGGCCGACATTTGTAAAGGAACAGGTCCGGCGTTGTGCAGATGGTAAAATAACCGACTCAAGACAAGAAAATTATATGCAATGTGCTGAATATTGTAAAGACTTTGCCCACTGTGATTGCTATACTCGCAGTGGTAGTACTCCAAAACAAGTGCGACAGTGAGCGAGGTGGTTACTGTGTCAATACTGCTTGAGATGGCGTCCATATCCAAGTCCTTCGGGCCGGTCAGGGCGCTCAAGTCGGTCTCCATCAACCTGAATGCCGGAGAAGTGTTGGCGCTCATGGGAGAAGATGGCGCCGGAAAATCGACGCTGATGAACATTTTGTCGGGCGGCTTGGGGCATTTTTCCGGCACCATATACCTCGACGGCAAAGCTGTGGAGGTCAAAAACCCGATTGTGGCACGGCGGCTCGGCATTGCGATGATTCATCAGGAGTTGCAGCTGGTGCCCTACATGACCGTCGCTGAGAACATTTTTATGGGGCGTGAGCTCGCTAAGCTGGGCGTGGTCAACAGCGTTGCCATGAACCGCGAGGCGAAGAAATACTTGCAAATGCTGGAAATGGACATTGACCCGCGCCGAAAGATCAGCGATTTGCGCGTAGGCGAGCAGCAGATGGTTGAGATTGCCAAGGCGCTGTCGTACAACGCCAAAATACTGATTATGGATGAGCCGACCTCGGCCATCAGCAAAACCGAAACACAGCACCTGTTCCGCGTCATCCAAAAGCTGAAAACGCAGGATGTGGGCATCATATATATCACCCACCGCATGGAGGAGGTCTTTGAAATCGCCGACCGCATCATGGTTATGCGCGACGGCGAGCTGGTAGACACCATATTGGCGGAGAACACCACACGCGATCAGATTATCTCCATGATGGTCGGCCGCGATATTGTCGAGCTGTTTCCCAAAAGCCACACCACGCTGGGTGAGGTGGCCCTCAAGGTTGAGAATTTGTACTACACGCCGCCCAAGAGCAGCTTTAAACGGTCACTTCAAGACGTTTCCTTTGAGGTCAGGCGCGGAGAAATCCTCGGCATTGCCGGGCTGATGGGCGCCGGGCGCAGCGAGCTGTGTGAGTGCTTGTTTGGCGTTCATCCCAAGAATATGAAGGGCAGCGTATACATAGAGGGCGTGCCGGTCAAGCTCAAGAGCCCGCGCCGCGCCATTGCCAAAGCGACGGCCTTTGCCACCGAGGACCGAAAGGGTCAAGGGCTGGTGCTGTTCCGCTCCATCGGCGAGAATATGTCGCTGCCGCTGCTCAAGCAGTTTTCCCCGGCGTGGATTATGAAGCGCAGGACCGAGCGCGTTTACTGGAACGAGCAGAAAGAGCGACTTCGCATCAAAGCGCGTAGCGCCGATGTGCAGGCCGGGCAGTTGTCCGGCGGCAACCAGCAAAAGGTCATTCTGGGGCGCTGGCTGTTGACCAAGCCCAAAATACTGATCCTCGACGAGCCGACACGCGGCATTGATGTCGGCGCCAAAACCGAGATATATCAGCTGATCAACGATTTGGCCGCGCAGGGCATCGCCATTGTCATGGTGTCGTCGGAGCTGCCGGAGCTGCTGGGGCTGTCCGATCGCATCATCACCTTTTGTGAGGGTCGTATGACCGGTGAATTTACGCGCGAGGAGGCGACGCAGGAAAACCTGCTGCAAGCCGCCACGCGCAGGGAGGATAAAGCATATGCCTGATAGTGTAAATTCGTTGATAGGGCGGGCCAGAAAAGCCATAGGGCTGGATCGGGCGGACGGTTCAGACAGCCCCGTCATCAAGTTTCTGTTGCGGTTCCAAAGCATTATCGGTTTTATCCTGCTGTTTATCATCGCCTGTTTCGTCTGCGTTAAGGATGGCCGCAACAACTTTTTAGCCGTCAACAACCTGATGAACGTGTTGCGCGCGGTGTCGGAGAACGGCATCATCGCCATCGGTATGACCATGGTCATCCTGCTCGGCGGTGTCGACTTGTCGGTTGGCGCGGTCATTGCGCTGGTCGGTACCGGCGCGGCCACGATGATGATGCAGTGGCACTGGGGCTTTCTGCTGACGGTGCTGCTGTCGTTGCTGATTGGCGCGGCGTTCGGCTTCTTCAACGGCACGGTCATCACCCGCATGCGTATGCAACCCTTTTTGGTCACGCTGGCGTCCATGAACATAGCGCGCGGACTGGCGCGCATGTGGTCAAACGGTTCGGGCGTTCCGCTCAGCTACACGCCGGGTAACGCGCCGGTTGAGTTCAGCTACTTAGCCGAGCGTCTCTTTGGCGTCGTGCCCGTTCCCGCAATCATATTCATTGTGCTCACCGCCATCTTTGCCTGGGTCTTAAAATTCACCCGTTTCGGACGGCAGGTCTACGCGACGGGAGGCAACAAGCGCGCCGCGCATTTGGCCGGCATCAATGTCAAACGTATCACGCTGGCTGTCTTTATGCTTAGCGCCATGCTGGCGGCGGTCGCCGGCATGATTCACGCCGCGCAAACCACGCAGGGCGGCCCCAACGACGGCATGGGCTATGAGCTTAACGCCATTGCCGCGGTCTGCATCGGCGGCACCAGTCTGGCCGGCGGAAAGGGCACTGTCTTCGGCACCTGCATAGGCGCGCTCATTCTGGGCCTGCTCGATAATATTATGGGGCTGAACGCCGTCGACAGCAACATCCAGCTGATTGTCAAAGGCTTGATTGTCATTATGGCCGTGTTTATGCAGGCCGGCAAGCCGACCGACGAATAACTGTCCGCGCACTGGCTTTGTATCCAATCAGGTGAGAGCCTGATTTGAAAAAAGGGAGGAAAGAACAGCATGAAAAAACTAGCATTACTCATGGCACTGATTCTGGCACTGGCATGCTTCCTGACCGCTTGTGGCGACTCGAATGAGCCCAGCAAAACCGACGGCGGAAGTACGGGCGACAAGAAGTACGTCATCGGCATGTCGCAGTGCAACAACAACGAGCCGTGGCGCGTGGCCATGAACGACCAGCTGAAGGCCGCCGCCGCCCTGCACCCTGAGCTTGAGCTCATTATCACCGACGCCGCGCAGGACAACAACAAGCAAATCGCTGACATTGAAAACTTCATCCAGATGAAGGTCGATGTGCTGATTGCCTCGCCCAACGAGGCCACCCCGCTGACCACCGTCATCAAGAAAGCGTATGACGCCGGCATTCCTGTCGTGCTGCTTGACCGCAAAATTGACGGCGATAGCTATACCCAGTTTATTGGCGCTGACAACGTCCTGATGGGCCGCGAAGCCGGCAAGTATGTCGCCGAAACCCTGCTGCCCGACGGCGGCAACATCCTCGAAGTCAAAGGTCTGGAAGGCACCTCGGGCGGTATTGACCGCGACGCCGGCTTTAATGAAGCCATCAAGGCCAACCCCAAGCTGAAAGTGCTTCAGAAGTGCAACGCCGACTGGCTGCGCGAGAAAGCCATTACAGAGACCGAGTCGATGTTGCAGGCCAACCCCGAGGTCGACCTGATTATCGCGCTCAACGACCCGATGGCCGAAGGCGCATACACCGCGGCGAAGAACCAGGGTCGCGAAGGCATCAAGTTTGTCGGCTTTGACGGTCTGCCGACACCCGACGGCGGCATCAAATCGGTCATGGAAGGCCGCCTCAGCCTGACGCTGGTGTATCCGACCGGCGGCAAGGAAGCCATTGAGAACATTTATCAGTACCTCGTCAATGGCAAGGCGTTTGAAAAGAACGTCACGCTGGGCACCGATATCATCACGCCGGAAAACGCCGCTGAAAAGTACGTCGAGTACGGCGGAAAATAGTCGATCCCTCTTTTTTATACTCCTTTGCAACGCACAAGGCCATCCGCAATGCGGGTGGCCTTGTGCGTTGGGGTTGCGCGACGCAAAAACACCCAAGAAGAAGCCTTCTTGGGTGTCTTTATGATGGTGACCCGTAGGAGAATCGAACTCCTGTTTACGGCGTGAGAGGCCGTCGTCTTGACCGCTTGACCAACGGGCCGTTGGTAGATTTGGGATTGGACGTTTGCCCAATCCCAAATCGTTTGTGGTGCACCTTCAGGGATTCGAACCCGGGACCCACTGATTAAGAGTCAGTTGCTCTACCAACTGAGCTAAAGGTGCACGTAGAGGTGAACGCGAAAAACAGTGTAGCATAGGCGTGCTGTATTGTCAACCCTTTTTGCCAAAACAAAGGCGGCCTTTTTCGGCCGCCTTTGTCAAAGTTCGGCTACACGCCAAAGTCGTGCTTGAGCACCGGCTTCCACGAGCCGCCGGTCAGCGCGTACATAAAGCTGTGGCCCCATTCCCACTCGCCGTCGGTGAAGAAAAATTCCATCACGCCGTCGCCGTTGACGTCGTAGCAACCCTCATACACGGCGTGATAGCTGTGCTCCATCTCGACATACGGACCGGCCGTTGCGCCGGCTTGATAGACGTCGTGCTTTTCAAAGAGCACGTTGGCTTGGCCGCCCTCTTCAACCAGAATGACCAGCGCGTAGCTGCCGCCCTTGCCGTTTTCGCACTCGGCTTGCGTACGGATCAGCTTACCCGCGTTGTCGTCAGACGGCGTTCCGGCGAAAATCAGCAGGCTGCCCGAGCCGTTGCCACGCAGGTCGCCGGACACCATGTCGGTGACATTAACGGGCGTTTCGGTAAAGCCCCAGCTGTCCAGCTTGGCGCGAACCATGGCGCGCGCGCCTTCGTCGGTGCAGCCCTCGGGCGTGGTGTAGCTGGTGTGCTGCATCTCACGCGGCACGGGGTTGTGAGCGGCGCTGAGTGCCAACGCGGCCGCGTTGCCGGTTTTCGGGTCAACAAATCTGATCCAGGCGTTGTAGGTGGGCATGGGTATCTGCTTGGCCGCACCGTCCATACTGATGGGGAGTTTGAAGCGCGTGTAGTTGTCGTCCGCAACGTCGCCGTATTGGGTCAGCTTGGGAATGTCGGTGGTTTGATAGCCGTTCAGCCCCTCGCTAACTTGGATAAACGCCTCGGTCACCGTGTCGCGGTTGCCGTTTTTGCCATAGATACGATAGTTGTCGGGGCTGAGCAGCTGGCTAACGGTAAAGCCGGTGCTTTTCCATTGCCTATTGGCTGTGTAGGCACCGTAGAACGAGCCGTTGACCACGATGTAGATGTCGTCACGGCTGGCGGTGTTGCCGCCCGGTGTCGAGGTAGGTGTCGGGGTAGATGTCGAGGTAGGTGGCGGCGTCTGGGTCGGCGTCGACGTTGTCTCGGGGTCGGCCTGCTGCTCGACGCGCCGGCGGTCGCAGGCGGTGTAGCGCAGCGGCTGAGGAGTGGTGGGATTCACCGTGAAGCTGATTGTGACCGTTTCACTACGCTTCAGCTCGTCGGTGCGATTGGCGAGAAACAGCGCCAGCGCGGCTTGGCCGATGGCCTTGTTGTCAGTAGAGCCTGCCTCGGCGATGAAGGCTGTCATGTTGGGGCTCAACGACGCGTCGGGGTCTTGCATATCCAGATAATCGCTTTCCGAGACCTCGTAGCCGTCAAAGGTGGCCGTGTAGGTGTCGCCCTCGGCGGCAAAAGAAGTCAGGTTGTAGTACATATGCCCGCCCCAGTCCCAGCCGGTGGCCGTGTACAGCCCGTCGGCGTAGGTGAAGAACTCATTGCTGGCGTGGGTGTATTCAAACGGGGCAAACAGTGAGGCAATCACGCGGTCGACCTCGTCGGCGGTGATGGTCATATAGCCCTCGTCGTTCTGGTCGGTTTGGGCAAAGAAGAACACCAGGTGCATGACCGAATCCCAATTGGGCGCTGTGGTGGCGCTGAAGTCGGGCAGGTAGCGCAGTTCGGAGGTAGAGGCTTGCCAGTAGTTGAAAAATACGCGCTTCAGCGTGTCGGTGGCCGTGTTGTCGTTTGTGGTTGACAGCACCATGCGCAGCGCCTCAGCAGGGTCGTCGGGCAGCGTCGATGTCGGTGTCGGTGTCGGGTCGGGCGTTTCGCTGGTCGGCACTTGGCTCGTCGTCGGCGGGGCGGACAAAGACGCGCCGCCGCCATTGCCAAAGACGCCCAGCTGCCAGCAGGCCGCGCCGACACCGCCGACAATCAGCAGCAGCACGGCGGCGCGCGCCAGCTGCTTGCGCCAGCTGCCACCGCGGCGGCGCGAGGCGCTCATCTTTTTCAGAGTGCTGTCAATCAGCGTAGCGTCGGGCCGGATGGCGTCAAACTCGTCTTTATATGACTTCGGGCTCATAGAAAAAATCTCCTTTCAAGGCGGTGCGCAGCAGCTCGCGTGCGCGTGTCAGCTGGGTGCGTACCGTCGACTCACGCGTGTCGGTCAGTTGTGCGATTTCACGGGTACTGTAGCCCTCATAGTAAAACAGATGCACGGCGGCGCGGTATTTGTCGGGCAGCGCTTGCACGGCGCTGAGTACGCTGCCGTCGGCCGCGTCGGGCGCGGCCATGCGCTCGTCGAGCGCCTCGGTGCGCTGGTTCCACGTCGAGCTGTGGTGCTTGTTGCAGCGGCTGACTGTCACGCGGAGCAGCCACGCCTTGAGATGCTCGTCGCTCTCAAATTGGCGGGCGCTGCTGACGTAGCGGAGGAACACCTCCTGAAAAATATCGTCGGCGTCGCAGCGCTGACCGGTGCGCGCGTAGGCCAGCCGGTAGACCATGTCGCCAAACGCAGCCACGACCTGACTGTCGTTGTATGTGACCACGACTCCACCTCCTTCACTGGTAATACCCCTGAGCATAGTCAAATGCTACATGAAAAGAAAAGAAAATGCAATTTGTTGCGCGGCGTAAATAGGCCGCCCTTTTGCGGGCGGGAGGTAAAGAAGGGTCGAGATGTGTTCAATCTCAACCCTTCTTAGTGTAGAAAATGCTTATACTATTCATCTTTCTTATCATTTGAAGTTTTAGACGCACTGATTTGTACAAGAAAAATAATAAGTACTACAACTGATAATGGTATATAAATATAACGTGGTATGCCTACAAAAATGTCCACGCAAACAAGTATCGCCCACATAATAACGCCAAAGTATACATTGTTTTTTAACCATTTCTTCATATAGCGCTTCTCCTACTCCATTTTTATGTTCGTAAAATACAATTAACCTTTGCGAAAACATAATAACAAACAAACGACAAAAACACCAGCCGAAAGAAACCAGTTTCCAATATGTTGGCACGGCGCAAATAGGCCGTCCTTTTGGTGAAAGACCAGCTGTAAAAAGTCGACAGGTAAATTAGTATTTCCTGCGGATTTCGATAATCCCTGAACAAAATGAAAACTTATGAAAGGAAAGGCTGCAAAGAGTGCGCAACGTATCCTGTAATTCAGAGAAGACAAAGTAGATTTCATCGTCATCCCAATCGTCACCGCAAGATTCTCTGCAGGAAAGAAGGTTATCTCTGGTAAGAAAACAAACATCACCAATAAGAATGGCGCCATCTGGCTCTAAAACATCGAGGAGCTTTGTGATAAACGTAATTTTGGCATCGTCGGCAAGATGGTGCAACGCATATGTGCTGACAATAAAATCAAATGCCTGACCCTTCAAAGCGGTAGGGACTCCATTTGTAAAATCCCATTGAAGCAGCGTAGCCTCTGGCATTTTCGATTGTGCGATTTTTAGCATCTCGGATGAGAAATCAATACCAGTTATAGCGTTGCCGCCATCATACAGCTTAGAGGTTAGCACTGCTGTACCAAAGCCGATATCCAAAACCTTCGCAGGGGCGTGATTCATGACGGTTCCGTATATTGCATTCATTAGCTCGGTATAGCCGGCAAAGGGATATTGATTGTTTCTATCGGCATTCTCTACAGAATCATCGTAGCTGTCTGACCAAAGATCAAAACCGTGATTGTTTAACATGAGTCACCCTCCAATTTTTCGTTGCTTTACTATTGCGTAGCCGCACGCAGAATGCTGTTACTGCACAACCCCTTTTGTAATGTGTTGGCTGGTTGTAGCCAGTGAAAGCACCCGCTACTTCAGTATGTCTCTGGCAAAGTGTTTAACATTGGTACAGTCCTGATCATTGGGTCTGTCTTTGTGCACGAACTTAAATTTCCCTCGGCAGTGAAATTCTCTGGTATCAAGTTCAATGTTTTTTGCTTTCAACAGCTTTGACACTTGTGAATACGTTGAGGGTAGCAAGGCTGCTGTGCTAAAATTTACAACACGACCAACCGTCCCCGCATCTAAGCCGGATATAAAAGACTTGATTTTTTCATCTACACCGGCGGCATAGACGGCGCTGCCCAAAAATAAAATATCGACATCACCATGCAATGGAACATCCACAGTCTCTGCCACTACACCCGTTTCTTCCGCTATTGCCTTTGCAAGCTTTTCGGTATTTCTCGTTTTGCTGTAATATCTAATTGCAATTTTCATGATGATTCTCCTGTCCTGAGTGTTTTATAGAGTAAGGTATAAAGCGTACCCGCCTCTTCTGCGTTTAAATTGAGACAAGCGGCCATGCGGGCCGGGATGGTTTTGGCTTGGTTTTTGAGCAACTCGCCCTTATTCGTAATACTCACTAACAGTTGCCGTTCATCTTTTTCAGACCGTTCACGCGCAACAAGCCCCATTGCTTCCATTTTTTTGAGAAGTGGTGTAAGTGTACCGGAATCGAGATAAAGACTCTCCCCGAGCGACTTTACATTGACGGTTTTCTTTTCCCATAAAACCATCATGGCGATATACTGCGTATAGGTAAGTCCTATCTCGTCCAGATAAGGCTTGTATTTTTTGACGACTTCACGGGAACAGGCGTAGAGCGGAAAGCAAAGCTGATTTTCAAGCTTTAAGACATCATGCTCCATGGGCGGCGGCTCCCTTCGTTGCTTTTTCATAAGCCTTTCGCACGGCGGTAGATAACTGGTCGGAACAGGACGTGCCACGGCGCCCGCACTGAATACCCGATAGCTTATCCTGGATTTGCGCCACTGTAAAACCATCAAGAAGCTTTTCCATTGTTTGCAGGTTCCCGGTACAGCCACCTGTAAATGAGATATTGCTGACAACGTCACCCTCTAAATCAAAAGTAATCTTTGTTGAGCAGGTGTTTTTTGTTTTGTAGCTGTGTTTCATGCTTTTGCTCCTATCAGCTTTGCAATTTCCTTATCCAGCGCAGCAGGTGTTTTCGTCGAGGCATAACGACCAACCACTGTGCCGTCTTTGTCGATCAAAAACTTTGTAAAATTCCATTTGATCTTGGATCCACCTATGCCGCCCTTTTGCCCTTTAAGCCACGTATACAGTGGACTTTCCTGTTCACCGTTGACATCAATCTTGGCAAACTGCTTGAATGTGATCCCAAACCGACCTGTGCAAAAGCTGCCGATTTCTTCGTCCGATCCCGGTGCTTGGTTTCCAAACTGATTGCAGGGGAAATCTAAGATTTCAAATCCTTGGTCTTTGTACTTCTCATACAAGTCCTGCAATCCGCTGTACTGCGGGGTAAACCCGCAGGCTGTCGCGGTATTGACTACTAAAATCACCTTTCCTTGATAAGCCGAAAGGCTAACGTCGTTTCCGTTTGCGTCCTTCACCGTAAAATCGTAGGCGTTCATTTCATATACCTCCATCATTTAAATTGAAAACAATTTAATTATATTCAACTTGAATAATAAAGTCAAGAGGGCAACTGAAATTATTTTAACGATGATTGAATTAACCAAAACAGACAATAAAAACACCAGCCGAAAGAAACGGATTTGTTCTTTCAGCTGGTGTGGCCGTTGATAGGGGATTTGCTTCGTTGCCTCGCTTTAGTTCACAATCTCGGTGCTGACCCAGTAGTAGCTGCCGTTGCTGTTCTTTCGGAAGGTGTGCTTAAAGGTTTTGACACTTGACTTGTTGTTGTCAAAGACCGTTTCAATTGTATCGGTGTCGTTGGGCAGTTGTTTTCCGACCACGTCGTCGGCGGTGAAATAGACGTGCTTGCTGTCGCTACCGTCGGGAAAGAGGTCGGTGCGGATATACTGGCTGTACAGGTAGAGTCCGTCGTCATCGTACTCGGCCTTGACAAGCGGAGCGTACTCCTCAACGCCGGTGTCGCCGCCGCCCTGATAGGTGAGCAGCATATACTTGCCGCCGGTGTTGAGCACCTGCGAGCCAAACCCGCCCCAAAAGACGTTCTTAGGCGTGATGTTGTCAGCCGAGCCAAAGAAGCGGCGGAAGACCTGGGCGTACTCCTCCTCGGTAAACACGCGCTCGAGCACCATCGACTCACTCAGTGGGATTTGCTCGTTGGCTTGCGCCGTTTCCTCGTCGGTTGGCGCGTGACCGTAGCTGCTGTCCTTAACCATTTCGTCAAAGGCGCGGTAATAGGCGTAGTCGAGTACGTCGTCGAGGGTGACGTTGTCCGCGCGGTAGACGGTGTTAATGGCGCGCGTCTGGCCAATCCAGCCGGAGAAGCCGTCATACGTTTTGATGATGTTGTAGGCGTCGGTCACCGTTTGGTCGTCGAGCGACAGCGGCTGTATGCTGCTGGTCGGCGGCGCTGTTTGCGTCGGTGGCGGTGTCTGCGTTGGCGACGGCGTTTCCGTTGCGGTAGGGGAGGGCGACGGCGTTACGGTGGGCGACGGGCTGGGTGGGGTGGTCGCGGTCGGCGGTGCGGTGGTTGTGGCGGGTGACGGCGTCAACTCGACGGGGCCAGGCCCGCGAGCGGGGCGCAAAAACAGCCACAGCAGTGCGCCCACGACGCCCACCAGCAAAACGACAACGGCGGCGCGCGCCAGTTGCTTCGTCCAGCTTGCATTGCGTGGCGTCGGCGCGACGGGAAGTACGCCGTTGGCTTGGCTGGCCAGTGCCTGCTTGGCTTTTTGAGCCGCCTGTTCGGAGGGTAGAACCTTGTTCATGTCCTCGCGATATTGTTTGTCAAACATGGTAGGCTCCTTTCAGTGCGGCGCGCAGCAGGCCGCGCGCGCGCTCAAGCTGTTTGCGCACCGCAGCGTCGCGCGTTTGCGTCAGCTGCGCGATTTCGGCGGTGCTGTACCCCTCGAAGTAGTGCAGGTGCACAACCGTGCGGTACTTATCCGGCAGTGACAGCACGGCGGCCAGCACGTCGCTGCCGTCGGCCGGTTCGGGGGCGGTCAGCTGCTCGTTAAGCGGCTGAGTGCGCTGCTGCCACGGGCTGGCGTGGTGCTTGGCGCAGCAGTTTATCGTGACGCGCAACAGCCACGCCTTGAGATGCTCGGCGTCGGTGAGCTCATTTTGGTGTCGCGCGTAGCGCAGAAAAACCTCTTGATAGATATCCTCGGCATCGGCAGTCGTGCCGGTCCGCGCGTAGGCCAGCCGATACACCATGGGTCCATGGGTGTCGACAACCCAGTCGCCGTTAAAACGCGCTTGCATCGCGGGACCACCTCCTTCTGACAATAATACCCCGTTGACGCGACAATTGTGACAAAGAAAAGAGAGGATACGCAACCATATCCTCTCGACCTGTCGTGTGGCACTTAACTGACGTCGGCGTCTTCGAGATAGTCGGCGCCGTATTGCGCGATAAAACTCTTGCGGCCGGCGAGGTTTTCACCCAGCAGCAGGTCAAACATCTCGGCCGTCGGCTGCGCGTCCTCGGGCGTCACGCGGATAAGCCGGCGCGTGGCCGGATTCATGGTCGTCAGGTTCATCATATCGGGCTCGTTTTCACCCAGACCCTTGGAGCGCTGCACGGTGTACTTCTCGCCCGCCAGCTCGGCGATGACAGTGTCTTTTTCTTTGTCGCTGTAAGCAAAATAAGTTTTCGACTTGGTGTTGATTTCAAACAGCGGACTGAGTGCGATGTAGACCAGCCCCTCCTCAAGCAAGCGCGGCATCAGCCGGTAGAGCATGGCCAGCACCATGGTGCGAATGTGGAAGCCGTCGACGTCGGCGTCGGTGCAGATGATGACTTTGCCCCAGCGCAGCAGCGACAGGTCAAAGGCGGTCAGTTCCTTGTGGCGCGACTTGACGTCGACACCGCATCCCAGCACTTTAATTAAATCAGTAATGATCTCATTTTTAAAAATCTTGTCATAGTCGACTTTAAGGCAGTTGAGGATCTTGCCGCGAATGGGCATGATGGCCTGAAACTCGGCGTCGCGCGCCAGCTTGCAGGCGCCCAGCGCGCTGTCGCCCTCGACGATGTACAATTCACGGTCGGCCACCTCACGGCTGCGGCAGTTGACAAATTTTTGCACGCGGTTTTGAATGTCCAGCCCGCCCGACAGCTTCTTTTTCAGACCCAGCCGCGTCTCCTCGGCGCGCTCGCGACTGCGCTTGTTAATCAGCACCTGGTCGGCGATACGCAGCGCGTGCGCCTTGTTTTCCAGGCAGTAGACCTCCCAGTTGTGCTTGAGAAACTCGGTCATGGCCTCTTGGATAAACTTGTTGGTGACCGCCTTTTTGGTCTGGTTTTCGTAGGAGGTCATCGTCGAAAAGTCGTTGCTGACAAAGACAAGGCAGTCGGCGATGTCCTGAAAGGTGATTTTCGACTCGTTTTTGTTATACTTGCCCTGCTGCTTGAGAAAGGCGTCGAGCGCCGATACAAAGGCGCTGCGCAGCGCTTTGTCGGGTGAGCCGCCGTGCTCCAGCCACGACGAGTTGTGGTAGTGCTCAATGACGCTGGCCGTCTGCGAAAAGCAGAAGGAGCAGGACAGCTTGACCTTGTACTCCGGCTTGTCGTCGCGGTCGCGGCCGCGACGCTCAGTCTGCCAAAAGACGACGGGCGTCAGTGTCGGCTCACCGGCCAGCTCGGCGATGTAGTCGGCAATGCCGTTTTCATAGAGAAAATCGGTCGTTTCAAACACGCCGTTGACCTGGTTGCGAAAGCGGAAGGTGATGCCCGAGTTGACGACCGCCTGACGCTTCAGCACGTCGGCGAAGAATTCGGGCGGAATGGCGATGTCGGTAAAAACGTCGAGGTCGGGCTGCCAGCGAATGCGCGTGCCCGTCTTGCGGCGCGACAGCGGCGTGCTGGTCAGGCCGCCGATGTTCTCGCCCTTTTCAAAGTGCAGCGTATACTCGTTGCCGTCACGCCAGACGGTGACGTCCATGTACGCCGACGCATACTGCGTGGCACAAGCGCCCAAACCGTTGAGGCCGAGAGAGTACTCGTAGTGCTCGCCCTCGTTGTTGTGGTACTTGCCGCCGGCGTACAGCTCGCAGAACACCAGCTCCCAGTTGTAGCGGTTTTCCTTGGTGTTGAAGTCGACAGGGCAGCCGCTGCCGGCGTCCTCGATTTCAATCGAGTGGTCGGCATAGCGCGTGACGGTAATGACGCTGCCGTGACCCTCGCGTGCCTCGTCAATGGAGTTGGACAGAATTTCAAAAATGGCGTGCTCGCAGCCCTCAAGGCCGTCCGAGCCAAAGATAACGCCCGGACGTTTGCGGACGCGGTCAGCGCCCTTGAGCGAGGAAATGCTCTCATTGCCGTAGCTTTTTTTCTGTTGTGTCAAGCCTATAACCCCTTTAATCGGTAATGACGGCCGTGCCGGAGGCGATGACCATCAGCATATTGCCGCCGGTGCCCAGCGTCTCGTAGTCGAGCTTGCTGCCGATCACGGCGTTGCAGCCGCGCTCCTGCGCGCGTTGCGACATTTCAAACAGCGCGTTTTCGCGCGCCTGAATCAGCTCGTCCTCGTATGATTTCGAGCGGCCGCCAAAGATGTTGGAAAAGCCGGCCTTGATGTCGCGGATAAAGTCGACGCCGGCGACCACCTCGCCAAACACGATGCCGCGGTATTCGAGAATGCGCTTGCCGTCGATGTTGCCGGTTGTTGTGATAATCATATTTCAATCCTCCTCATAAATGGAGATGCCTTATGATTATACCCGATACAGCACTCGCCGGTCAAGGGCACGCATTCAAAAAGCGGGCACACTGGCAACAGCGCTGTTGCCGATGTGTCCGCTTGTTTGACAATGATGGTGTGCTTAGCCGATGTAGACATTCTCCAGCTGGCCGAGCAAATCCTCGACCACGCCTTCAAGCTGCACGTTGGTCGGTGTCGCCATGTATGTATTGGTGGCGATAATCTGAAGCTGACCGTCCAGCGCGTTGACAACACCGCCGATAAAGTAGAGCAGGTTGCGCGCGTCGTCCTTGTTGGTGCGCTCCATGTTGATAACCAAAATGTGGCGATCACGCAGGTGGTCGGCAATGCTGTCGTACGTTTCCTTGAAGCTGTGCGGAGAGAGAATAATCACGCGGTGCTGCGTGGCGGCCATAATGTTCACGACCTTCTCCTCGTTGGCAACGCGCTTTGTCGTCTCCGGCTTTTTCTTCATGGGTGGAAAGAGTTCGCCGCCTTCATCCACTTCATCCATAAAGTCGTCCGGCTTCAAGAAAGCCTTCATCGAGTCCATAAATCCCATTTTCCGTTCCTCCTGCTATCCGTTGTAATTCCGTTGTCCAAACAGTGCGGTCCCTACTCGTACCATTGTCGCGCCAGCCGCGATGGCCTGCGCATAATCGTCGCTCATTCCCATGGACAGCACATTGAAAAAGTTTACAGAATTATTAAACCCTATTTTTTCCTTATTGTCAACATATATTTTACATAATTGGGAAAAATATTTTTTATTGCCATCTAATTGCTGTAATGCCGGTGGTGGAATTGACATAAGGCCGCGCACGCGTAACGACGGAAAGGCTTGCAACGCCTGTACAGTTGACATAACTTCGTCCGGCGCAAAGCCGTGCTTGGCGTCTTCGTCGCCCAGCTTAACCTGCACCAGCACGTCCAATACGCGCCCAATGCGCGCCGCCTCGTCGTTGAGCCGTTGCGCCAGTGGCAGCGAGTCGAGACTCTGCATCAGGTCTACCTTGTCGATGATGTCGCGCACCTTGTTGCGCTGTAGATGGCCGATAAAGTGCAGTCGCGCGCCGGTATACGCGACCTGCCGCCATTTGTCCAGCAGCTCCTGCACGCGGTTTTCACCCACGTCGGTCAGTCCCTCGGCAATCGCGGCGCGCACCGTTTCGGCGCTCTGCATCTTGGTGGCGGCCACCAGCGTCACGGGCCCGTGACCCGCGGCGTCGGCCAGTCGATTGATTTGTGACAGCATCGGCTTGACGTTCATCAGCGCACCTTCTTGCCGTCGTACAGCTTACCGTTGATGAGAATTTCGTCGTTGTCGCGCAGCGCCGAGGCGTTGGTTTTGTCGTAGTCGACGAGGTAATAGGTGGGCGTCTGGTAGATGATGTTCACCTTTTTCCAGCGGGCGACGCCGGCGACCAGACAGTAGACGCCCGGCTGGCCCTCGCCGTTGATTTGCAGCGCTTTTTTGGGGATGCGCAACCCTGTGTAGGTTTTGAACACAATGTCGGCCGTCTGGCGGCGCGCGCGGATGGTCGACGACATATTGTCGCGCGATTTCATCACCACGACGCACTGGCCGTCCTCATCGCCGCCGACCGATACGACGGTCATGTTGACCTTTGTCCAGAAGTCCTGGTCAAAGCGCAGCGACACGCGGTTGAGTTTAATGGCCTGCTCGTAGGGCATGATGCCGACAAAGTACCACTCGAAGTCGGGCACCAGCTTGCCCAGATAGGCGTCGGGGTCGACGGTCATCTGCTTGTGTTGCCAGTCGCGCACCTGTGACACCGTCAGCTCCTTCAGCATGTCCGGCTTAAGCACTGTTTCAAAGCCGTCGACCATCGAGGAAAAATAGGCGACCTGCGGGCTGGTGACCGACTGCGACTTGGAAGCCGTGCGCAACGTGGCCAGCTGGCTGTCAATGGCGGCAATCATGCTTTGGATGGCCGGTTCGGCGTCAAAGTGGTGCTCGCGCATAAAGAGCATCTGCTGCAATTGAGTGCTCAGCTCAGTCAGCGTCTGCGTCTTGCGCTCGTCGACGCCGGCGTGGATTTCAGCCAGCAGCGCGTACAGTTGCTGGTCGAGTGCCGCCGCGTCGGTGTAGGCGTCGCTGTGCGACAGAATGCCCTGCAACTCGGTTTTGCGCTGCTGCAAGGCCGCGATTTTTCGGTTGGTTTCCAGCGCCTCGGCACTGCTGTACAAATCGGCCAGCACTTGACCCGCCGCTACGCGCGTGCCCTCGCTGACCAGATAGTCGACAATGCCCGCCGAGCGCGGCACCAGCACCTCGTTGCGCACCAGATAGCCGTTGATGGAGGTGCTGTCCTCGGCCGTTTGCAGTGTTGGCGTGATGGTGGTAATGGGGTTGCTGATAAATTTGAACATGTGATAGCTCATGTAAATCAGCACAAACAGCGCAATGAGCGCCGACATAATTTTGATCAGGATACTGTCCTGTCTCTTATTCAACCGCTCACCGCCTTTCGTTTACATAAATGTGATTATAGCACCCTTTAGGTCATTTGTGAATAGCGTTGTTGCACCTGTCGGCACAAATCGGGCGACTCGGCCTCGACCCATTGCAGGTCAGGCTCTTTGCCCAGCCACGTCAGCTGTCGTTTGGCGTAGCGGCGCGTGCTTTGCTTGCACAGATCAGCGGCTGTTTGCAGCGGCTCGCCGCGCTGCACCACGCCGACAAACTCCTTGTAGCCGATGGCCTGCATGGCCGTGCAGGCAGGGGACAGGCCGCCGTCGAGCAGGCGGGCGATCTCGTTGAGCAGCCCGTCGCGCAGCATGGCGTCGACACGGGCGTCAATGCGGCGGTACAGCGTCTCGCGCGGCAGCGACAGCCCCAGCACCAGCGCGTCAAAGCGCGGCCGGCCGTGGGCGGCAAAGGACGACAGCGGTCGGCCGGACAGCCGGTATACCTCCAGCGCCCGCACCACGCGGCGCAGGTCGTTGGGGTTGAGCCGAGCCGCCGTAACGGGGTCGGCCTGTTGCAGTTGTTGCCACAGCAGCTCAGGTGGCTGCGCGGCCAGTTGCGCGCGCAGCTGCTCGTCGCCCTTCGGCGCGTCCGAGCCGCCGCAATAGAGCGTGCGCCAATAGAACCCCGTGCCGCCGCACACGATGGCTACCTTACCGCGCCGCTGAATGTTTTCAATACAGTGCAACGCATCGACGGCGTAGCGCGCCGCCGAGTAGTCGTCGGTCGGCGCGACAATGTCGAGCATATGGTGCGTCACCGCCGCCCGTTCGGCGGGGGTGGCCTTGGCCGTGCCGATGTCCATGCCCTTGTAAATCTGCATGGCGTCGCAGCTGACAATCTCGCCGTCGAGTGCTTGCGCCAGCTGCAGCGCCAGCGCACTCTTGCCCGACGCCGTCGGGCCAAGCACGGCAATCACACGACTCACAGCGTCACCCGCCGGCGTGTGTCGGTGACAACGCTATTGCCGACGTGGTGCTGCTGCGTGGCGCCGTCGGCGGCAAAGCCGAGGCGTTGATAAGCCTTTTGTGCGCGCAAATTGACGTCCAGCACCCAGATGGATGCCTGCGTGTAGCCCAGCCGACGCAGCTCGTCTAACGACCGCGCCAGCATGGCGTTGCCGTAATTTTGACCCCAGTAGTCGGGCAGCAAATAGCAGGCGTAAATCTCGCCGTAGCCGGGCAGGTCGTTGTCGCGCGACGGCCCGTAGTGCAGCGTGCCGACCGGCTTGCCGTCGACCTCCAGCACCAGCCCGAACACGCCGTCCGGCTTGCCATTAAAAAAAGCCACCCAATGGTCGTCGGGCAGGCTGTCCAAATAAGCGTCGTCAATGACGCCGCGATAGGCCACCCGCCACGCGGCGGCGTGGATATATGACAATGCCGCCGCGTCGTCAGGTCGGCTGGCGCGGAGTGTGTACTTTCCCATACAGTTACCGCCTGTCTACTGTCAATTTAATCTCACTGCCTCAAAAACAGCTTTTCGACTTCTTTACGGCTCAGCGACACCAGCAGCGGTCGACCGTGCGGGCAGTGGCGCAGCGTCGGCGTTGTCATAACCGTTTGCGCCAGTGCCTCAATTTCCTGTCGGCTGCTGCGTTTGCCGATTTTAATGGCGGCTTTGCACGACACCATCTTGAGCAGCTCGTCGCGGGTGCGCAGCGTCGCGCCGCGCCGTCCGCTGCGCCATTCGTGCGCCAGCTCGTCGAGCAGCGCGCCGGCGTCGTCGGCGTCAAGGTCGTGCGGCACCGCCCGCAGCAGCAACGCGCCGTCGCCGTAGTCGTCCAGCTCAAAGCCTGCCTGCTCCAGCAAGTCGCTGTGCTGCAAGAGCAACGCCTGTTGGTCGGGCGCCATGCGCACCACCAGCGGCGCTAGCAGTTGTTGTGCCATTTGGGCCGGTTGGCTGGCAGCCCACCGTTCGTAAAGCAGGCGCTCGTGCGCCGCATGCTTGTCCAACAGCAGCAGCTGCTGGCCTTGTTCAATCAGAATGTAGCCGCCCAGTACTTCGCCAACCACGCGCCACGGCTCGTCCTGCGGCAGCTCTACCTGCTGCGGCAGCTCGATGGGCATCGACTGCTGCGGCGGCGTGGCAGGGCGTGCGATCGGCGGCGGTGCCATAACCGGCGGCGGCGCCACGACGGGTCGGCTCTGCACCAACTGCAATTCGGGCTGGCGCATGGTCAGCGTTTCGGTTGGCGCCGGTGTCGGCTCGGCCACGGCCAGCGTTGGCCGCACGACGGCGTCGCCCTGCTGCAGCGCGTTGCGCACCGCCATGTAGACGGCCTCAAACACCTGACGCTCGCGGGCAAACTTAATCTCGGCCTTGGCGGGATGGACGTTGATGTCATACAGCGACGGGTCCATGTCCAGATGCAGCACACTGATAGGGTAGCGGCCGGTCAGCAGCATCTTGGCGTAGGCCTCCTCCAGCGCCGCCATCAGCGTCTTGGAGCCGACGGGTCGTCCGTTGACGACAAAAATCTCCAGCGCGCGGTTGCCGCGTGCCAGCGACGGCTGGCCGGTAAAGCCGGTGACGCTCATGCCCTCATACTCGTTGGATACCGGCAGCATCCCTGCCAGTAGCTCACGCCCATATAAGCAGTAGATGGCCGAACGCAGGTCGCTGTCACCGGGCGTTTGAAAGACCTGCTGCCCGTCCTTGACAAAGCGTACCGACACGTCGGGTCGCGACAGCGCGGCACGCATGACCATGCTCTGGATATAGCCAGCCTCGGTGGCGTCTTTTTTCAAAAATTTGTAGCGCGCCGGTGTGTTGAAAAACAGGTCGCGCACGACGACGGTAGTGCCCTGCGGACCGCCGACACTGTGCTGCGACAGTAGCGCCGACGCCTGCACCGACACCTCGTGGCCCATCGCGTCGTCGGCACGGCGCGAGGTCATGGTCACGCGGCTGACGGCGGCCACGGCCGCCAGCGCCTCGCCGCGAAAGCCCATGGTGACTATGGCTTCCAAGTCCTCGGTCTGGTGTATTTTGCTGGTGGCGTGGCGCTCGAAGGCCATAACCATGTCGGCCGGTTCCATGCCGCAGCCGTCATCGCTGACACGCATCAGCGTAACGCCGCCCTTTTCAATTTCAACGGTGACAAATTGGGCGTCGGCGTCAAAGGCGTTTTCCAACAGCTCCTTGATGACGTTGGCGGGACGCTCGACGACCTCACCGGCGGCAATCATGTCGGCCAGATGGGGCGGTAGCTTTCCGATAACGGCCATTACAGCACCTCCTTGGCCTTGGCGTGCAGCTTGTACAGCACATTCATGGCCTCGATGGGTGACAGCGTATCGAGTGACAGGTCGGCCAAATCGCGCACGACCTCACCAGCCGACAGTTCGCCCAGCGACAGCTGCTCGCCCTGCGGCTGCACCGGCCGCTTTTCGTGCGTGAAGGCGTTGGCCTCCAGCACCTCAACCAGCGCCTGTGCGCGGTTGATCACCTTAGACGGCAGACCGGCCAGCTTGGCCACCTCGACGCCATAGCTGTCGACGGTGCTGCCGCGCACCACCTTGCGCAAAAAAACAATGTCGTCGCCGCGCTATTTCGACTTGACGTTGTAATTGACTACATAGGGCAGCTGATGCTCCATGTCGGCCAGCTCGTGGTAGTGGGTGGCAAAAATGGTACGCGCGCCGATTTTCTTAGCGTCGGCGACGTATTCCAGCACCGCCTGCGCCACGGCCATGCCGTCAAAGGTCGAAGTGCCGCGTCCCACCTCGTCGAGAATCAGCAGGCTCTGTTTGGTTGCGTGCGCCAGAATATGCGACACCTCCGACATCTCGACCATAAAGGTCGACTGGCCGCCGGTCAGGTCGTCGGACGCGCCGATGCGCGTGAACACAGCGTCCAGCTGGCCGATGTGCGCCTGCTTGGCCGGCACAAAGCTGCCCATCTGCGCCATCAGCGCGATGAGCGCCACCTGACGCATATAGGTCGACTTACCCGCCATGTTGGGGCCGGTGAGAATCATCACGGTGTTGGTGCGGCCGTCGAGCGCGACGTCGTTGGGCACAAAGGGGCTGTCCTTGAGCAGCGCCTCGACAACAGGGTGGCGACCCTCGGTGATGGCCAGCGTGTCGCTGTCGTCGTACTGCGGCCGCGCGTAGCGCCGCGCCACGGCCACCGCCGCCAGCGACACCAGCACGTCCAGCTGTGCAATGGCCGCCGCCGTGCCGCGGATGCGGTCGGCGTGGGCCGCCACGTCGGCGCGCAGCTGCAAAAAGAGCTGTTCCTCCAGCGCCTGCAGCCGGTCGCGCGCGGTCAGGATGGTCGTCTCCATCTCTTTTAGTTCGGGGGTGGTAAAGCGCTCGCCATTGGCCAGCGTCTGCTTGCGGTCGTATTCGGCCGGCGCGTTGGCACTTTGGCCCTTGGAAATCTCAATATAGTAGCCAAACACACGGTTGTAGCCGATTTTCAGCGTTTTAATGCCGGTGCGTTCG
Organism: Oscillospiraceae bacterium; assembly: GCA_031549605.1. Classification (GTDB taxonomy): domain Bacteria; phylum Bacillota; class Clostridia; order Oscillospirales; family UBA929; genus WRAI01. Next base: position 14,693 of record JAVBPM010000017.1, on the reverse strand, counting down.
CGCTCGGTCGCTTCCATGGCGGCCACCAGCTCCTTGGTGTGCTCGACGACGTTGTGCAGTCGGTCGACCTCGTCGTTGTAGCCGATTTTAATCAGCTTGCCGTCAGCCGCCTTGAGCGGCGGGTTGTCGACCAGCGTGCGGCCAATCAGCAGCGCAATGTCGCTCAGCGACTCAATGGCCGTCGCCGTGCGTGCCAGCAGTTCGCCGCGCAGCGGCACGGTTTGCCGCTTAAGCTGCTCAATGTGCTCGCAGGCCAGACAAAGCGCCATCAGGTCACGGGCGTTGGCCGTTCCGGCACAGATGCGGCCAATCAGCCGTTCCATGTCGCCGATGCCCTTCATGGCCTCGGCGCACTCACCGCGCACGACGGTGTCGCGCGTCAGAAACTCAACGGCGTCCAGCCGCTCGTTGACCGTCTGCACACTGCGCAGCGGACGCTGCAGCCAGTTGCGCAGCAGCCGCTTGCCCATGGGCGTGACTGTTTTGTCCAGCACCGCCAGCAGCGAGCCGCGCCGCCCGCCCGACAGGCTCTCGCATAGCTCCAAATGGCGGCGTGTCGAGGCGTCCAGTGCGACGTAGAGGTCGGGTTGATAGAGCTGCAAATCGCCCAGCAGACCGTCAATTTGCTGCTGCGTCGACTGCATATAGCCCACCGTCGCGCCGACGGCCGTCACGAGCCGCGCGGCGGCGTGGGGCAGCGGGCCAAAGGCCAGCTCGGCGCAGTGGCCGGCTGCTTCCGGCTGCCAGAGGTCGTCGTCAGTGCGCGATACGGTACAGGCGGTGTTGTCAAGTGCGCCGTCCCACAGCGTAGCGCTGCGGGCGACAATGATTTCACGCGGAGCAAACCGCGCCAGTTCGTCGCGCAGCGCCGAGACGCCGTCGGCGGCGGTCAGCTGGGTGGCATAAATCTGTCCGGCCGACACGTCGGCAAAGCAAAGCCCGACGCCCTCGCGGTCAAAGCAGAGCGCACACAGGTAGTTGTTGACGCCTTCGTCAAGACAGGTGCTTTCCGTCACGGTGCCGGGCGTCAAACGGCGCTCCACCTTGCGCTCGACCAAGCCCTTGGATTGCGCCGGATCGCCGATTTGCTCGCAGATGGCGACGCTGTAGCCACGCTCAATCAGTCGCGCTATGTAGGCCTCGCTGGAGTGAAAGGGCACGCCGCACATCGGCGTCTGCTCTTCGGGCGGCGCATTGCGGTCGCGCGTGGTCAGCATCAAATCGAGCTCGGCGCTGACCAGCCGCGCGTCGTCGTCAAACATCTCGTAGAAGTCGCCCAGCCGGTAGAACAAAATGCAGTCGGGCAGCGTATTTTTGATGTCGTAGTATTGCCGCATCATGGGCGTCTGCAAGGACGGCATGAACTCACCTCACTTTCAATGGAAGCCTGTGGTCAAAGCTGAGCCAGCAACAGCTCCATGGCTCAGCCCTCGCCCGTTTCAATGCGCTTTTGCAGCGCGAGCAGTCGGGCAAAACGCTCTTTTTTGACCTCATCGGGTACGGCGTCGGCCATGGACGCCGCCGGTGTGCCGCGGCGCGGTGAAAATAAGAAGGTAAACAGCTGGTCAAAGCGCACCTGCTCGACCAGCGACAGCGTATCGGCAAAATCGGCTTCGGTCTCGCCGGGAAAGCCGACGATGATGTCCGACGTCAGCCGTACGGCGGGCAGGCGCTCGCGCAGCGCGGTCACCTTGGCCAAATACTGCTCGCGGCCGTATTTGCGGTTCATGGCCTTGAGCACGGCGCTTGAGCCCGACTGCACCGGCAGGTGCAGGTGCTTTTCCAGCTTGTCGCACTGCGCCAGCGCGTCAAACAGCGCCACGTCGGCGTCCTTGGGGTGGCTGGTCATAAAGCGCACGGTAAAGTCGCCGTCGATTTCGTTGATGGCGCGCAACAGCGCCGGAAAATCAGCGTCGCCGTCGTGGTAGGCGTTGACGTTTTGTCCCAGCAGCATAATGCGCGAAAAGCCGCCTGCCACGGCGGCTTGTACCTCGCTGAGTACGTCGGTCACGCGGCGGCTGCGCTCGCGGCCGCGCACGTAGGGGACGATGCAGTAGCTGCAATAGTTGTCGCAGCCCGACATCACGGTCACCAGCGCCTCGCTGTTGTCGACGCCCTCGGGCGTGACCGCGCCGCGCGCGACGGGCAGCGGCTCGTGCCATGTGGCGTTGGGCTGCGTGTCGACCTGCCGACCGGCGCCCGACAGGCTGTCGGCCAGCAGCTGCGGCAGCTTGGGCAAGGCGTCGGGCGCCATGATAATGTCGACCTGCGGAAACTGCTCCTTGAGCTTGGCGGCCACCGCCGGTTGGGCGGGCATACAGCCGCAGACAATGACTTGCAGCGTCGGCTTGTCCTGTTTTAGCTTTTTCAAGCGCCCCAAATAGCTCAGCACCTTGTTTTCGGCGTGGGCGCGGATGGCGCAGGTGTTGATGAAAATGACGTCGGCATCGCGCAGCGTATCGGTCAGCGCGTAGCCGCACTGCACCAGCAGTCCGGCGGCCGTCTCACTGTCGCGCACATTTTGCTGGCAGCCAAAGGTTTTGCAGTATGCCTTCACGCCTGACCCCACAGCTTTTGCGCCATATAGACATAGTGGGCAAAGACCACACCCGGGTCTTCAAGGTCGGCGTTCCAGCGCTTGGTCCACTCGGCGGACAGATAGCCGTCGTAGCCGCCGCTTTTCAATAGGCGCAGTATCTCGACCAGCGGCAGGTCGCCGTAGCCCAGCATTTTGAGGCCGTTGCCGCGCGCGTCCTTGAGGTGGACATGCCTGACCCACTGGCCAATGTTGGCATAGGTGGCACTCGGCGCTTCGGCGTAGTTGCGGATGGGGTGCCAGACATCCCACAGTGCCGCGACGGCGTCGCTGTTGACGTCGTTGAGCAGCGCCGCCAGCTTGGCGGTGTTGGACCAAACGCCGTTGGACTCAACCAGCAGCGTGACGTTTTTCTCGGCGGCATAGGGTGCCAGCGCCTTGAGTCGCTCGGCGACCAGCGCCTCGTCGACGTCGGTGCCCGGCTCGCCCCAGCTGTCGCCCAACACGCGGACAAACGGCGCTTCGAGTGCGGCGGCCAACTCAATGGTGTCACGCGTGGCGGCCAGCTCGTTGCGGTCGTTTTTGTGCAACTGGCAGTAGCTGGCGACGCAGGCGATGGCCAGCCCGTGTTTTTTCAGCCCGTCAAGCGTATCGGCGCGGTGCTCGGGCTGGAAGATTTTAACCTCGGGCAGAAACAAGTCGTCGCCCAGACCGCGCAGCTCAATGCCGCTGTAACCCAAATCCTTGGCCGTAGCGGTGATTTCGCCCCAGCGCCAGTGTGGGCAGCCGACTGTGGAAAATGAAAGCTTCATGGGATACTCCTTACGTTACAGGTTGGCGGGTGTGTAGTTGGGTGATTCTTTGGTAATCGAGATGTCGTGCGGGTGACTCTCGCGCAGACCGGCGCCGGTGATGCGGATAAAGGTGCCCTTTTCGTGCAGCGTCGGAATGTCGGGCGTGCCGCAATAGCCCATGCCCGAGCGGATACCGCCCACCAGCTGGAACACCGATTCAGAAAGCAACCCCTTGTAGGGCACGCGGCCCTCGACGCCTTCAGGCACCAATTTCTGCGCGTCCTCTTGGAAATAGCGGTCGGCGCTGCCCTTGGCCTGCTGCATCGAGGCAATCGAGCCCATGCCGCGGTAGACCTTGAAGCGGCGGCCCTGATACAGCTCGCTGTCACCCGGCGACTCCTCGCAACCGGCAAACAACGAGCCAATCATCACGACGTTGGCACCGGCTGCCAGCGCCTTGACGACGTCACCCGAGTATTGCACGCCGCCGTCGGCAATGACGGGGATATTGTGCTTGCTGGCCTCGCAGGCGGCGTCGTAGATGGCCGAGATTTGCGGCACGCCGATACCGGCGACCACACGCGTGGTGCAAATCGAGCCGGGGCCAATGCCCACCTTAACGGCGTCGACACCGGCGTCAATCAGCGCCTTGGTGCCCTCGGCTGTCGCGACGTTGCCGGCAATGACCTGCGCGTGCGGGAAGTGCTTTTTCAGTTCGCGCACGCCGTTGAGAATGTTTTTCGAGTGGCCGTGGGCGCTGTCGAGCCCCAGCACGTCGGCACCGGCCGCCAGCAGCGCTTCGGCGCGCTGCAGCATATCGCCCGTGACGCCAATCGCGGCGCCGACCAGCAGCCGGCCCTCGGCGTCGCGCGCCGAGTTGGGGTAGGCGACGGCTTTGTCAATGTCCTTAATGGTAATCAAACCGCGCAGCATGCCCTCGTCGTCGACAATGGGCAGCTTTTCCACCTTGCCGCGCATCAGCATGCCCTTGGCCTCGGCCAGTGTCGTGCCGACCGGCGCGGTGATGAGGTTCTTTTTGGTCATCGTCGACTCGATGGCCGCCGACATGTCCTCGACAAATTTGAGGTCGCGGTTGGTGATGATGCCCACCAGACGGCCCGCCTCGTCGCAGATGGGTACGCCCGAAATGCGGAACTTGGCCATCAAATCGTCGGCGTCCTTGAGCGTGTGCAACGGCGTCAGCGAAAAAGGATTGGTAATGACGCCGTTTTCGCTGCGTTTGACGCGGTCGACCTCGCTGGCCTGCTGCTCGATGCTCATATTCTTGTGGATGATGCCCACGCCGCCCTCACGCGCGAGGGCAATGGCCATACGCGACTCGGTGACCGTGTCCATCGCCGCGCTCATCAACGGCACATTGAGCCGTATGCGCGACGTCAGCTGCGTTTGCAAATTGACGTCCTTGCCCAAAATCTCGCTGTACGCGGGAATGAGCAGGACGTCGTCAAAGGTGTAGCCCTGTTTGAGAAACTTGCTCTTCTCGTCGACATTCAGCATATCCGACACCCCTTATTCTTTTCTTGCCATTGTAACGGAAAAACAGCGGTCAGTCAACAGCGCGCAAGAAAAAACCTGCCGTGGTTTGCGAAAACATTCAAGGTGAATTTCCTGTGTTGTGTAAAGTTTTCATGTGATATATAATGCCGATAACAGGAGGTGTACATATGAAGGCGGGGATTGTTTTGGCGGTTGTACTGGTTGGCCTTTCTCTGCTGGGTGCCTGCGGCAAGGTTGACCGTGACATGGCAGCGCCATCGCCGCAAAGCATGTCTACCTCCACGGTTGACGCGTGTTACACCTATGAGTTTTTTGTCAGCGAAGGTGAGCTGATAGCGGCAGTCGAGGCAAAGAGAGCCGACCCGTCTGCCGATGAAGAGCGGGTGGGGTCGTTGACCGAGTATTGTCGGCCGGGCACTGTGCCGGCCGGGCTGGTGTTGGATGGAATCAATGTGGCCGGCGGTGGCAACGGCGGCAGTGCTTATGTTGAAGTGATATACAGTGCGGCGGAGGGTCGACGCGTGAGCGCGTCACTGCTGTGGTTTCGAGAGAGGGCAGAGGAGTCGGTAGTACGCGCTGAAGCGGGGGCGGGTCAAACACTGGAGTGGGTTCAGCGAAAGGGCGTATCATACGCGTTGTATCGGTCAGAGACGGCGTGTTCTGTCTATTGGATTTGCGATCATAGAAGCTTTTCGGCCAGCTTTACTGGTGATTTTTCCGACGAAGAAATGCTGGCGTTTTGCCAATATGAGGTTGTGCCCATCGCATGATGGGTAATAGACAAAGCCTCGGCCGCTGTTGCGGTCGAGGCTTCTGTGTGTGAAAGTTGTCGTTTAGCGCTTGCTGAACTGGGGTGCGCGGCGGGCGGCTTTGAGGCCGCATTTTTTACGCTCTTTCATGCGCGGGTCGCGGGTCAAAAAGCCGGCGGCCTTGAGCACGGGGCGGTTTTCCTCGTTGACCAGCAGCAGCGCACGGCTGACGCCATGGCGGATAGCACCGGCCTGACCGGTGACGCCGCCGCCCACGACAGTGATGTCGAGGTCAACGCGACCGACGGTGTTGGTGGCCAGCAGCGGCTGACGCACAATCATCTTGAGCGTGTCGAGACCAAAGTAGTCGTCGATGTCACGGCCGTTGATGGTAATGGCACCGGTGCCGGTGGGGAAGAGGTGAACGCGGGCGACCGACGACTTGCGACGGCCGGTGCCGTAAAAATACGGCTTTTTGCTCTTATACATTAGGCGTTACCTCCGGTGTAGACTTCGGGCTGCTGCGCGGCGTGCGTGTGCTTGTCGTCGGCAAAAATGCGCAGACGGGTCAGCGCCTTGTGCGTCAGCGCGTTGCGCTGCATCATGCCACGTACGGCCAGCCGCATGGCCAGCGGTGAATTTTTGTCCATCAGCAGGCGGTACTTGGTCTCTTTGAGACCGCCGACGTAGCCGCTGTGGGTGCGGTAAAATTTCTGGTCGCCTTTTTTGCCGGTCAGAACAGCCTTCTTGGCGTTGATGATGATGACAAAGTCACCCGTGTCAACGTGCGGCGTGTATTCCGGCTTATGTTTGCCGCGTAGCAGCACAGCGGCCTTAGTGGCCGTGCGGCCAAGCGGGACACCGGCGGCGTCAATGATCAGCCATTTACGCTCGACGGTCTCTTTTCTTGCCATGGTCGTGCTCATGAAAGAGCCTCCTCTGTTTTTTGTTGCCCTCATTTATACCACGCTGCAACAGGACTTGTCAACACTTTTTCATATAAAGTTTTCAAACTTTCAAATGCTCTTGTTTGCTCTTGTTTTCTCGCTCGTTCAAAGTGACAAATGATAAATTTGAATGAGGTTGTCAGCCGTTGTCGGCTTGTGATATACTGGTCAAAAGCGGGGTGGAGCACATGGCCAACGCAAGCAAGTGGCGCACGGCGCTGTCCGGCGGCAGCTTTGACGAGCGGATGAAAACATTGTACGGTAGTCGTTTTGACGGTCAGCGGCAGCGATACATAGCGGCGGTCGACGCCTTTGTCGACCGGTTTGGCGACCGCGACGGCATTGTCGTTTTCAGCGTGCCCGGTCGCACCGAGATTGGCGGCAACCACACCGACCACAACCACGGCCGGGCGCTGACCGGCGCCGTAAATCTCGATGTACTCGCCGTTGCCGCGCCCTGTGACGAACCGAACATTGTCATTCACTCGCGCGGCCACCGCGAAAACTGTGTGGCGCTGGGCAACCTCGAGCCGGTGGCGGCTGAGCGGCGCAGCAGCAACGCGCTGGTGCGCGGCATCGCGTCGCGCATGGTGCAGCTGGGTCACAACGTGGGCGGTCTGGTGGCCTACACCACCAGCGATGTCACCAGCGGCTTTGGCATGTCGTCGTCAGCCGCTTTTGAGATCTTGGTCGGGACGATGCTAACGCGCTTTTACAACCCGACTGCCGCCATCGGCGGCGTGACACTGGCGCAAATCGGTCAGTACGCCGAAAATGTTTACTACGGCAAACCGTCTGGGTTGCTCGACCAACTGGGCAGCGTGTGCGGCGGGCTGGTGGCCGTTGACTTGGCCGACGAGCAGCATCCGGTGATTACGCCGGTCAACTGCGATTTTGACGCGTCGGGCCACGCGCTGTGTCTGGTTAAGGCGGGCGGCTCGCACGCCAATTTGACCGCCGAGTTTTCGGCCATTCCGGCCGAGATGAAGGCGGTGGCCAACGCGCTGGGCCACACGTCGCTGCGGCAGGCCGACGCGTCGGCGCTGTTTGCCAACATGGCGGCGCTGCGTGAGCAGACGGGTGACCGCGCACTGCTGCGCGCCATGCATTATTATAAGGAAAACGACCGTGTCGACGGACAGGTACGGGCGCTGCAGAGCGGTGATTGGGCCGGCTTCTTGGCGCTGGTGACCGCGTCGGGCCGGTCGTCGTTTATGTATAACCAAAACGTGCTGCGCTCGACTGACCCGCGTTGTCAGGAGCTGGCACTGGCGCTGGCCATGAGCCAGCATCTATTGGGCGACGAGGGTGCGTCGCGTGTGCACGGCGGCGGCTTTTCCGGCACGGTGCAAGCTTTTGTGCCGCACGGGCGGCTGGCGGCCTACAAGACGGGCATGGAAGCGCTGCTGGGCGACAACCGCTGTCTGGTGCTGTCTATCCGGTCGCAGGGCCCGGTTATTTGGGAGGTGTGAGTATGGGGGCTGTTACCGCAACAAAGAAGACCCGCGCTGTGTCGATGGCACTGGCGCTGCTGATGGTGCTGGCGGTGCTCGGCTACCTGCTGCCGCTGCTGTCAATTGACGTTGAGCTGTTTGTCGTCGACTACCACAAGAAAATCTCAGCCGGCAACCTTGTCTCGTTTTTCAGCGAAAAAAGCCAGCTGGGCGATACCCTGCTCAAGACCGACCTGCTCAACTTGGTCGACGCGCAGGGGCATTTGACGGCCAGCGCCAAGCTGCTGATTGCCGCCTGTGTCGCCTATTTTCTTACGCTGTTGCTGGCGCTGCTGCTGTTGGCGCTGGCATTGGCCGACAAGCTGCGGCGGCTGCGCGCGGCGCTTGCGGTTGTCGGGTTGGCGCTGATGATTTTTGCCGGTCTCGTCGTGGCCGACAAGACAACGGCGTTGTTTCAAAGTGCCTCCGAAAAGCTGGGCATTATCGGTCAGATTATTGACATTACAGCGCTGGTGCAGATACAGCTCGGCGGTGGCTTTTGGTTGACGGCCGGCTGCCTGGCTGCGGCAGCGCTGCTGGCCGGCGGACAGCTGCTGTTCAAGCCGCGGCGATAGCGCTGTTTTTTGTGGTATCTACCACGGAATGACGGCGTCTTATGCGCTATACTCAAGACAGCCAAATGAAGGAGGTAGCACACCATGAAACGACAAATGATTAAAATTGACACCGACCTGTGCAACGGGTGCGGTTTGTGCGTCAGCGCCTGCCACGAAGGTGCCATCGGCATGGTTGACGGCAAGGCGACATTGCTGCGCGATGACTATTGCGACGGACTGGGCAACTGCCTGCCCGTCTGCCCGACCGGCGCCATCAGCTTTGAGGAGCGCGAGGCGCTGGCCTATGACGAGGAAGCGGTCAAGCGCCATCAGTCACAGCAGCCGCAACCACTGGCCTGTGGCTGCCCCGGCACTATGGCGCGTTCGATTGAGCGCGCGGCAACGCCCGCCGCACCGGCGCCGCTGACCGAGGTCGGCAGCCAGCTGCGGCAGTGGCCGGTGCAAATCAAGCTGGTACCGGTCAACGCGCCCTATTTTGACAATGCCAACCTGCTGGTGGCCGCCGACTGCGCTGCTTACGCCCACGCCAGCTTCAATCAGACCTTTATGAAGAATAAAATCACCGTCATCGGTTGCCCCAAGCTGGACGAAGGCGACTACAGCGAAAAATTAACCGCCATTTTGCAGCGTAACAACATCAAGTCGGTGACGGTCGTACGCATGGAGGTGCCCTGCTGCGGCGGCATCGAGGCGGCGGTCAAGACGGCGTTGTACAATTGCGACAAGATGATTCCCTGGCAGGTCGTCACTTTAGCCACCGACGGCAGCCAGCTTGACTAGACTGTGTCTGCACAGCAACAAAGGCAGCTGGTAAAGAAGGTTTAGGACTTTGTTTCCTAAATCTTCTTTTTGTATATATAATACCTACTTTGGTGTGCTACCTATCTTTATTTTGCTTGCATAATTACGAATGTGCCCATCAGAATCATGCAAGAAGATGTTGACATCGGTTTTATCTAAAGCTGACCCAAATTTGCTCAGCAGTTGGCAAGCTGCAAACCTTGTTTTAGCGCCTTCACTGCTCTTCATAAGGCTATATGCTCTAGTCCAGTTCTTTTTGTTGGATACATTCAGAATGATAGTGGGCAGCAAATTCCGTACTTTTTTGTTTTTGTCACTCAATAATTTTAACAGTAAATCGAAATCATCTTCGCAATAAACAAATTCAAGACAAGAAACAGCCACTTCGCGCGTCGTTTCGTCTTGCGATTGTACGAGTGCAATGATTCTGTCATGCGCTCTGGTAACCCTATGGTTTGCTAAAACACGCATGGCCTCTCTTACTACATAGGGAGACTTGTCGTTCAAGCACTTAAGAACGTCGTCTGCCGAGTTCTCGAATAGAGCGTGTTTACCAAGACCTTTAACTGCTAGTCTTCTTTTGCACCAATCTAGGTCGTGTAGCAGCGAGCGCAGCGTTGAAAAGGATAAATAATCCGCTTTGACCGACAGTGCTTCACAGGCAACGACCATTACTGGCGGTTCACAGTCTAACATGGCTACTAATTCCTCGGTGCTTTTATCATACGGCACATCAATACCGTTTATTTGAGAAGACATCGAATCACCCTCTGTCGTGTGTTGTAAAATGCTGCTGGTAAGTGAATTTCCAGTTCACCCCTACGGACAACGCCCTTTTGGCACTGTTTTTATTTGAGCCGAAAGGTGTTGAGGTGGTAGTCAATCAGGCCGTCGCGTTTCATTTTAATCAGCTCGTGCGACAGCGCGCTGCGGTCGACACAGAGGAAGTCGGCCATTTGCTCGCGGTTAAAGGGCACGGTAACGGGTCGGCCCGGTTGTGCGTTGAGCGAGGTCAGCCAGTGCAGCACCTTGGCGCGTATCGTCTTGAGCCGCAGCACCTCCAAGCGGCTCTGTAACAGCAGATTCTTGCTGGCCATCAGCGCCAGCATATTTTGAATGAGCCGCGTGTGGTGCGGGCAGCTGTTGGGGCACATGGTCAGCAGTCGCTCAAAAGGCAACAGCAGCACCTCGGCGTCGGTTTCGGCGGTCACCGTGACAGGGCTTTCGGCAACGCCCGCGCAGCAGAGCGCCTCGGCGAACAAATCACCCGGCGCCAGTGACGCGACAATGGTGCGCACGCCGTCGCTGTCCTCCTTGGTAATGTGTAAGATACCGCTCAGCACGATGCCGACCTGTGTCGGCCTGTCGCCGGCCAGCAGCAGGATGTCGTGCTTTTGCGCCGTGCGCTGCTGCGCGTTGAGGCAGCCGAGCAGCGCGTCCAGCTGCGAGCGCTCGACGCCGGCAAAGAGCGGCGTGGCGCCAATCAGTTCTAAATAGTTGGTCATGGCTGCCAATGGTCAATCGCGGCGCGCTCGACGGCCAGTCCGGCGGTGTAGCGCCGCATAAAGGCGGCGAAGCCGGCCACGTCGTCGGGCAGTGGCGGCTGCGTGGTGGCTGTGTTGTCGGCAAAGACGCGGCGGGTGAGGAAGTCGCCCAGCGTTTCAGCGCCGTTGCGGTCGCGCAAAAACGCGGCCAGCACCGCCATGCCCCACGGACCGCCCTCACCGGCGGTGGCCGATACGGTGACCGGTGTGTTAAGTGCGGCAGCCATTATGCGCTGCCCCACCACCGGCGTTTTGAAAAAGCCGCCGTGGCCGGCCATACGGTCGAGCCGCAGCCCTTCGTTGTCGTAGAGAATACGCATGCCGGTATGCAGCGCGCCCAGCGATGTGAACAGCTGTGTGCGCATAAAGTTGGGCAGCGTCAGGCGGCTGCTTGGCGAGCGCGCCAGCAGCGGACGACCGGCCTCAAAGCCGGTGATGTGCTCGCCCGACAGGTAGTTGTAGGAAAGCAGGCCGCCGCCGTCGGCGTCGGCGTCAAGCGCTTGGGCAAACAGCAGTTGATACAGCTGCGACTTAGAGAGTGTAAGCCCTGCCGCTTTGGCAAATTCTTCAAATAACGCGACCCAGGCGTCAATGTCGCCACAGCCGTTGTTGCAGTGCACCATCGCCACCGGATCGCCCGCCGGTGTCGTCACCATGTCAATTTCGGGGTAGGGGCGGGACAGCTGCTTTTCCAGCACCGCCATGGCAAAGACGCTGGTGCCGGCGCTGACGTTGCCGCTGCGCGGGGTCACGGCGTCGGTGGCTACCATGCCGGTACCGGCGTCTCCCTCGGGCGGGCAGAAGGCAATGCCCGGCTGCAAGTCGCCGGTGGGGTCGAGCAGGGCAGCGCCCTGCGCTGTCAGGCGTCCGGCGGCGTCACCGGCCGTCAGTACGCGCGGCAGCAGGTCACTGAGCGCACACTCTTGACCCGACAACGCGTCAAAGGTCGCCAGCATATCGGCGTTGTATTGACCGTCGGCACCGATGGGGAACATGCCGCTGGCTTCGCACACGCCCAGCACGCGCACGCCGGTTAGTTGCCAGTGAATGTAACCAGCCAGCGTCGTCAGGTGGGCAATAGCACCCACGTGTGGCTCGTTGTTGAGGATGGCTTGGTATAGATGGGCGACACTCCAGCGCTGCGGGATGCTGAAGCCGAAGGCGGCGGTCAGCCGCTCGGCGGCCTGCGCTGTCATGGTGTTGCGCCACGTGCGGAACGGCGTCAGCAGCTTGCCGCTTGCGTCGAAGGGCAGGTAGCCGTGCATCATGCCCGAAATGCCCATAACACCGACGGTCGTCAGGGGCACGCCGTATTGGGCATGCACGTCGGCCTTGAGGTCGGCGTAGCAGGCTTGCAGCCCGGCGCGTGCGTCGGCCAGACTGTACGTCCAGATGCCGTCGACCAGTTGATTTTCCCAGTTGTGGCTGCCGATGGCAAGCGGACGGTAGTCGCGGCCGATGAGCACCGCCTTGATGCGCGTAGAACCGAGTTCAATACCCAGTGCGGTGTGGCCTGCCAAAATGCTTTGCTGTTTGTTCATCATGCGCCTCCTGTCTGTTGCCGTTAACTAATTGTATCATATACCAAGCGCTTCGTTTTGGCTACCGTTTTGTGGGAGTGCCGGAGCGGCTTACGGTAGATTAGCGGCAAAGCTGTCTGCCACAAAGGCTTGGGAAAAAATGGAGATTTGTTGTATGATTTTACCCAAAAGACATTGAAATTTGCCGCAGTACTTGTTACAATGGAATAGTAAGTGTATACCGGTTGGTAGACTCGGCAAAGCAACGCCCGGTCTCCGGCCGCAAAGAAAAGGGAGGAATTATCATGACTCGTACCACGCACCGCGGATTGTCACTCGTTCTCAGCCTTCTGCTGATTGTGGCGCTCTGTGCGCCCGGCATCAGCCCGAAGGCCAGTGCCGAGCCCAGCTATCCCGACGCGGCAACTGACAATCAGTGGAAGCAGGATCCCGGCACCATTAAGGGGTCCACCACCACCGGTACGGTGACTGTCGACACCATTGATGGAGTCGAGTGGCTGCGCATTAAATCGGGCACGGCCAATGACAACAACTATCAAAACAACGCGACGCCCCCTGCGGTTTTTTTGATGTGTGATGATGAAGGCAATCCCATTGAAATGGATTTCAATGAGCCCGGTTACTATGAGTTTACCTTCAAAATCCCCATGTCAGACGCGACGAAGTCGCGCTTTGGCCCTGTGATTGGCTACAAGAATCACTACAACACGCTGGTGCTGCGCAGCGGCACGGGTGGCTCAAAGCCGTGGTTCTTCCAGGTGTACGGGACTGGCGTCCCGACTGGTTATTACAAAGACAGTCAGTTTGCTCACACGGCAGCCAACACCGAGTACACCATGCGTGTCGAGTGGGATGACTACAAATTGACAGCCATGAAGCTCAACGGCGTGACCGCCACCTTCGCGGAAATCCCCATCCCGGACTTTAGCTACGCAGGCGGCAAATATCTCGGCTTTGCCGTTATCTACAACGCCGTGCAGGGCGAAGCGCTGATCAAAGACATTCATTACTCGGGCCAGACGGCGCTGGTCGCCGCCGATGTGACCGGCACAGTTACCAACACCGACGACGAGCCGGTTGCCGGTGCGACCGTGGCCATGGGCGGCGATACAACGACCACCGCTGCCGACGGTACATATACACTGGCCGATGTGGCGGTGGGTGAGCACGAGATGGTTATCACCTGTGACCGCTATGTCACCAAAACGATTACCGTCGATGTGCCCAACACCGACGATATGGTACAGGACGTTGAGCTCGATTTTGAGAGCTGGGCCAAGGTGGGCGGCGAGGACGCCTACCGTGTCTATGGCTTGATCAGCGACCTGGGTGGCGCGCCGCTGGAAGGCGTGGCGGTTGCCATGGGCAGCTTTAACACCACAACCGATGCCGAGGGCAAATTTGAAATTCTCGGCGTCGTGGCCGGTGATTACACCATCAATGCCACCAAGACCGATTACAACGCCGCCTCGCAGGCGGTTACCGTCGTCGATGCAAGCGTTGGCAAGGACCTTGTCATGTCGCTTAGCAACGATGGCACGGTCACCATCTCCAGCGCCAAGATGACGGCCTACATAGACCCCAACTTCCCGCGCGTGGCGCGTTATGAGCTGACCGAAAGCGGCAAAATCTTTATGGGTCAGCCCACCGCCATTAGTATCGTGAAAATCAACGGCGCCAGCCTCACGCCGTCGGTGACCTACACCAAGGAGGCGGATCGCGCCGAATATGAGATGACGCTGACCGGTACCAATGTCGACTGCGTCATTACCTGCGAGCTCAAAGTGGTCAACAACAGCCTTGAGTTCAATGTTCTCAATGTGGTCAACAATCTGAACAATGACGACTATCCTGTTCAGACCATTGAGATTCCCAACCACAGCCTGATTTCGGTCAACACGACGCAGACAGGCGCCAACCTGGCGGCTGCCAACGTCTCGCCCTACACCACGCAAACAGGCGACCGATTCTTTGACGTCGCTGACATGCCGGCCGGTACGACCAGCTACATGTACGCCTTTGTCTCCAACAATGAGATGAGTGCCGGTCTGTGGAGCAACTCCGAGACGGGCAACTCGGGCCTGTACGCCCCCCACGACCGCGTGACGGTCGACACGATGGCCAATGGCGCCAACAAGAGCGTTGGTCTGCGCAGCTCGTTCTGGTACTACAACCGTAAAATTTCGGCTAAC